>NZ_CP046204.1:2313-354720 GCF_012569925.1 Enterobacteriaceae endosymbiont of Donacia cinerea | reverse complement strand
ATGTTCTTTCAAAATTAGGTAAAATAATAATTTAATAAAAAATAATATTTTAATTATTTAATTAATATTAAATTTATTTAAACGATTGTGGGTTGTAAGGTTAAGTAAATAAGCGTATATGACGGATGCCTTGGCAGTCAGAGGCGATGAAGGACGTGTTAATCTGCGAAAAGCATCGATAAGTTGATTTAAAGCATTATTAGTCGGTGATATCCGAATGGGGAAACCTAATATATATAATTATATATTATCGTTATTTGAATACATAGAATAACGAAGCAAACCAGGAGAACTGAAACATCTAAGTATCCTGAGGAAAAGAAATCAATAGAGATTTCCTTAGTAGTGGCGAGCGAAAAGGAAAAAGCCCAGAGATATACATATTTGTTATATTAATAGAAATAACTGGAAAGTTATACAATATAGGGTGATAGTCCCGTATACTAAAATATAATAATTATATTCTCGAAGAGTAGAACGAAACACGTGAAATTTTGTTTGAATATAGGGGGATCATCCTCTAAGGCTAAATACTACTGACTGACCGATAGTGAACTAGTACCGTGAGGGAAAGGTGAAAAGAACCCCGGTTAGGGGAGTGAAATAGAACCTGAAATCATATACGTACAAGCAGTAGGAGCATTTTGAAAAAAATGTGACTGCGTACCTTTTGTATAATGGGTCAGCGAGTTATATTTTGTAGCAAGGTTAACTGTATAAGGAAGCCGTAGGGAAACCGAGTCTTAAAAGGGCGTTTTAGTTGCAAGATATAGACCCGAAACCCGGTGATCTAACCATGGGCAGGTTGAAGGTTTGGTAATGCTTACTGGAGGACCGAACCGACTAATGTTGAAAAATTAGCGGATGACTTGTGGTTAGGGGTGAAAGGCCAATCAAACCGGGAGATAGCTGGTTCTCCCCGAAAGCTATTTAGGTAGCGCCTCGTGTAATTCATATTCGGGGGTAGAGCTCTGTTTCGGTTAGGGAATCTTCCAGATTTACCAATCCGATGCAAACTTCAAATACCGAATAATGTTATCACGGGAGACACACAGCGGGTGCTAACGTCCGTTGTGGAGAGGGAAACAACCCAGATCGCTAGCTAAGGTCCCTAAGTTATAATTAAGTGGGAAACGAAGTGGGAAGGCATAAACAGCCAGGATGTTGGCTTAGAAGCAGCCATCATTTAAAGAAAGCGTAATAGCTCACTGGTCTAGTCGTCCTGCGCGGAAGATATAACGGGGCTAAATTATACACCGAAGCTGCGACAATAAAGAATTTATTTATTGGGTAGGGGAGCGTTCTGTAAATTGTTGAAGATAAATTGTGAAGTTTGTTGGAAAGATCAGAAGTGCGAATGCTGACATGAGTAACGATAAAATAGGTGAAAAACCTATTCGCCGAAAGACTAAGGGTTCCTATCCAACGGTAATCGAGGTAGGGTAAGTCGAAACCTAAGATGAGGCTGAAAAGCGTAATCGATGGACAACAGGTTAATATTCCTGTACTCATTATTATTGCGAAGGGGGGACGAAGAAGGTTAGGTTAGCCAAGTGATGGTAGTCTTGGTTTAAGCGTTTAGATGAATTATTTAGGAAAATCCGAATAATTATAAACATTAAGGCGTAATGACGAGATACTTTATTGTATTGAAGTAATTGATACCCTGCTTACAAGAAAATCCTCTAAGCTTTAAATAATATTGAATCGTACTCCAAACCGACACAGGTAGTCAGGTAGAGAATACTAAGGCGCTTGAGAGAACTCAGGTGAAGGAACTAGGCAAAATAGTGCCGTAACTTCGGGAGAAGGCACGCTGATTGTAAGTAGAGAAATTTACTTTCAAAGCTGAAATCAGTCTAAGATAATAGCTGACTGCAACTGTTTATTAAAAACACAGCACTGTGCAAACACGTAAGTGGACGTATACGGTGTGACGCCTGCCCGGTGCCGGAAGGTTAATTGATGGGGTTATTATTTTTAAATAAGAAGCTCTTGATCGAAGCCCCGGTAAACGGCGGCCGTAACTATAACGGTCCTAAGGTAGCGAAATTCCTTGTCGGGTAAGTTCCGACCTGCACGAATGGCGTAATGATGGTCAGACTGTCTCCACCTGAGACTCAGTGAAATTGAAATTGCTGTGAAGATGCAGTATACCCGCGGCAAGACGGAAAGACCCCGTGAACCTTTACTATAGCTTGATATTGAATAATAAATATTAATGTGTAGGATAGGTGGGAGACAATGAAATATTAACGCTAGTTAATATGGAGTCAATCTTGAAATACCACCCTTTAATATTTATTATTCTAACCTTGGCCCGTTATCCGGGTCAGAGACAGTGTCTGGTGGGTAGTTTGACTGGGGCGGTCTCCTCCTAAAGAGTAACGGAGGAGTACTAAGGTCAGCTAATCACGGTCGGAAATCGTGAGGTTAGTACAAAGGCAAAAGCTGGCTTAACTGTGAGAATGACAATTCAAACAGATGCGAAAGCAGGTCTTAGTGATCCGGTGGTCCTGTATGATAAGGCCATCGCTCAACGGATAAAAGGTACTCCGGGGATAACAGGCTAATACCGCCCAAGAGTTCATATCGACGGCGGTGTTTGGCACCTCGATGTCGGCTCATCACATCCTGGGGCTGTAGTAGGTCCCAAGGGTATGGCTGTTCGCCATTTAAAGTGGTACGCGAGCTGGGTTTAGAACGTCGTGAGACAGTTCGGTCCCTATCTGCCGTGGGCGTTGGAAGATTGAAAGAATTTGCTCCTAGTACGAGAGGACCGGAGTGAACGTATCTCTGGTGTTCGGGTTGTTATGCCAATAGCATTGCCCGGTAGCTAAATACGGAAAAGATAAGCGCTGAAAGCATATAAGCGCGAAACTTATCTTAAGATTAATCTTCCCTGAATTTTTGTTAATTATTTACAAAAATTCCTTAAGGGACGTTAAAGACTATGACGTTGATAGGCTGGATGTGTAAGCATAGTAATATGTTAAGCTAACCAGTACTAATAAACACCCGTGAGTCTTAACCTTACAACACCAGAATCGTTTAGATTTAATTGTTAATTAATTATTTATAATTTAATAAAATATTCCTGGTATAAATAACGCAATGGTACCACCTGAATCCATTCCGAACTCAGAAGTGAAACGTTGTAGTGCCAATGGTAGTGTGAGGTTTTCCTCATGTAAGAGTAGGTAAATACCAGGATAAAATCTTCAAAGTTTTTGTAAAATATTTAGTTTTTTATAAAAGATAATGCCGGCTTAGCTCAGATGGTAGAGCAACTGACTTGTAATCAGTAGGTCACCAGTTCAACTCCGGTAGCCGGCAATGTATATCTTTTAATATATATTAAAATTTTATTTATTAAAATATTAAAATGGTGGGATACCCAAGTGGTTAACGGGAGCAGACTGTAAATCTGTCGTCAAAGACTTCGAAGGTTCGAATCCTTCTCCCACCATAATTTTTTGTATATAATAATTATAAATATTATATATATTTATAGCAGCAGACATCGTATAATGGTATTACTTCAGCCTTCCAAGCTGGTAATACGGGTTCGATTCCCGTTGTCTGCTTGAATAATTTTTAATTTGTAAAATATTAATAATAATTCACATATATTTTAGCTGATATAGCTTAGAAGGTTAGAGCACATCCTTGGTAAGGATGAGGTCCCCAGTTCAATTCTGGGTATCAGCATATTTTTTATATTATTTTATTTTTAAATAAAAGATAATAGAGGGAGATAATTATTAATGTTTCTTAAGTTACAAAGAGATGCTACTTTAGAATGGTTTCTTTCTTATTGTCATATTAATAAATATCCAGCAAAAATGATTTTAATAAAACAAGGAGATATTTCTAAAAATTTATATTATATATTAAAAGGAATTGTTATTGTTTCTATTAAAAATAAAAATGGAAAAGAAATAATAATTAATTATTTAAGTTCAGGTCATTTTATTGGAGAAATTGGAATTTTTAATAATTCTTATAAAGAAATTACATTAATAAAATTAAAAACAGAATGTGAATTAGCAAAAATTTCATATAAAAAATTTTTTAATTTAATTAAAATTAATAATAATATTATTATGAAAATTTCTTCACAAATTGCTGATAATTTAAAAATTACATTTAAAAAAATTAATAATTTAGTTTTTTTAGATGTTACACATAGAATTTCTAAAACATTATTAAATTTAGCTAAATCTCCAGAAGCAATAACTCATCCAGATGGTATGCAAATTAAAATAACTAGACAAGAAATAGGAAAAATTGTTGGTTGTTCGAGAGAAACAGTAGGTCGTACTCTTAAAATTTTAAAAAAACGTAATTTAATTTATGCTCATGGTAAAACAATTGTTATTTATGGTACTAGATAAATAAAATATGTGATTTTTTATAAAGATGTATTTAAATATCTAAACCAATAACATTGTATACTTTTTTTAATGTAATATTAGCATATTTTTTCGCTTTTTCTGCCCCATTAGTAATAATACTTTTTAAGTATTTTTCATTTTTTCTATAAAAAAAATATTTTTTTCTTAATTTATTTAAAAATAAACATAAATTAATAACAATTGATTCTTTAAAAGAATTATAATTCTTGTTTTGAAAATCTTTTTCTAATTTTTCTATAGAAAATTCAGTTATATTAGATAATATAACTAATAAATTAGAAATACCTGGTTTATTTTTAAAATCATATTTTATAATAGGGGGATAATTAGAATCGGTAACTGCATTTTTAATTTTTTGTTTAATTATAGAATCATTATCAAATAAACTAATAATATTATTATTATTAGTATCAGATTTAGACATTTTTTTATTAGGATTTATTAATGACATAATACATGAACCATTATAATTAAGTATTTTTTCAGGAATAGTAAATATATTTCCATAAATTTTGTTAAATCGATAAGCAATATCTCTAGCTAATTCGATATGTTGAATTTGATCTTTACCTACTGGAACCTTATTTGTTTGATATAATAATATATCTGCTGCCATTAATATTGGATAATTAAATAAACCAACGTTAATATTTTTATTTAAAAATATTTTTTCTTTAAATTGTGTCATTCTTTTAATTTCCCCGAAATTAGTAAAACAATTTAAAATCCAATTTAATTGAGAATGTTGAGGAACATGAGATTGTATAAAAATAATACTTTTTTCAGGATTAATTCCACATGCTAAACACATAGCTAAAACATCTAATATATTTTTATTTAAAATATTTTTTTTTTGATGTATAGTTAAAGAATGTAAATCAGCTATGCAATAAATGCAAAAGTATTTTTTTTGTAATTTTTTCCATTGTTTTAAAGCTCCAATATAGTTACCTAAAGTTAATAATCCTGTTGGTTGTATTCCACTAAATACTATTTTTTTTTTCATAATGTTTTTTACAATTTTTCTATATTTTAAAGAAATTAAATATTTATTTTAAAATATAGTATTTAACTTTAATCTTATATTTTTTATAGTTTTATAATATGGCATTTTATTTTTAAATATAGCTGAACCTATTACAAACACATTTGCTCCAGAAATAGCTATTTTTTTTATATTATTAATATTTATGCCTCCATCTACTTCTAATAAAATGTTTTTTTTATTAATAATTTTTTTAATTTGAAAAATTTTTTCATAAATATGATTTAAAAATTTTTGTCCTTCAAAACCAGGATTAACAGACATAACTAATATTAAATCTAATTTATGTATTAAATATTCTAAACAATTTAAAGAAGTAGAAGGATTTAATGCTAAGCCTGCTTTACATCCATAATTTTTTATTAACGAAATACTTTTATCTAAATGATATGAACTTTCTGGATGTATAATAATACTACTTGCTCCTGATTTTATAAAATCAATTATTAAATTATCTATATTTTTTGTCATTAAATGAACATCAATTAGACATTTAATTCCATTTTCTCGTAAAGATCTTAAAACTAAAGGACCAATAGTTAAATTAGGTACATAATGATTATCCATAACATCAAAATGTATTATATCAACACCAGCTTTAAGAACATCTTCAATTTCTTTACCTAAATATGTAAAATTAGCAGATAAAATAGATGCGGCAATCAAATTATTTTTCATTTTATTTAAATTTATTATTATAAATAATTGTTTTTAAAATTATACTAGAAAATTAAATTTTTATTTGCGTTAATAGCGCTAGAAATAATTTTTTCAGAAATATTTTTACATATAATTGCTTTACCAATTTTAACTGGAATAATAATATTAATTTGATTTTTATTTATTTTTTTATCCCTATAAATATGTTTAAAATATTGTTCTATATTCATATTATTTGGACTTTGAATTGGTAAATTACATTTTTTAAATAAATTAATAATTCTTATTATATCTTTATTGTTTATTAAATTAAGTTTTTTAGATGTTAAAGAAGCAATAACAATACCGACTGAGATAGCTTCTCCATGTAACCATTTACCATATCCTAATTCAGACTCAATAGCGTGTCCATAAGTATGTCCTAAATTTAATAATGCTCTTTTATTCTTTTCATATTCATCTTCATAAATAATTTGAGCTTTTAATTTACAGCATTTATTTATACAAAAAATTATAGATTCTTTATCTAAATTAAATAATTTAGTAATATTATTTTCTAGCCAAGAAAAAAATTTTTTATCAAAAATAATACTATATTTTATTACTTCAGCTAAACCTGCAGAAAATTCTCTTCTGGATAAAGTATATAAACAACTTAAATTAATTAATACAATATTAGGTTGATAAAAACTACCTATCATATTTTTTCCTAAAATATGATTAACAGCTGTTTTACCACCTACAGAAGAATCTACTTGTGCTAATAATGTTGTAGGTATATGTATAAGTTTTACCCCTCTTTGATAACTAGATGCAACAAATCCTGTTATATCACCTATTACGCCTCCTCCTAAAGAAATTAAAGTAGTATCTCTATTATGTAAATTTTGAAGTAATGCTGTAAAAATAATATTTGCAGTAATTAACGTTTTATGTTTTTCACCATCAGGAACAATAACATAATTTATTCTTACACCTATATTATTAAGTTGATTAGATATTTTTTTAAAATATAAAGAAAAAATTATTTTATTAGTTACAATCATAACACTATCTCCCTTTTTTAAAAAAGGTAAAGATAATGGCTTATCAAATAAATTGAAATCTATAATAATAGAATATTTTTTTTTTTCTGTTGAAACTAAAATAGTTTTTCCCATATATAATATTATGTCCTTTTAATTTTTTTCTAATAAGTTAATTAATTGATTAGCAACAACTTTAGCACTTTGTTCATCTGTTTTAATTATAATATCAGCAATTTCATTATATAAACGGTTTCTCTTTTTAGCTAATTCTTCTAATATTTCTTTAGCTGATTTATTTTTATTTTTTAATAAAGGACGTTTTTTATCTCTTTTGGTACGATTTAATTGTTTTTCTATCGTAGTTTGTAGGTATACTACAATACCTCTAGAGGAGAGAAATTTTCTTGTTTCTTTTGATTGAATAGAACCTCCTCCAGTTGCTAATATAATGCCTTGTTTTTTAGTTATTTCATCAATAATTTTTTTTTCACGTTTTCTGAAACCTTTTTCTCCCTCTACATCAAATACCCAATTTATATCGGCTCCTGTACGATTTTCAATTTCTTGATCTGAATCAAAAAAATCCATTTTTAATAAATTTGAAAGATGACGTCCAATTGTACTTTTTCCTGCTCCCATAGGGCCTATTAAAAATATGTTTCTTTTTTCTGCCATTTTTTTATATTATTAATTTATTAAAATTGTAAATAGAATTCTTATTTTTTTAAAAAAAATAAGATATATATTTTTATATAAAATTTTTTAAAAAAATTTTATATATTTTTATTAAATCATAAAATGATTTTTCGAAATAGTAAATAGTTTATTATAAATAAAATATTATTTTAAATAAAGAAACTAAAAAACGAATTAAAAATTATTTCTTTTCTTATTAAAAGATAAGATAATTATTAAGATAATTATCTTATCTAAATATTTATATTTTAGATAAAAAAGTATTTATACGATTAATAAATTTATGTGGATTATCTAAAGTACCCTTTTCTGCTAAAATTGCTTCTTCTAATAATAAAAAAATAAATTCAGAAAAATACTTTTCGTCTTCTATTTTTAATATTTTTTTTATTAAAACATGATTTGGATTTAATTCAAAATTATATTTTATTTCTGGAGTTTCTTGTCCTGCTGCAGCAAATAGTTTTGCCATTTGAGTACTCATTTCATTTATATCTGTAGTAACAATAGCAGGTGTATTAATTAATTTATTTGTTAATTTTACTTTTTTTATTTTATTTCCTAATATTTTTTGTATTTTTTTTAAAAAAGGTTTAAACTCTTCTTTTGTTTCATTTTTTATAATGTTATCTTTATTTTTAATAAATTCATCTAATGAATCATCTTGTTTACTAATAGATTGAAAATTTTTTCCTTCAAAATCTGTAATATAACTCATCATCCATTCATCAATATGATCTACTAATAATAATACTTCAATACCTTTTTTAGAAAAAAATTCTAAATGAGGACTATTTTTTGCAGATATATAATTATCTGATGTTAAAAAATATATTTTATTTTGTCCTTTTATCATTCTTTTTGAATATTCTTCTAAAGATACATTTTGTTCTGAATTATTATTATATGTTGAAGAAAAACGTAATAATTTTATAATAATATTTTTATTACTTATATCTTCTGCAGGACCTTCTTTAAAAACTAAACCAAATTTTTTCCAGAAATTATTATAATCATTTTGATTTTTACTAAGATTCATTAACATATTAAGAACTTTTTTTGTTAATGTTATCTTCATATTACGAATAATATTATTTTTTTGTAAAATTTCTCTTGAAATATTCAAAGGTAAGTCATTAGAATCAACTAAACCCCTTACAAATCTCAAATACTTAGGTAATAATTGTTCTGCATCTTCCATAATAAATACTCTTTGAACATATAATTTTAATCCATTTTTATAATCTCGATTACGTATGTCCCATGGAATATTTGAAGGGATATATAATAAACTAATATATTCTTGTTTACCTTCTACATGATTATGACTCCAAGTAATTGGATCAATATTATCATATGTTAACTGTTTATAAAATTCTTTATATTCTTTTGTACTAATTTCTGATTTATTACGTAACCAGAGTGCTTGTGCTTTATTAATTTGTTCCCAATAATATTTTTTTTCTTTCTCATTATACATTTCTATTTCTATAGGTAAATTTATATGTTCTGAATATTTATTAATTATTGTTTTTATACGCCACGTATCTAAAAACTCATCATATTTAGGACGTATATGTAATATAATTGTAGTACCTCTTATTTTTTTATTAATATTAACTATAGAATATTTTCCTTCACCTGTAGATTCCCAAAATACTCCTTCATTTACAGGAGTACCTGCTAATCTAGTTTTAACTGAAACTTTATCTGCAACTATAAAAGCAGAATAAAATCCTACTCCAAATTGACCAATTAATTGGGAATTTGTTTCTGATTTTTTATCAGAAGATAAATTTAAAGATTTTATAAAATCTTTAGTACCAGATTTTGCAATTGTCCCTAAATTTTCAATTACTTCTTTACGAGACATACCAATACCATTATCTTTAATACTAATTAATCTTTTTTCTTTATTTATAGTAATTTGTACTTTTAATATTGAATTATTCTCATATAAATTAGGATTAGATAAAGTTTTAAATTTTAATTTGTCAACAGCATCAGAAGAATTAGAAATTAATTCTCTTAAAAATATTTCTTTATTAGAATAGAGTGAATGAATCATTAAATGTAATAATTGTTTTACTTCAGATTGAAAGCTTTTAATTTCTTTTTTTTGCATAAATAATTTTCTCTTTTTTATATAAAAAATCAAAATAATCTTAAATAAATATTTATCTTTTATATTTTAAATACAATTAATATTTATTAAAATATATTAATATTTCTAATATAATCATTTCAAAACCTATTTTAGGGTTTGGTGCTAAGTACAAATTTTTTTTACCTGTGTTAAAAAATTTATATAGGAATTTTAATTCATTTTCTGAGAAATTATTAAATATTTTTTGATAAAATCTTACTACATTTTTTTCAAAATTTGAATTTTTAAAAAAATCGTCAGAATTACAATTTAAAATTTTAATTTTTAAAATATTATGTAATAATATCATTATTTCTGTAATAATATTATCCCAATTAACATTAAACATAGAAATTTTATCAATTAAATTAAAAATAAAATTATTTTTTTTTGTTTTAAAATTACATATTAATAAAAATAAATATTTTTTTTTTACTAACCCTAACATCAAATAAGTATTATCTACAGTTAATGAACCCATAGAGATTAATTGATCTGTTAAACTTAATGCATCACGCATACTACCATATGATACATTTGATAATATATCTAATGCTTTTTCATTATATATAATTTTTTCTTTATTTAAAATTTTTTTTAATTGATTTAAAATAATATTTTTTTTTATTAATTTTAAATTAAATTGCATGCATCTAGATATAATAGTCATTGGTATTTTTTGTAATTCTGTTGTTGCAAATATAAATTTTATATATTCTGGTGGTTCTTCTAATATCTTTAATAAGGCATTAAAACTATGCTTTGATAACATATGAAATTCATCAAAAATATATATTTTATATTTTCCTTTAACAGGAGGATAATTAATAATTTCTAAAATTTCTCTAATATCTTCTACTTTAGTTTTAGATGCAGAATCTAATTCAATTAAATCTAAAAAAGAATTTTGTTTTATAGACATACAATTATCGCATGATCCACATGGATTTTGTGTTATACCTTGTAAACAACTTAAACCCATTGCAAAAATGCGTGCTATTGTCGTTTTTCCAACTCCTCTACTTCCAGATAAAATCCAAGCAGGATGAATTCTTTTTGTAGATAAACTATATTTGATAGCTTGTATTACATGATCTTGACCAATAACATCATCAAAAGATTGGGGGCGCCATTTTATGGCTAAAACGTGAGAATTCATTTTTATGACATATATTTTTAAAAAATTAATTTAATAGAACATGACCATTTTTTTACACATATTATATTTACTACAGCTGCTTCCTTCCAGACCTGACTGGATTCATAAAATAATATTGTTTAAAATAATCATGTTCCATATGTAGTGATTATACATAAAAAATTATTAATTAGTCAATAATTTAATTTTAAATTAAATAAAATTTATTATTCATCATTTACAATATAAATTGTTTTTTGAACTGAAACTTTTTCATGAAATTGAAAAAGAATATTATATTCTCCTATTTTTTTTAAACTTCCTTTCGGTAATTTTATTTCTTTTTTTAAAATATTAAATCCAATTTCTTTTAATTTTTTTATAATATCATTTTTATTAATTGATCCAAATAATTTTCCATTTTTCCCTGATTTAGCTTTAATTATTATTTTATTTATACGATTAAATTTTTTTAGTTTTAATTCTGCTTTATTAAAAATATCTAATAATTTAGATTTTTTTTCTAAAAGTTTATTTTTTAAAAAACTAATATTATTTTTTGTAGCAATAATACATTTATTTTTAGGTATTAAAAAATTACGTGCATATCCAGGTTTAACATTTATAATTTGAGATTTTTTACCTAAACCTAAAATAGAATCTAATAAAATTATTTTCATTATTTAATACTCTTTATCATTTATACTTTTATTAAAACAAAATAATAATTTTTTAAATTTATTTATGATGATCAGTATAAGATATTAAAGATAAATATCTTGCTAATTTTATAGCTTTAGTTAATTGACGTTGATATTTTGCTTTAGTACCAGTAATTCTACTAGGTACAATTTTACCACTTTCAGTAATAAAATTTTTTAAAATATATATATTTTTATAATCAATTTCTTTAATACCTTCTGC
Organism: Enterobacteriaceae endosymbiont of Donacia cinerea; assembly: GCF_012569925.1. NCBI lineage: Bacteria > Pseudomonadati > Pseudomonadota > Gammaproteobacteria > Enterobacterales > Enterobacteriaceae > Enterobacteriaceae endosymbiont of Donacia cinerea. The sequence continues at coordinate 342,665 of NZ_CP046204.1, read as the reverse complement.
TGTAAAACGACAAAATTTACGACGACGAAAATAACGTATCATTAATTAATAACCTCTAATATTTATATTATTAGTATGTTTATAAAAATTTATATTATATTGTTTTTATAACATCATGACGTTTTTCTTGAAATTCATCTCTTGATTTTAAAATACAAGATATATTTTTTCTTTCTGTTTTGGTTCTTATTATGAGATATCTTATAATATATTCATTAATTCTTAAACTTTTTTCAAGATTTTTTATTATATTAATATTATTTAATGTAATATTCATTAGTATATAATGAGCTTTATGTAATTTTAGTATAGGATAAGATAATTGTCTTCTCCCCCAATCTTCAAATCTTGAAATAAAACCATCATTTTTTAAAATAAATTTTTTATAATATTTAATAATATTATTTATTTGATCACTTTGATTTGGATTAATCATTAAAACTATTTCATAATAGTTCATTTTATACTCCTTAAAATTATAATTTTTAATAAAATATTAAAAACAAGGATTAAAATATAAAAAATTTGTTTTTTACAAAAATATTATATAATATTTTTGTAGAATTACATAAATTTATATTTTTACAAATTAAATATTATTATGAATAATAAAATTTTTATATGGAAAAATTTTTTTCAACAAGAAAAAAAAAAACATTATTTTATAAAATTAATTCAAAAAATTAATAAAGATATTAAAAATAATAAAATTATTTATCCTAAAAAAAAATATATTTTTAATATTTTTAAAAAAATAAATTTTAATAATTTAAAAGTAGTAATTATAGGTCAAGATCCTTATTATGGTTTTAATCAAGCTAATGGTTTTGCTTTTTCAGTTATGCCTAATATAACTATTCCTCCTACATTAAAAAATATTTATAGAGCTTTAAAATTAGACATACCTGAATTTATAATTCCTAATCATGGATATTTAATAAATTGGGTTAATGAGGGAGTAATGTTATTAAATTCAATACTAACTGTAGAAAAAAATAAACCTCAATCTCATGCTAATATTGGTTGGGAAATTTTTACAAATAATGTAATAAAAATAATAGATATGAATTACAATAACATTGTTTTCTTATTATGGGGGACATATGCTAAAAAAAAAATAAGTTTTATAACATCAAAAAATTTAGTTTTAACTACGTCACATCCATCTCCTTTATCATTCTATAAAGGGTTTTATTTTTGTAAACATTTTTCTAAAACAAACAAATATCTTATTTTAAAAAAAAAAAAACCAATTAATTGGAAGATAAATTAAATAATTTTAGTTTAATAAAAAAATTTATTATAAATTTTTTAAATATTTATTTTTTTAAAATAAATTTAACAAATTAAAAAAAATACTTATTTATATTACATATTTCTTTTAATGTTTTATTATATTTAATATTCTAATATTAGAGAATATTTTTATATAACATTAACATAATAAATTAAACAACAAAATATGATTTTATAAGAGGGAATAATGAAAAAAGTTGGGTTTATTGGTTGGAGAGGGATGGTAGGATCAGTTCTTATAAATAGAATGTTAAAAAAAAAAGATTTTAATAATATTAATGCTATTTTTTTTAGTACTTCTCAATATGGAGAATATATTAATCATTTTAATATAAAAAATAAAAATATTAAATTAGAAAATGCTTATGATTTTGAAAAATTATTTGAATTAGATATAATTGTAACATGTCAAGGAAGTGAATATACAAATAAAATTTATTTTAAATTACGTCAAATAGGATGGAATGGTTATTGGATAGATGCGGCTTCTAATTTAAGAACCTTAGAAGATGCCGTTATTATTTTAGATCCTGTTAATTTAGAACATATACAACAAAAATTAAATATGGGAGTAAAAACTTTTGTAGGAGGAAATTGTACTGTTAGTTTAATGTTAATGGCTCTAGGAGGGTTATTTAAAAATAATTTAGTTGATTGGATTTCTGTATCTACATATCAAGCAGCATCAGGAGCTGGTGCAAAATTTATGAAAGAGCTTATTTTACAAATGCAATATATATCTAAAAATATAACTAATTTAATTAAAAAAAATTCTTTTAATGATAATATTCTAAGTATAGAACAAGAAATTTCAAAACAAATGTATTCTTCTAAATTTCCTAAAAATTATTTTCATGTTCCTTTAATTAATAATGTAATTCCATGGATAGATAAAAAAATAAATAATAGTGGACAAACAAAAGAAGAATGGAAAGGACAATTTGAAACTAACAAAATTTTAAACACAACAAAAATCATTCCAATTGATGGATTATGTGTTAGAGTTGCTACTTTACGCTCACATAGTCAATCATTTACAATTAAATTAAATAAAAATTTATCTATAGATAATATTCATTATCTTATTAATTCTCATAATAAATGGATTAAAATTATATCAAATAATTTTGATGATACTATTAATTATCTTACTCCTTCTTTTATTAATGGTAAATTAGATATACTTGTTGGCAGAATAAAAAAATTAAATATAGATAAAAATTGTTTCTCAATTTTTTCAGTAGGTGATCAATTACTTTGGGGGGCATCAGAACCATTAAGAAGAATGTTAAAATTATTAATTTAATTTTTTATAAAAATTAATATTTTAACTTGTTTTTTAATTCTATTAAAAGTAATATTTATATAAAATAAGATAATTTATTATCTTATTTTATATATATATATTATAATGTACTATTATTTTTAATCTTACCAAAAAATTTTGGAGAAAAAATGAAATTTTTTACTAAAAAAGTATCAATATTTATTATATTGCTTTTAAGTATCGGATTAAATATATCTACTACAAATGCAAATGCATTTACATTAAATAATGTGTCATGGTGGAATAAAAATAAATCTAAAAATATTATTAAAAAAAAAATAAAAAATCAAAAAAAAAAACAAAATATAAAAAAGAAAAAAAAAGAAATCTTTTTTAAAGATGATAATGATAAAATTTCCTATGCTCTAGGAGTTATAATAGGAAAACATTTAACTAATACATATCAAACACAAAAAATATTAAAAATAATATTAAATAGAAAACTAATTCTTCAAGGTGTATCTGATTCTTTAGATGGAAAATATAAACTTTCTGATAATGAAATTGATATAGCCTTACAATTATATGATTCACATACAAAAGATGTTATGACTCCAGATGAAACTCAAGATGAATCTAAAATAAATGAAAAAATAGGTCAAAAATATATTAAAAAATTTTTAAAAAGAAAAAATGTAAAAAAAAGTAAAAGTGGATTAGTATATAAAATTAATAAAATGGGTTCTGGTAAAAAAATTACAAATAATAATCAAATTATTGTTATTAAATATACAGGAAAATTAATTGATGGCACTGAATTTGATAATACAGAACCAAACAAACCTTTATTTATTATTTTACAACAAGTAATAGATGGTTGGAAAGAAGGTTTAAAATATATTAAAAAAGGTGGTAAAATAACATTAGTTGTACCTCCAAAATTAGCTTATGGTTCAGAAATAATTTCTGGAATACCAACTAATTCTACCTTAATATTTGAAATTGAACTTTTAGATATTAAAGATTCAATATCTAAAAAATAAATATTTTAATATTTATTTAAAATAAATTTTAATATAAAAATATTTTTGGATTTTTAATAACATGATCTTTGTAATATTAGTTACAGAAGCTCCATATAGTAATCAGAATGCTTATTCTGCATATTTATTTACTAAAGCAGTAATACAAACAAAGAATATAGTAAAAAATATTTTTTTTTATCGAAATGGAGTATGTAATGCTAATAAAAATATAAAATTTAATAATGATGAATTCAATTTAATTAATTCTTGGAAAAAATTAAGTATAAAACATCATATTAATTTATATATATGTATTACTTCTGCTAAAAAAAGAGGTTTAATTTTAGAAGAAAAAAATAGTTTTTATAAAAATAATTTTTTTGGTTTTAAAAAAGAAATCAATAATATTATTGATACTAACTTTAAAATAACTACTTTAAGTACATTTACAAAATTAATATTAACTTGTGATCACTTAGTTCAATTTTAATGAATAAAATAGCATTTATATTTTCAACATCTCCTTATGGAAATAGTCTTGGTAAAGAAGGACTTGATACTGTAATTTCTATATCCTCATTAACTGAGGATATAGCTTTATTTTTTATAGGAGATGGGATTTTACAAATAAAAAAACAACAAAAACCAAAAGAATTTTTATTAAAAAATTATAATATTAGTTTTAGTATTTTAAAATTATGTAATATTAAAAAATATTTTGTTTGTTCAAAATCTTTAAAAATATTAGGATTAAAAAATAATAACTGGATTATACCAGTTAAAATTATAGATCCATTAATATGGTACAAAAAAATTAATAATTATAATATAATTCTTAACTTTTAGTTCAATAAAATCTTTTTTTATATGTTATATACCTTATTTAGTTCACCAGCATCTTGTAATTTTTCTTTATTATTAAATATTCTAAATAAAAATGATAACTTATTATTAATTCAAGATGGAGTATTAGCTGGATTAAAAAATAGTATTTTTATGAAAGAAATCATTAAAAAAAAACAAAAAATTAAAATATTAATATTTGCAATAAATGATGATATATTGGCCAGAGGTTTGAGTTTAAATATTTCAGAAAAAATTATAAGAATAAATTATATAAAATTTGTTAGTTTAATTATAAAAAACAAAAAACAAATAATATGGTAATTATTTATAATAAAATATTTAATATTAAATATAATATTTTAAATTTAGGAAAAAATATGGCAACAATTAATCAATTAGTTAGAAAAAATAGAAAACGAAAAATAGTTAAAACAAATGTACCTGCTTTAAATTCTGCACCTCAAAAAAGAGGTGTATGTACAAAAGTATACACAACAACTCCCAAAAAACCAAATTCTGCTTTACGAAAAGTATGTAGAGTAAGATTAACAAATGGTTTTGAAGTAACTTCTTATATTTCAGGAGAAGGACATAACTTACAAGAACACTCTGTAATTTTAATAAGAGGAGGTAGAGTAAAAGATTTACCTGGAGTTAGATATCATACTGTTAGAGGCGCTTTAGATTGTACTGGAGTAAAAGATCGAAAACAAGGTAGATCAAAATATGGAGCAAAAAAACCTAAATAAAATTATTAAATATCATTTTTTATTTATATTTATTCAAGTGTTATTAAAAAATGGAGTCAATTTCTATGCCTCGTAGAAGAATAATTAGTCAGAGAAAAATATTACCAGATCCTCAATTTGAATCAGATTTATTAGCTAAATTTATTAATATACTTATGATAAATGGTAAAAAATCTATTGCAGAGTCTATTGTTTATTCTGCATTAAGTATAATAAAAAAAAAAATAGGTAAAAAAGAAATAGATGTTTTTCTAAATGTATTAGAAAATGTAAAACCTATAGTTGAAGTAAAATCCAGAAGAGTAGGTGGATCAACATATCAAGTACCTGTTGAGATTAGACCAATAAGAAGAAATACTTTAGCTATGCGTTGGTTAGTTAATGCTGCAAGGAAAAGACATGAAAAATCTATGATTTTAAAATTAACTAATGAATTATTAGATGCTTTAGAAAATAAAGGAAATGCTGTTAAAAAACGTGAAGAAATACATAAAATGGCAGAAGCTAATAAAGCTTTTGCTCATTATCGTTGGTAAAACATTAATTTAAAAGAAAATTTAAATAATTTAAATTTAAAATAAAATGAATCAATTAATCAATAGAATATGCGTAGCTAAATCAATATTTAACATTTAATATTTTATTAAAATAATATTATTATAATTTTAAATTTTTTTATATAATAAAATAGAGGAATAAATATATGGGTCGAAAAACTCCTATAACAAGATACCGTAATATTGGTATTAGCGCACATATTGATGCTGGAAAAACAACTACAACAGAAAGAATTTTATTCTATACAGGAGTAAATCATAAAATAGGAGAAGTTCATGATGGTGCCGCTACAATGGATTGGATGGAACAAGAACAAGAAAGAGGTATTACAATTACTTCAGCTGCTACCACAACTTTTTGGTCAGGAATGTTTAATCAATATAAATCACATAGAATTAACATCATTGATACACCGGGACATGTAGATTTTACAATTGAAGTAGAACGCTCTATGAGAATATTAGATGGAGTTGTTATGATTTATTGTGCTGTAGGAGGAGTACAACCTCAATCAGAAACAGTATGGAGGCAAGCTAATAAATATAAAGTACCTAGAATTGCTTTTATAAATAAAATGGATAGAATGGGGGCAAATTTTACAAAAGTAATTCAACAAATAGAAAATAATTTATTAACAGAAACTGTTCTACTACAATTACCTATAGGTTCTGAACAAAAATTTACCGGTATAATTGATTTAATACAAATGAAAGCTCTAAATTGGAATGAAAAAGACAAAGGAATAAGTTGTAATTATACAAATATACCTTTAAATATGAAAAAAGAAGCTGAATTTTGGAATCAAAAATTAATAGAAACAGCTGTAGAATCTAATGAAATATTATTAGAAAAATATTTTAATGGAAATCAAATTTCCATACAAGAAATTAAATCTTCTTTAAGAAAAAGAGTTTTAAATAATGAAATTACTTTAATAACATGTGGTTCTGCTTTTAAAAACAAAGGAGTACAAGCATTATTAGATGCAATAATTGATTATTTACCATCCCCTAAAGATATTCCTCCAATTCAAGGAATATCTAATAATGAAAAAAAAATTCTTGTAACTCGTGATACTGATGATAACGAACTATTTTCTGCATTAGCTTTTAAAATTGCTAATGATCCTTTTGTTGGAAATTTAACTTTTTTTAGAGTATATTCTGGAACTATTAGTAGTGGAGAAACTATATATAATTCTATAAAAAAACAAAAAGAACGTATTGGTAGAATTGTTCAAATGCATGCTAATAAAAGAGAAGAAATAAAAAAAGTATATGCTGGAGATATTGCGGCAGCAATTGGATTAAAAAATGTAACAACAGGAGATACATTATGTGATATTAATAAATGTATTATTTTAGAAACTATGGAATTTCCAGAACCTGTTATTTCTATTGCAATAGAACCTAAAACTAAAATAGATCAAGAAAAAATGGGTCTAGCTTTAAATCGTCTTATTAAAGAAGATCCTTCATTAAAAAGTTGGACAAATGAAGAAACAAATCAAACAATTATTGCTGGTATGGGTGAATTACATTTAGAAATTATTGTAGATAGAATGAGAAGAGAATTTAATGTATCTGCCAATATTGGAAAACCACAAGTTTCTTATCGTGAAACTATACAAAATAACATAAATAATATAGAAGGAAAATATATTAAACAAACTGGAGGAAGAGGACAATATGGTCATGTAGTAATAGATATTGCTCCATTAAAATCCCAAAAAAATAATATAGGTTATTTATTTACTAATGATATAAAAGGTGGTGTAATACCTAGTGAATACATTTCAGCAATAGATAAAAGTATTCAAGAACAATTAAAATCTGGTCCTATGGCAAGTTATCCTGTGGTAAATATTTCAGTAAGACTTCATTATGGTTCCTATCATGATGTAGATTCTTCTGAATTAGCTTTTAAATTAGCTGCTGCAATTGCATTCAAAAATGCATTTAAAAAAGCTAATCCTATTCTACTTGAACCTATAATGAAAGTAGAAGTTGAAACTCCTGAAGAATATATGGGAGATGTTATTGGAGATTTAAATCGTAGAAGAGGAATTATAGAGGGTATGAATAATATTCCTACTGGAAAAACTATACGTGCTTGTGTCCCTTTATCAGAAATGTTTGGTTATGCTACTGATTTACGTTCTTATAGTCAAGGAAGAGCATCATATACTATGGAATTTTTAAAATATACTAAAGCACCTGATAGTATTGCAAAAATAATTATTGAATCTAGATCTAAATCATAAAATTTTAATAATATTTAATATATTAATTTATTTAGAAGGATATTAATCTGTGTCTAAAAAAAAATTTGAACGTTCTAAACCACATATTAATGTTGGTACTATAGGACATGTTGATCATGGAAAAACAACTTTAACAGCAGCAATAACCACTGTTTTATCTAAAAAATATGGTGGATCAGCAAAAGCTTTTGATCAAATTGATAATGCTCCAGAAGAAAAAGCAAGAGGTATAACAATCAATACATCCCATGTTGAATATGATACTAAAAATAGACATTATGCTCATGTAGATTGTCCAGGACATGCTGATTATGTAAAAAACATGATTACTGGAGCAGCACAAATGGATGGGGCTATATTAGTAGTTGCAGCAACAGATGGTCCTATGCCACAAACTAGAGAACATATTTTATTAGCAAGACAAGTAGGAGTCCCCTATATTATAGTTTTTCTTAATAAATGTGATATGGTTGATGATGAAGAATTATTAGAATTAGTAGAAATGGAAGTACGTGATTTATTAACACAATATAATTTCCCCGGAGACACTACTCCTATTATTCAAGGATCAGCTTTGAAAGCTCTTGAGGGTGATAAAAAATGGGAAGAAAAAATTATTGAATTAACAAATTCTTTAGATACTTATATTCCTAATCCTATAAGAGCAATTGATAAACCTTTTTTATTACCCATAGAAGATGTTTTTTCAATATCAGGTAGAGGAACAGTAGTAACAGGAAGAGTAGAAAGAGGTATTATAAAAGTAGGAGAAGAAGTAGAAATTATAGGTATTAGAAATACTATAAAATCTATTTGTACTGGTGTAGAGATGTTTCGTAAATTATTAGATGAAGGACGTGCAGGTGAAAATGTGGGGATTCTTCTTAGGGGTATTAAAAGAGAAGATATAGAAAGAGGACAAGTTTTAGCTAAACCAGGATCAATTACCCCACATATTAAATTTGAAGCAGAAGTTTATATTTTATCTAAAGATGAAGGTGGAAGACATACAGCCTTTTTTAAAGGATATCGTCCTCAATTTTATTTTAGAACTACAGACGTAACAGGAACTATAGAGTTATCTTCTAATATAGAAATGGTTATGCCTGGGGATAATATTAATATGATTGTTACATTAATTTATCCTATAGCAATGACTAATGGTTTACGTTTTGCTATTCGTGAAGGAGGTCGTACAGTTGGTGCTGGAGTTGTTACTAAAGTTTTACAATAAATAATAAATATAAAAGAAGATAAGGGAAAATACTCCCTTTGATTCTTTTTTTTAAATGTTAAAATAATTAATAAATTATTAGTAAAGTTTCTTTATAATTTATATATTATTCTATATTAGTTTTTTTTGGTTAATATATAATGAATATTATAGAATTTAAAAAAAATGTAAATAAATATGTTACAGATACCATAAAATGGTTTATTAGTATAATTTTATTAATTACTATTTTAGTATTAAATTATAATTATCAAAATATAAATTTATCTATTCGTTTAGTTTGGGTTTTTTCTATATTAACATTAATAATATTTATTATATCATTTACAAATACAGGTAAAAAATTATTTTCTTTTATATATTATGCACGAATAGAAGCTCGTAAAGTTATATGGCCTTCTTATAAAAATACCTGGAATACATCATTAGTAATAATATTAATTATTACAATAATTTCTATTATTTTTTTTATATTAGATAATTTTTTAATTTATTTAATATCATTTTTAACTGGAACGAGGTTATAATAATGAATAAATCTTTAAAAAAAAAATGGTATGTTATTCAAGCTCGTTCTGGTTTTGAACATCGTATAGTTCAATCATTAAAAGAATATATTAAAATTCATAATATGGATAATTATTTTGGTAAAATTTTAGTTCCTACTGAGGCTATAGTTGAAATACGTGGAGGTCAAAAATATAAAAGTGATCGAAAATTTTTCCCAGGATATATATTAATTCATATGATGATGCAAGAATTAAGTTGGCATTTAGTACGTAGTATACCTAAAGTTTTAGGTTTTATTGGAGGAAAATCTGATAACCCTTTACCTATTAGTGATAAAGAAGTAAATATAATTATAAGCCGTTTACAAAAAATTGGAGATAAACCTAGACCAAAAACAATATTTGATCCAGGAGAAATAATTAGAGTAAAAGATGGACCTTTTTCTGATTTTAATGGAACAGTAGAAGAAGTAGATTATGAGAAAAGTAGATTAAAAGTTTCTGTATCAATTTTTGGAAGATCTACTCCTGTAGAATTAGATTTTCGTCAAGTAGAAAAAGGATAAATATTAATTAACTGAGAAAAATCTATGGCAAAAAAAATTAAAACTTATGTAAGATTACAAGTACCAGCTGGTAACGCTAATCCTAGTCCACCTATTGGGCCTGCATTAGGACAACATGGTGTGAATATTATGAATTTTTGTAAAATTTTTAATTCAAAAACTAGTAATTTAGAAAAAGGTATGCCTATACCAGTAGTAATTACAATTTATGTTGATAAAACTTTTACATTTATTACTAAAACTCCTCCAGTATCTGCAATAATAAAAAAAATACTTGGAATTAAAAAAGGATCAAATAAACCAAAAATAGAAAAAATTGGTGTAATTACACAAGATCAAATTCGTAAAATTGCTGAAATTAAATATATTGATATGAATGGAGTAAATATTAAATCTATGATGTCTTCTATAAAAGGTACCGCACTTTCTATGGGATTAATTATTGAGGATTAAATAATGGGAAAATTAACAAAACGTATGGATTTAATGTTAAAAAATATAAATTTAAAAAATCAATTTTCTATTGAAGATGCTATTAATAATTTAAAAACTTTAAGTAAAGTAAAATTTATTGAAAGTATTGATATTTCTATTAATTTAGGTATAAATACAAAAAAGACAGAACAAAATATTAGAGGGAATGTTAGTTTACCTTATGGTAATGGTAAAAAAATAAAATTTGCAGTTTTTGCTAGTGGTAAAGAAGCAATTAAGGCAAAAGAATTAGGAATAGAATTAATTGGAATGAATGATTTATCAAAAAAGATTACTAATGGTGAAAAGAATTTTGATATAGTAATATCAACACCAGAAGCTATGGATATTGTTAGTAAATTAGGACCTATTTTAGGACCTAAGGGTTTAATGCCTAATCCTAAATTAGGAACAATAACAAATAATGTATCTAAAATAATAAAAAAAATATGTAATGGACAAATTAATTTTCGTAATGATAAAAATGGTATTATTCATGTAAGTATAGGAAGAATTAATTTTGAAAATAATAAGATTAAGGAAAATTTACAAACTTTATTAAAAATCTTAAAGAAATATAAACCAACACAATTAAAAGGTAATTATATTAAAAAAATATATATATCATCAACTATGGGTATTTCTATGGAAATTACTAAAGATTGTATGAATTTAATCAATTAATATTTTACTTTACAAAAATTTTTTTTATATTACAATCATAGTTTTTACTAAAAAATAGGAGTGCAATAATTTTAGAATGTCATTAAATATTACAAAAAAAAAAATGATTATTGCAAAAATAAGTAAAATAAATAAACATGCTTTATCAGCTGTAATTGCTGATTTTTGTGGTGTTAATAGTAATAATTTAAATGAATTAAGGAAAAAAAGTAGAAAAAATGATATTATCATAATTATTGTAAGAAATAAATTATTAAAATTAATTATTAAAAATAGTAATTTTCAATGTTTAGAACCTTTAATAAGTGGTCCTATATTAATTGCATATTCACTTAAACACCCTGGAGCTGCTGCTCGTTTATTTAATGATTTTTGTAAATTAAATGAAAATTTTAAAATTAAAGCAGCAGCATTTGAAAATAAAATAATAAATAGTGAAGATATTAATCTTTTAGCTAATTTACCTACATATAAAGAAGCTATAACACGTTTTATAATAATTATAAAAGATATTTCTATAGGGAAATTTCTTCGAATTTTAATTGCAATTAAAAAGATTAAATAAATTTATTTTATTTTAAAAAATATTATTATTATTTTTAGGAAAGTATTTATGTCAATAACTAAAGAACAAATTATAAAAGCTATAGAATCTATGTCAATTATGGATTTAATGGAATTAATAAGTTCTATAGAAAAAAAATTTGGTGTTTCTAGTATAATAAATGAAAAAAACAATAATCAAGAAAAAGAAGAAAAAGAAGAACAAACAGAATTTAATATCTACCTAAAAAGTATAGGAAAGAATAAAATTTCTGTTATTAAGGCGGTTAGAAGTATCATGGGTTTAGGATTAAAAGAAGCTAAAGATTTAGTTGAATCTGCTCCTGTAATATTAAAAGAATCTATTAATAAAACAGAAGCATTAGATTTAGAATCTAAATTAAAAATTTCTGGAGCAGAAATAGAAATTAAATAATTTTTTAATAATCTAAATAAAATTTATTTATATAAAATAATATTTAATAACATAAATATTAATTTAATTAAATTGTTTAATTGATCAGATAACTGAGGAACCATATGGTTTATTCTCAAACTGAAAAAAAACGTATTCGTAAAGATTTTGGAAAAAGACCTCAAGTTTTAAATATTCCATATTTATTATCTATTCAAATTGATTCATTTAAAAAATTTATAAAAAAAGATCTTACAGGACAATATGGTTTAGAAGCTGCATTTAAAAGTATATTTCCTATAACTAGTTATAGTGGTCATGCTAAATTAGAATATGTAGATTACCGTTTAGAAAAATCTCTTTTTAGTGTAAAAGAATGTCATACAAGAGGAATGACTTATTCTGCTCCTATAAAAGTAATATTACGATTAATTATTTATGATAAAGAAAAACCTGGATTATTAGTTAAAAATATAAGAGAACAAGAAGTATATATGGGGGAAATACCATTAATGACAAAAAATGGTACTTTTATAGTTAATGGTATCGAACGTGTTGTTGTTTCACAATTACATAGAAGTCCAGGTGTTTTTTTTGATAGTGATAAAGGTAAGACACATTCTTCAGGAAAAATATTATATAATGCTCGTATCATTCCTTATAGGGGTTCTTGGCTAGATTTCGAATTTGATCCTAAAGATAATATTTTTGTACGGATAGATAGAAGAAAAAAATTACCGGTTACAGTTATTTTACGTGCTTTGGATTATGATATAGAAGAAATATTAAATATTTTTTTTGAAAAAGATACTTATAGAAAAAAAAATAATCAAATAGAAATGATATTAATACCAGATAGATTAAGAGGAGAAACAGCATTTTTTGATATTAAATTTAATAATATTATTTATGTAAAAAAAGGTAAAAGAATTACAATACGGCATATTAATATGCTAAAGAAAAAAAATATAAAATATATAAATATTCCTATAGAATATATGATAGGAAAGAGAGTTGTAAAAGATTATATTAATCCAATAACAGGAGAAGTAATTATTTCTGCAAATTATCCTTTATCGATAGATATAATTAATCAAATTTTTAAAAATGATAATGTTATTGAAACTATTTTTACTAATGATTTAGATTATGGTAATTATATTTCAGAAACTTTAAAAATAGATGATACAGTTACACGTCTAGATGCTTTAGTTGAAATTTATAGAATGATGCGTCCTGGAGAACCTCCTACAAAGGAGGCTGCAGAAATCTTATTTAAAAAATTATTTTTTATGGAAGATCGATATGATTTATCTCCTGTCGGAAGGATGAAAATTAATCTTTCATTATCAAGAACATCTATTCTTGGTACTGGAATTTTAAGTAAAGAAGATATTGTTGATGTTATTAAAAAATTAATTAATATTCGTAATGGTACTGGAAATATTGATGATATTGATCATTTAGGAAATAGAAGAATTCGTTCAATTGGAGAAATGGCAGAAAATCAATTTCGTATAGGTTTAATACGTGTTGAAAGAGCAGTAAGAGAAAGATTATCTTTAGGGGAAATAGAAACTTTAAAACCTCAAGATATGATTAATGCTAAACCAATTTCTGCAGCTTTAAAAGAATTTTTTTGTTCTAGTCAATTATCACAATTTATGGACCAAAATAATCCATTATCAGAAATTACACATAAACGTCGTATTTCTGCTTTAGGTCCAGGGGGATTAACTAGAGAAAGAGCTGGTTTTGAAGTTAGAGATGTACATCCTACTCATTATGGTAGAATATGTCCTATTGAAACTCCAGAAGGACCTAATATAGGATTAATAAATTCTTTATCAGTATATGCGAGAACAAATCAATACGGATTTTTAGAATCACCATATAGATTAGTAAAAAATGGATTTGTTACTAATAAAATTAAATATTTATCTTCAATAGAAGAAGGTAATTTTATTATTGCTCAAGCTAATACTAATATTGATAAAAAAAAATATATTATAGATAAATTTATTACATGTCGCTATAAAGGAGAATCAGGTTTATTTAAAAAAGAACAAGTCCATTATATGGATGTTTCTACACAACAAATTGTTTCTATAGGTGCTTCTTTAATTCCTTTTTTGGAGCATGATGATGCTAATCGTGCTTTAATGGGTGCAAATATGCAGAGGCAAGCTGTTCCTACATTAAAAACAGAAAAACCTTTAGTAGGAACTGGAATGGAAAGAATTGTAGCAGTTGATTCAGGTGTTACCATAATTGCAAAACATTCTGGAATAATACAATATGTAGATGCTTCTCGTATTATAATAAAAAGAGATAGTAATAATATAATTAATACTAAAAATGATATAGAGATATATCATTTAGAAAAATATATAAGGTCTAATCAAAATACATGTATTAATCAAATTCCATCTGTAAATTTAGGAGAATTAGTAAAAAAAGGAGATGTTTTAGCTGACGGTCCTGCTACAGATTTAGGAGAATTAGCATTAGGTCAAAATATGAGAGTAGCTTTTATGCCATGGAATGGTTATAATTTTGAAGATTCTATTTTATTATCAGAAAAAGTAGTTCAAGAAGATAAATTTACTACTATACATATCCAAGAATTATCTTGTATATCTCGTGATACTAAATTAGGTCAAGAAGAAATTACATCTGATATACCAAATGTAAGTGAATCTTCTTTATCTAAATTAGATGAATCTGGTATTGTATATGTTGGAGCTGAAGTAAAAAATGGAGATATCCTTGTAGGAAAAGTAACTCCTAAAGGAGAAACACAATTATCACCAGAAGAAAAATTATTACGTGCTATTTTTGGTGAAAAAGCTTCTGATGTAAAAGATACTTCTTTACGAGTTCCTAATGGTGTATATGGCACTGTTATTGATGTACAAATTTTTACAAGAGAAGGTGTAAAAAAAGATAAAAGAACTATAGAAATTGAAGAAATGCAATTAAAGCAAGTAAAAGAAGATTTTTTTTCTGAACAAAAAATTTTTGAACAAAATATATTGTTAAATACAAAAAATTTTTTATTAAAAAATAATTTTCTTAAAAAAGAAAATATTAAAAATTTTGATATAAATTTTATTATTTCATTGCAAGAAACACTTAAACATCCTCAATTAAACTATTTTATTAAACAATATAAAGAAATAAAAGATACTTTTAAAAAAAAAATTAAATTGCAAAAGAATAAAATCGTACAAGGAAATGATTTAGCTCCTGGTATTTTAAAAATTATTAAAGTAAATTTAGCTGTAAAAAGACAAATCCAATCAGGTGATAAAATGGCAGGAAGACATGGAAATAAAGGAGTTATTTCTAAAATTTGTCCTGTAGAAGATATGCCTTATGATAAAAATGGGGTTCCAATTGATATTATTTTAAATCCGTTAGGAGTCCCATCTAGAATGAATATAGGACAAATTTTAGAAACCCATTTAGGTATGGCCGCAAAAGGAATTGGAAATAAAATTAATATTTTATTAAAAGAAAAAAAAAAAATAGATAGAATACGTAATTTTCTTTATAAAGCGTATAATCTCGGTGATAATATATACCAAAAAATAGATTTAGAGAATTTTACTGATAATGAAATAATTACATTAGCAAATAATTTAAAAAAAGGAATGCCTATTGCTACTCCAGTTTTTGATGGTGCTCAAGAAAAAGAAATAAAAGAATTATTAAAATTATCAGGTTTACCAACATCTGGACAAATTAAATTATATGATGGGCGTACAGGAGAAGCTTTTGAAAGACCAGTTACTGTAGGGTATATGTATATGTTAAAATTAAATCATTTAGTAGATGATAAAATGCATGCTAGATCTACAGGTTCATATAGTCTTGTAACGCAACAACCATTAGGTGGAAAAGCTCAATTTGGTGGACAAAGATTTGGGGAAATGGAAGTTTGGGCCTTAGAAGCATACGGAGCAGCATATACTTTACAAGAAATGTTAACCATTAAATCTGATGATGTAAATGGTAGAACTAAAATGTATAAAAATATTGTTGATGGGAATCATCAAATGGAAGCTGGTATTCCAGAATCTTTTAATGTTTTATTGAAAGAAATACGATCATTAGGTATAAATATTAGTTTAGAAAATACAGAATAATTATTTTATATTAAAATTTTGCTAATTTATAATATAATTGAGGTAATAAATTTGTGAAATATTTATTTAATTTTTTAAAATCACAAAAAAAAATAGAAGAATTTGATTCAATAAAACTTTCTTTAGCTTCTTCAGATATGATAAAATCTTGGTCTTTTGGAGAAGTTAAAAAACCTGAAACAATTAATTACCGTACTTTCAAGCCAGAAAGAGATGGTTTATTTTGTGCTCGTATTTTTGGACCTATAAAAGATTATGAATGTTTATGTGGTAAATATAAACGTTTAAAACATAGAGGTGTTGTTTGTGAAAAATGTGGTGTTGAGGTTACACAAACTAAAGTTAGACGAGATAGAATGGGGCATATTGAATTAGCGTCTCCGATTGCTCATATATGGTTTTTAAAATCTTTACCTTCTAGAATAGGTTTATTACTTAATATGCCTTTAAGAGATATAGAAAAAGTTTTATATTTTGAATCTTATGTAGTAATTAAAGAAGGTATGTCTTCATTAAGAAAAAAACAAATTTTATCTGAAGAACAGTATTTTGATTTATTAGAAGAATTTGGAAATGAATTTGAAGCTAAAATAGGAGCTGAAGCAATACAATATTTATTAAAAAATATTAATTTAAAACAAGAATGTAAGTTATTACGTCATGAATTATATAATACAAATTCGGAAACTAAAAGAAAAAAAATAGCTAAAAGAATTAAATTATTAGAATCTTTTATACGTTCAGGAAATAAACCTGAATGGATGATAATGACTATATTACCTGTTTTACCTCCTGATTTAAGACCTTTAGTTCCTTTAGATGGAGGTAGATTTGCAACATCAGATTTAAATGATTTGTATCGTCGTGTTATTAATCGTAATAATAGATTAAAACGTTTATTAGAATTATCAGCTCCTGATATTATAGTAAAAAATGAAAAAAGAATGTTGCAAGAAGCTGTTGATGCGTTATTAGATAATGGTAGAAGAGGAAAAGCTATTACAGGTTCTAATAAACGTCCTTTAAAATCATTAGCAGATATGATTAAAGGCAAGCAAGGAAGATTTAGACAAAATTTGCTAGGTAAAAGAGTTGATTATTCTGGGAGATCTGTTATAACAGTAGGTCCTTATTTACATTTACATCAATGTGGTTTACCTAAAAAAATGGCATTAGAATTATTTAAACCATTTATATATGGTAAATTAGAAATTAAAGGCTTTGCAAATACCATTAAAGCTGCAAAAAAAATGGTAGAAAAAGAAGAATCAATAGTATGGGATATACTGGATGAGGTAATTAAAGAACATCCTGTATTATTAAATAGAGCACCTACTTTACATAGATTAGGAATACAAGCTTTTGAACCTATTTTAATCGAAGGTAAAGCAATACAATTACATCCTTTAGTTTGTGCAGCTTATAATGCTGATTTTGATGGTGATCAAATGGCTGTTCATATTCCTTTGACATTAGAAGCTCAACTAGAAGCAAGAATTTTAATGATGTCTACTAATAATATTTTATCACCAGCAAATGGAGAACCAATTATTGTTCCATCACAAGATGTAGTATTAGGAATATATTATATGACTAAAGATAAAATTAATGCATATGGTGAAGGAATGATATTAACAGGTCCTAAAGAAGCAGAACGTGTCTATAATGTAGGACAAGTAGATTTACATGCTCTTGTTAAAGTTAAAATTAAAGAATATACAAAAAATTTATTAACAAATCAATGGATTAAAAATCATATTATTGTAGATACTACAATTGGCAGAGCTATTTTTTGGAACCAAGTACCTAAAGGTATACCATATCATATGATAAATAAAACTTTAGGTAAAAAAGATATTTCTAATATTCTTAATATATGCTATAGAATTTTAGGATTAAAAGCTACAGTTATTTTTGCTGATCAAATAATGTATACTGGATTTAAATATGCTACTAAATCAGGTTCTTCTGTTGGTATAGATGATATAGTTATTCCTAAGAATAAAACTGAAATTATTAATGAAGCAAAATTAGAGGTTAATGAAATTCAAGAACAATTTCAATCAGGTCTTGTTACTTCTGGTGAAAGATATAATAAAGTTATTGATATTTGGGCTGCTGCTAATGAAAAAATAGCTAAGTCTATGATGAAAAATTTATCAGTAGAAAAAATAATTAATAAAAAAGGTAATTTAATTAAACAAAGTTCTTTTAATAATATTTTTATGATGGCAGATTCTGGTGCTAGAGGTTCTGCAGCACAAATTAGGCAATTAGCTGGAATGAGAGGTTTAATGGCAAAACCTGATGGTTCTATTATTGAAACTCCAATCATTGCTAATTTTAGGGAAGGTTTAAATGTTTTACAATATTTTATTTCTACTCATGGTGCTAGAAAAGGATTAGCAGATACTGCTTTAAAAACAGCTAATTCTGGATATTTAACTAGAAGATTAGTAGATGTAGCACAAGATTTAGTTATAACAGAAAATGATTGTCATACTCTAGGAGGAATAAGAATTTCTTCTGTTATTACAGGAGGAGACATAAAGGAATCATTAAGAGAAAGAGTTTTAGGTAGAGTAACAGCAGAAGATGTAGTAAAAACAGATGGTAAAACAATTTTAATTAGTAAAAATACCTTATTAAATGAAAAATATTGTGATATTTTAGAAAAAAATTCAATTGATAATATTAAAGTAAGATCTGTAGTTAGTTGTGAAACTTCTTTTGGAGTATGTTCATATTGTTATGGTCGTGATTTAGCCAGAGGTCATATTATAAATAAAGGAGAAGCAATAGGGGTTATTGCTGCCCAATCTATAGGAGAACCTGGTACACAATTAACAATGAGAACATTCCATATTGGAGGAGCTGCTTCAAGATCTGCGGCAGAATCTAGTATACAAGTTAAAGATAATGGAATTATTAAATTAATAAATACAAAATCAGTTATAAATACAACTAATAAATTAGTAGTAATTTCTAGAAATGCTGAATTAAAAGTTATTGATCACTTAAATAAAATTATAGAAAGTTATAAAATACCATATGGTGCTATTATAACAAAAAAAAATGGATCTCATATTATTGCTGGTGAAATAGTATCATATTGGGATCCTCATACTATGCCAATTATTACTGAAGTTAGTGGAAAAATAAAATTTATTGATATGTTAGAAGGACAAACTGTTATAAAACAAACTGATGATTTAACAGGATTAATATCTATTGTTGTATTAGATACTTCAGAAAGACCTTCTCTAGGTAGAGATCTTAGACCTATGATTAAAATTTTAAATGAGAATAATGAAGATATAATTATACCTGGTACAGATATGCCAGCACATTATTTTTTACCTAATAAATCTATAATTCATTTAAAAGATGGAAGTATAATTAGTATAGGTGATGTTTTAGCAAAAGTACCTCAAGAATCTGGAGGAACTAAAGATATTACTGGAGGACTTCCAAGAGTAGCAGATTTGTTTGAAGCAAGAAAACCTAAAGATGCAGCTATTTTAGCCGAAATTAGTGGTATTATTTCATTTGGTAAAGAAACAAAAGGAAAAAGAAGAATAATAATTACTCCTATGAATTCAGATATAGAACCATATGAAGAGATGATCCCGAAATGGAGACAATTAAATATTTTTGAAGGTGAAATAATTAATAAAGGAGATATTATTTCAGATGGGCCAGAATCTCCACATGATATCTTAAGATTAAGAGGTGTAAATGCTGTTACTAATTATATAATTAATGAAGTACAAGATGTTTATCGATTACAAGGTGTAAAAATAAATGATAAACATATAGAAGTAATTATACGTCAAATGTTACGTAAAGCTACTATAACAAAAATGGGAGATTCTAGTTTTTTAGAAGGTGAACAAGTAGAAGTTTTTAAAATTATTATGGAAAATAAAAAATTAAAAGATCATGGAAAAACCATAGCGTTATATAATCGTGATCTATTAGGTATTACTAAAGCATCTTTAGCAACTTCTTCTTTTATTTCAGCTGCTTCTTTTCAAGAAACCACAAGAGTTTTAACAGAATCTTCTGTAGCAGGAAAAAGTGATAAATTAAAAGGATTAAAAGAAAATGTAATTGTAGGTAGATTAATTCCTGCAGGAACTGGATATTCTTATCATACAAATCGTATTAATAAAAAGAACATTGATAAAAAAACAAATAATATTTCTTCGGCAGATTCTGCAGCTGCTAATTTAACTGAATTATTAAATGCTAATTAAAAATTGTATTTAAAAAAAAAAATTTATTTTTTATATTTAATCCATACAAAATTTTAAAAAAAGTTTTAATATTTTTTTATATAAATAATTCTGTCAAAAAATTTTTTTTAAAAAAATATTATTCTTAAAATATAAATAAAATTTTAAAAGTGAATAATATTTTTAAGTTTATTTATTACAAATTGTAAAATTTAAAATTTTTTGATATTATTATTAACAATTATTTCATGAAATGAATATTTAATTTTTTAAAATAAATAATTTTATGAATTACAAAAAAAATAAAAAATCTAAAATATGGTTAAAACATAATTTTAAAGATTTTTATATAAAAAAAGTTCAAAAAAATATTAATAAATATAGATCAAGATCATGGTTTAAATTAGCAGAAATAGAAAAAATAGATAAAATTTTTAAAAAAGGTATGACTATAATTGATTTAGGATCTTCTCCTGGAGGGTGGTCCAGTTTTGCTTCATTAAAAATTGGTAATAAAGGAAAAATTATAGCATGTGACATATTACCAATGAATAATATTAAAAATGTTAAATTTTATCAAGGTAATATATGTAATTCTATTTTTTTAAATAAAATTTTAACAAAACTTAATAAAATAAAAGTACATATGATAATGTCAGATATATCTCCTAATATTTCTGGTATAAAAGAAATAGATATACCTCAAATTATTTATTTAAATGAACTAACATTAAAATTATGTTATTCTTATTTAAAATATAATGGAGTTTTTTTAGTAAAAACTTTTCAAAATAAGGAATTAATCCGGTATTTTAATAAAATTAAATCTATATTTAAAGTAGTTAAGATTAGAAAACCTAATGCTTCAAGATATAAATCGAGTGAAATTTATATTGTGGCAAAAGAATATAAAAATTAATATATAATATACTATAAAGTTACAAGGGGTTACTTTTTGAAAGATATGGCAAAAAATCTAATTTTCTGGTTAGCAATTACAGTCATATTCATATCTGTTTTCCAGAGTTTAAATCCAAATAAATTTTATAAAAAAAATCAAATTTCATATTCAACTTTTTTATCTGAAATTAAACAAAATAAAATAATTAAAACAAGTATTAATGGTAGAAAAATTCATGTTTTTAGAAAAAATAATAGTAATTATACTACTTATTTACCAATGAATGATCCTAATTTATTAAAAGTATTATTTTTAAAAAAAATTAAAATATTAGGAGAACCTCTTCCAAAACCTAGTATACTATTATCTATTTTTATTTCATGGTTTCCAATGTTCTTATTAATTGGAATTTGGATTTTTTTTATTCGTCAATTGCAAAATAGTAGTAAAGGAGCTTTGTCTTTTGGTAAAAGTAAAGCACAGATTTTAACAGTAGATCAAATAAAAATTACATTTAATGATGTTGCAGGATGTGATGAAGCAAAAGAAGAAGTTAGAGAATTAGTAGATTATTTAAAAGAACCTAAAAAATTTCAAAAATTAGGAGGTAAAATCCCTAAAGGTATTTTAATGGTTGGTCCTCCAGGAACCGGAAAAACTTTATTAGCTAAAGCTATTGCAGGAGAATCAAAAGTACCATTTTTTATTATTTCAGGTTCTGATTTTGTAGAAATGTTCGTAGGTGTAGGTGCTTCAAGAGTTAGAGATATGTTTAATAAAGCTAAAAAATTAGCTCCATGTATTATTTTCATAGATGAAATAGATGCAGTAGGAAGACAAAGAGGAGCAGGATTAGGAGGAGGACATGACGAAAGAGAGCAAACATTAAACCAAATGTTAGTCGAAATGGATGGTTTTAATAATAATGAAAGTATTATAGTAATTGCAGCAACTAATCGTCCTGATGTATTAGATCCTGCTCTTTTAAGACCTGGACGTTTTGATCGTCAAGTTATAGTAGGTCTACCAGATATAAGAGGAAGAGAACAAGTTTTAAAAATACATATTAAAAATATACCTATTTCTAAAGAAGTTGATTTAAAAATTTTAGCTAGAGGTACTCCAGGTTTTTCAGGAGCTGACTTAGCAAATTTAATAAATGAAGCAGCTTTATTAGCAGCTCGTCAAAATTATAATTTTGTTTCTATGTTAGAATTAGAAAAAGCAAAAGATAAAATTATGATGGGGGCAGAAAGACGTTCTTTAGTAATGACAGAAAAACAAAAAGAAGCAACTGCTTATCATGAGGCAGGTCATGCAATTATAGGGAGATTAGTTCCAGATCATGATCCAGTACATAAAGTTACAATTATTCCTAGAGGGAGAGCTTTAGGAGTTACATTTTTCTTACCTGAAATTGATATTATTAGTATTAGTCGTCAAAGGTTAGAAAGTAAAATATCTACATTATATGGAGGTAGAATTGCTGAAGAAATAATTTACGGAGAAAAATATGTATCAACAGGATCATCAAATGATATTAAAGTTGCAACTAATATTGCAAGAAATATGGTAACACAATGGGGTTTTTCTAAAAAATTAGGACCTTTACTATATACAGAAGAAGAAGAAGAAATTTTTTTAGGAAGATCAGTTGCTAAAGCTAAACATATGTCTGACGATACAGCTAAAATTATTGATCAGGAAGTAAAATATTTAATAGAAGAAAATTATAATAGAGCATTTAAAATTTTAAAAAATAATATTGATATTTTACATAAAATGAAAAATATATTAATAAAATATGAAACAATAGGTTCAATTCAAATTGATGATTTAATGAATAGAAAAGAAGTTAGACCTCCAGAATATGATAAAAAAGAATAAAATTTTAAAAATCAATAATTTATGATATTTTATAAAAAAAACAAGGAAATTTTATAATATGAAATATCATAAATATTTTGGAGTAGATTTAAAATATTTGAAGTAAACCTCAGATACTAATAATTTTATTATAAAATTAAAAATTATATTGCAATTATTATTAATTCATATATAATTAGATAATCAATATTTAATTAAAAAGATGTTTTGTTAACTTTTTTATGTATAAATTATTATTAGTTTTGTTTATTTTTATTTCAACAATCTTAGTCGGTATTATCATGTTTCAAAATAATGATGATATAGATATTAGTGCATCATCAAGTAATACAAAATCACCTTTTAATACAAATATGTCTAATAAAATACTAACTAGAAGTATTATTCTACTTGCATCTTTATTTTTTATTATTAGTTTATTACTTAGTAATATTAATGTAAAAAAATATATAAGAAATATTAAATTACATAATATAAAAAATAAAATATAAGTATAATTTTACCGAGGTGGTGAAATTGGTAAACACGCTACCTTGAGGTGGTAGTGCCCTGTAATTTGGGTTTACGGGTTCAAATCCCGTCTTCGGTAGTAAAATTGTTATTGCATTATTTATATTTTTAGCATATCATATCATTAAGTAGACGCGGGGTGGAGCAGTTTGGTAGCTCGTCGGGCTCATAACCCGAAGGTCGTTGGTTCAAATCCAACTCCCGCAACCAAATACCACATTATATTTAATCCTAAATTATATTTTATATATAAATAATTAAATTTATAATATCCAAAATAATTTTTTATATATAATTATAAATTATATAAAAAAGTATTAATAAATTAATTTTATTAAAATAATTATATTTATATTTAAATAATAAAATATTTATTTAAAAAATAAACATACTAATATTAATGTTTTAATATAATCTAGTTTTCTAATTTTAAGAATTAAATATTTAAGGATAACTAGGATGAATAAAGAAATATTAGCTGTTATTGAAGCCGTTTCTAATGAAAAATCTTTACCTCGTGAAAAAATATTTGAAGCTATGGAAAGTGCTTTAGCTAGTGCTACAAAAAAAAAATATGAACAAGACGTAGAAGTATTAGTAAATATCGATCGTAAAAATGGAAATTTTAATACTTTTAGAAGATGGTTAGTTGTAAAAAAAGTTCATTATCCTACAAAAGAAATTACATTAGATGCAGCACGTATTGAAGATAATACTCTAAATTTAGGAGATTATATTTATGATAAAATTAAATCTATTGACTTTAATCGTATAACAACACAAACTGCTAAACAGGTTATTGTACATAAAGTCAGAGAAGCAGAAAAAGCTATTACTATTGCTCAATTTAAAAAGCAAGAAGGAAAAATTTTAAGTGGTATTGTTAAAAAAGTAAATAGAGGACATCTAAATTTAGATTTAGGACATGGTGCTAATGCTGTTATCTTACGTTCTGATATGCTACCAAGAGAAAATTTTAGATTAGGAGATAGAATAAGAGGTTTATTATTTTATATAAAAGAAGATATTAAAGAAACACAATTATTTATAAGTAGATCTAAAATACAAATGTTAATTGAATTATTTAACATTGAAGTACCTGAAATAGGAGAAGGATTAATTGAAATTAAAGGTGTTGCACGAGATCCAGGATCTAGATCAAAAATTGCTGTTAAGACAAATGATAAAAGAATTGATCCAGTAGGTGCCTGTGTTGGAATGAGAGGAGCTAGAGTCCAAGCAATTTCTAATGAATTAAATGGAGAACGAATCGATATTGTCTTATGGAATTCGAATCCTGAAAAATTTGTTATTAATGCTATGTCACCTGCTGATATATCAACAATTATTTTAAATGAAAAAAAACATATTATAGATATTGCTGTTGAAGAAAATAATTTAGCTCAAGCTATTGGAAGAAATGGGCAGAATATTCGTTTAGCATCACAATTAAGTGGTTGGGAATTAAATGTTATGACTAAACATGATTTACATTATAAATATAAAAAAGAAAAAGATAATATCATAAATATGTTTATAAAATATTTAAATATTAAATATGAACTATCAAAAAAGATAGTTGAAGATGGAAAAATATCTTCTTTTAAAGAATTAATATCAATGACAGATGAGAAATTAAATAAAATAACTAATATTTTTAGTATAAAAATTAATGATTTAAAAAAAATAAAAAAATTAGCAGAAAATATTTATAAAAATTTATCTCTAAAAAAGAGAAATAATATTAATTATAAATTTAAAAAAAAATTATTAAAATTAAAAGGAATGAATCATGAATTATCTGAGTCTTTAATAAATAAAGGAATTTTGACTATTGAGAAATTAGCAGAACAAAGTATTGAAGATTTATCTGATATAGATAATCTAAATAGAATAAGAGCAGGAAAAATAATTATGTCTGCACGTAATATTTGTTGGTTTAATAAAAAAAATGATAATTAATTAATTTTGACAATAGAGGAGTAGACAGCATGATAGATGCTGTTATAACTATAAAATTATTAGCTAGTAAAATTAAAATTTCAGTAAAAAATATAATTAAATATTTTTCTGATATAGGTATTTCTAAATTAGAAAATGATACAGTTAATAAAGAAGAAAAAAAAAAATTTTTAATATATTTAAAAAATAAAAAAATAAAAAATTTTAAATTATTAAATATAAATAATAAATCTAATATGTTAGATAACAAGAAAAATCTTTTATTTAAAGATAAAAAAAATAATTTAAAACAAAAACCATTAAAAATTAATAATTATCTTGTATCTAAAAAAAAAAAATTGAAAAAATTCAAAACATTTATTAAAAATAATGATAAAAAAATATATAATATAGATTATAAAAAAAATATAGAATTAAATAAAAAAAAAATAAATAAAAAATACTATAAAAAAAAAATAAACAATAAAAAATTTAATCATGATTTTTTTAATAAAAAAAAATATAAAAATAATAAAGAAAATAAAAAAAAAATTATTAATAATAAATATAAGAAAAAATTTTCTAAATTATATCAAAATTTTAAAAAACCAATTAAAAATATTAATCGTAATATCGTTATCAACGATACTATCAGTATAATTGAATTATCAAATAAAATGGCTGTTAAAAGTTCAGAACTTATAAAAATTATAATTAATATGGGAGAAAAGTTTACTAATATTAATCAACTTTTAAATCAGGAAACAGCTCAATTAATAGCAGAAGAAATGGGACATAAAGTTATCTTACGTTGTGAAAATGATATAGAAAAATCATTAATTAATAATGAAGATAAAATTAATAAAATACCTGTCATAAGACCTCCAATAGTAACAATTATGGGACATGTAGATCATGGTAAAACTTCATTGTTAGATTATATTTTTTCAAGTAATATAATTTCAACAGAAGTTGGAGGTATTACTCAATATATCAATGCATATCAAATAAAATTTAATAATAAAAAAATTACATTTTTGGATACTCCAGGACATGAATCTTTTACCTCAATGAGGTTAAGGGGTATTCAAATTACAGATATAATAGTTTTAGTTATTGCAATTGATGATGGAGTAATGCCACAAACGATAGAAGCAATTAAACATGCTACAAAAACAAAACTATCAATAATAGTTGCAATTAATAAAATTGATAAAAAAATTTCAAATCTTGAACAAATAAAAAATGAATTAAGTAGATATGATATTATTTCTGAAGAATGGGGGGGAAATAATATTTTTGTTAAAGTTTCAGCTAAAACAGGAGAAGGAATAAATGATTTATTAAATGCTATTTTATTACAAGCTGAAATATTAGAATTAAAAGCTATTAATAAAGGTGTTGCAAAAGGAGTTGTGATTGAATCTTATTTAGATAAAGGTCAAGGACCTATAGCTAACATTTTAATTAAAGAAGGTATGTTAAAAAAAGGTAATATAGCACTTTGTGGATATACTTATGGAAAAATAAAAAGATTAATAAATTATAAAGGTTTAAATATTTTACAAGCAGGTCCATCGACTCCTATTAAAATAATAGGTTTATCAGAAATTCCACATACTGGAGATGATTTAATAGTAGTAAAGAATGAAAAACAAGCTAAAGAAATAGCATTATATAGAAAAAACAAATACCGAGAAATAAATTTATCCAATAAACAAAAACAATTCAAAAAAATTTTCTTAAATTTAAATAATAAAAATATTTATGAAATAAATATTTTATTAAAAGCTGATGTACAAGGTTCTTTAGAAGCTATTAAAACTACATTAATTAATTTATCTAATAATAAAGTAAATATCAAAATTATTTATTCTGGTGTTGGAGAAATTACTGAAACAGATATTTCAATGGCAATTGCTAATTCTGAAAAACATGTAATTATTATTGGTTTTAATGTTAAAGCAAGTAAGAATGTGAAAAATATAATAAAAATAGAAAATATAAAAATTAAATTTTTTATGATTATTTATGATTTAATTAATTATATGAAAAAACATATACAAAAAATCTTAGTTCCTGAATATAAAGAATTTATTTTAGGATTAGCTGATGTTAGAAGTATTTTTACTATTCCTAAAATTGGGGTGATAGCTGGATGTATAGTTACATATGGAGTAATTAAACGTAATAATTTAATTAAATTATTTAGAAAAAATAAAATTTTTTATAAAGGCATTATAGATTCTTTAAGAAGATTTAAAGAAAGTGTTAATGAAGTACGTAATGGTATGGAATGTGGTATTAGTATTAAAAATTTTAATGATATTCATATAGGAGATAAAATAGAAATTTTTGAAAAAAATGAACTTATAAAAAAATAACTATATAAAAATAATTTAATATTAATAATAAAATTATTAAATATATAAAAAAGGAGTACTTTATTGTATCGAAATCTACGTATTTCATATGAATTAAAAAAACAAATAGCAAAAATATTACAAAATAATATTAATGATAAAAGAATAAATAAATTTAGTAATATTACTGACTTAGTAATATCTAAGGATTTTTCATATGCAAAAGTCTTTATAATTTTATCATATAAAGAAGAAAAATTAGAAAATAAAAAAAATTCACTTTTTTATTTAAATAAAACTACAGAATATATTAGATATATTCTTAGAAAAAAAATAAATTTACGTAAAATACCAAAAATAAAATTTTTTTTAGATTATTCTTTTAAAAAAGGTAAATATATTAGTAATATTTTAAATAATTTAAAAATTAAAAAAAAATAATTATTATTTAAATTATAACTGTTTAAAAAAATGTTAAAAATCAAAAAACAAGAAACAAATGGTTTATTATTACTTGATAAATCTATCGGATTAACATCTAATCAAATTCTTCAATATATTAAAAATATTTTTAATGTAAAAAAAGCAGGACATACAGGTACTTTAGATCCTTTAGCTAGTGGTTTATTACCAATATGTTTAGGACAATGTACTAAATTTAGTCAATACTTAATAAATTCAAATAAAATTTATTTAGTTACTGCTATTTTAGGTGAAAAAACAAATACTGCTGATAAATATGGTTTCCTTATTAAAAAAAAAAATGTTAATATATCAATAAAAGATCTCATTAGAGTAATAAATTTATTTAAAGGAAAAATTAAACAAAATCCTCCTATGTATTCTGCAATAAAATATAAAGGAATACCTCTTTATAAATATGCTAGATCAGGTATCATGTTTTCTCATTTAAAAAAAAGAAAAATTACAGTTTATCAAATTAAATTATTAAAATTTTATGAAAATAAAATCAAGTTAAAAATTAATTGTTCTAAGGGAACATATATTCGTAGTATTATTGATGAATTAGGAGATAAATTAAATTGTGGAGCTCACGTAATTAAATTACGAAGAATACATATATCACATATTTCTATTTTACATAAAAATGTAATAACTATTGAACAATTAAAAACATTAATTATAAATTATCAAAATAATAAACTAAATATTTTTTTAATAAAAAAATTATTATTACCTATTCATTATATAATGAAGAACATACCAAAACTATATTTATCTAATTTTATAATAAAAAAAATAATAAATGGTGAAAAAATAAAAATAACATCTATAATAGATAAAAAAATATTCTGTATATTTGAAAAAATATTTCATAATTTTATTGGTGTTTGTCATCTTAATGATAAAGGTTATATAATTAAATGTAAATTATTAAATTTTATTAATTTATAAATTTATAAATGATTTAATGGAGTTAAAGTTATGTATTTTAATACAGAAAGAAAAATAAAAATTATAAAACAGTATAAAATAAATCCTAAAGATAAAGGATCAACAAGAGTACAGATCGCTTTACTAACATTTAAAATTAATTATCTACATAAACATTTCGCTATTCATAAAAAAGATCATCATAGTCGTCGAGGCCTTCTTCATATGATATCACAACGTAGAAAATTATTGAATTATTTAAAAAAAAAAAAATTACATGATTATAATATATTAATTGAAAATTTAGGATTAAGAAGATAAAAATATTTTAATGTAACATATATTAATTATAGATTTTCAAATAAATTTATTTTTTTAATATAAAAAAAAGTTTTTTATTTAAAGGATATTTATTTTGTTAAACCCGATTATTCATAGATTTTGTTATGGTAATAATACTGTAACTATTGAAACAGGAATGATAGCTAGACAAGCAACATCTTCTGTAATGGTTAGTATTGATGATACAGCTGTTTTTGTAACCTTAGTAGTAAATAATGAAGTAAAATTAGAACAAAATTTTTTCCCTTTATCAGTACATTATCAAGAAAAATTATATGCTGCTGGTCGTATTCCTGGAAATTTTTTTCGAAGAGAAGGACGTCCAAGTGAAAATGAAATATTAATTTCTCGTTTAATTGATCGTCCTATAAGGCCTTTATTTAAAAAAGGTTTTTTAAATGAAACTCAAATTATTGCAACTGTAATGTCTTTAAATCCTGAAATAAACCCAGATATCGTAGCTATTATTGGGGCATCTACTGTTTTAAATTTATCTGGCATTCCTTGTAATGGTCCCTTTGGAACTGCACGTGTTGGATATATTAATAATAAATATATATTAAATCCTAGTATAAAAGAAATGGAAAATAGTGAATTAGATTTAATTGTTACTAGTACTAAAAAAGCGATTCTAATGGTAGAAGCTAAATCTAATTTATTAACTGAAGATAAAATTTTAGATGCAATAATGTATGGACATAATCAACAACAAATTTTAATTAATAATATTATTAAATTATCAGAAAAAGTAAAACAAGAATCTCGTGAATGGATTTTATATCCTTTAAACGAGAAACTTAAAGAAAAAATATTTTTTTTATCATATAAAAAATTAATAAAAGCATATAATATAAAAAAAAAACAAGATAGAGTTAATATAATTAATTCTTTAAAATTAAAAATTCTTGAAGTAATTAAAGAAGAAAAAGAATATGAAAATATTTCAATTTATTATTTAAATGAAATTTTTTATGACTTAGAAAAAAAAATAGTTCGTAAAAATATTACAGAAAAAAATCTTAGAATTGATGGACGTGAACATGATATGATACGTAATTTAGATGTACGTATAGGAATCCTGCCTAGAACTCATGGTTCGGCTTTATTTACAAGAGGAGAAACACAATCTTTAGTTACTGCTACATTAGGAACAACTAGAGATGCTCAATTATTAGATGATTTAGTCAATAATAAAACAGATAATTTTTTATTTCATTATAATTTTCCTCCTTATTCTGTTGGAGAAACTGGGATAATCAGTTCTCCTAAAAGACGTGAAATTGGTCATGGTAATTTAGCTAAAAAATCTCTAATACCAGTAATGCCTAATTTAGATATTTTTCCTTATACAATTCGTATTGTATCTGAAATTACAGAATCTAATGGTTCATCATCTATGGCTTCAGTATGTGGAGCATCTTTAGCAATGATGGATGCAGGAATTCCAATTAAAAATGCTGTGGCAGGGATAGCAATGGGATTAATTAAAGAAAATAATGATTTTATAGTATTATCAGATATTTTAGGTGATGAAGATCATTTAGGTGATATGGATTTTAAAGTAGCAGGCACTAAAAATGGCATTACTGCTTTACAAATGGATATGAAAATAGAAGGAATTACATATAAAATAATAAAATTAGCTTTATTTCAAGCAAAATTAGCTAGATTACATATTTTAAAAGTAATGAAACAAGCTATTGCCTTCCCTAGAAGGAATATTTCAGAATTTGCACCAAGAATTCATACAATAAAAATAAATCCAGAAAAAATTAAAGATATGATAGGTAAAGGAGGATCTGTTATTAGAGCTTTAACAGAAGAAACTGATACAATTATTGAAATAGAAGATAATGGAATTGTAAAAATTGCAGCGAAAAATAATGAAAAAATTAGATTTGCAATTAGACGTATAGAAGAAATTACTGCAGATATTATTGTGGGACAAATATATAATGGTAAAGTTGTACGTATTGTTGATTTTGGTGCTTTTATTTCCATAGGAAACGGTAAAGAAGGATTAGTACATATTTCTCAAATTACACATAAACATGTAAGTAAAGTTAGTGACTATTTACAATTATTACAAAATGTACTTGTTAAAGTCATGGAAATTGATAAACAGGGAAGAATTAGATTAAGCATAAAAGCTGTTATTGAGAAAAGTTAATTTTTCAAAATTTATTTTTATAAAAAATTATTTACAAATAATTATATAAATTATTTTAATAAATAATATTTTAAAAATATAAATATTTACTAATATAGTAATTTATAAAAAATTAATTGTAAAATTATTATTTATATTAAATAATTTTTATTATTTGTAATTATGTTTATAATAAAACATAATTACAATTTAATTTTATAATCCCATCTAATAATTATTACATAATTAATTATATTTTACATTTTAAATAGGCATATATATTATATGATAAATCTTACTTTCACTAAATTTGGTCTAAATAAGTTTCTTTTAAAAGCACTAGATGATATAGGATATGTGAAACCATCTCCTATTCAGAAAAAATGTATTCCATATTTATTATTAGGGAAAGATGTATTAGGTATAGCACAAACAGGTAGTGGTAAAACTGCTGCATTTATGTTACCATTATTAAATAATTTAAATTTATCTATTAAAAAAACTCAAATTTTAGTTTTAACACCTACAAGAGAATTAGCAATACAGGTAACTAAAGAAACTTCAATCTTTTCAAAATATATAAATGGAATTAGTGTTTTAGCGTTATATGGAGGTCAATCTTATAACATACAATTTAAACGTTTACATTTGGGAGTTCAAATCATCGTAGCTACTCCAGGACGTTTATTAGATCATATTCAAAGAAAAACTGTTAATTTGTCGAAATTAACTAGTTTAGTAATAGATGAAGCAGATGAAATGTTAAGAATGGGATTTATTGAAGATGTAGAAAAAAT
Organism: Enterobacteriaceae endosymbiont of Donacia cinerea; assembly: GCF_012569925.1. Taxonomy (NCBI): domain Bacteria; kingdom Pseudomonadati; phylum Pseudomonadota; class Gammaproteobacteria; order Enterobacterales; family Enterobacteriaceae; species Enterobacteriaceae endosymbiont of Donacia cinerea. The sequence continues at coordinate 309,562 of NZ_CP046204.1, read as the reverse complement.
ATTATCTACAATACCTAAAAAATACCAAACTTCATTATTTTCGGCAACTATGCCTAAAAGAATTAAAAATATAACTAAAAAATTTATGATTCATCCATATGAAATATTTATTAAAACAGATGTTAAAACAGTTCCAGATATTAATCAAAATTACTGGTTAGTACATGGTAAAAAAATAAATGCTTTAATGAAATTTCTAGAAACGGAAGATTTTAATGCAGTTTTAATTTTTGTAAAAACTAAAACTTCAACTATAGAAATAGCTGATATATTAAAAAAATTTAATTATAATAGTGCAGCGTTAAATGGAGATATGAATCAAAATAATAGAGAACAAACATTAGAAAAATTTAGAAATGGGAAATTAGATATTTTAATTGCCACTGATATTGCTGCAAGAGGATTAGATGTAACTAGGATAAATTTAGTTATAAATTATGATTTACCTATGGATATAGACTCATATATTCATCGTATTGGAAGAACAGGAAGAGCAGGAAGACAAGGTAAATCTTTAACATTTATTGAATATAGGGAAAAAAGATTACTTAAAAACATTGAACGTAGAATAAAATGTAATATTCAGGAAATATTATTACCTAATAATAAAATTTTATGTCAAAAAAGACTAGAAAATTTAACTAAAAAAATACAAAAAGAATTATATTTAATAAATAATACAGATTTAATTAAATATAAAAATATTATATCAACACTAATTATTAAAAGTAATATTAGTGAAGAAAAATTAACAATAATCTTATTAAAATTATCTCAAAATAAAAAACCTTTGATTTTATCCCCAGATCCTATTAAAAAAAAATTATATAATAAAAAATTAAATTTTTTTAAAAATAAATATATTAAAAAATACAAAAAAATAAAAAAATATATGGATACATATCGTATTAATATAGGTAAAAATGATAAAGTAGAAGTACGTCATATTGTTGGAACTATTATTAACGAATTTAAAATAAATAGTAATACTATAGGTAATATAAAATTATTTACTAATTACTCTACGATTGAATTATCTCCTACAATAAAAAAAATTATGACAAAATATTCTAAAAATATTAAAATTTTAAATAAAAACATTAACTTTGAACTAATATTTAAATATCAAAAATCTTATAAAAAATTATATTCAAAATCTAAAAAAAATAATTATATATGATCAAATATTTTAATATAAAATATATTATAAAAATTTTTAAAAATTAACTTTAATTAAAAGATTTATAAAAATTAATTAATCCTTGAGATGAGCAATCATATTGAGTTAAATTTTGAATATTTCTATCTATATTTTTAACTAAAAAATTAGCTATTTTTTTTCCTAATTCAACCCCCCATTGATCAAAAGAAAATATATTTAAAATTACTCCTTGTATAAAAATTTTATGTTCATAATATGAAATTAATAATCCTAAACTATAAGGAGTTATTTTTTTTAAAAAAATAGAATTACTTGGTTTATTTCCAAAACAACATTGATATAAGTTTTCTTTACAAGAAAAAGTATCGAGATTACCAAAAGCTAATGCTTTTGTTTGTGCAATATAATTTGCAATAAGTTTAGTATGATGATCTTTATAATTTTTATTATCAGATATAGCAGTAGCTATAAAATCACACGGTATTAATTTAGTTCCTTGATGTAACATTTGAAAAAAAGAATGTTGTCCATTAGTTCCTACGTCTCCCCATATAATAGAACTAGTTTGATATTTTATTTTATTACCATTTCTATCTATAGATTTACCATTAGATTCCATATTTAATTGTTGTAAATATAATGGTAAAAAACACATATTATCACAATAGGGAATTATTGCCTCTGTTTCTGTATTCCAAAAATTATTATACCAGATACTAATTAAGGCCATAATAATAGGAATATTTGTATTTATAGGAGTAGAAAAAAAATGATGATCCATTTTATTTGCTCCTTGTAATAATTTTTTAAAATTATTAAATCCAATAGATAAAGATATTACTAATCCAATAGATGACCATAAAGAAAAACGTCCTCCTATTTCAGATAATAATGGTAAAATATTTTTTTCATCTATACCAAAATTTATTGCGGCATTTATATTATTTGTAACTGCAATAAAATGTTTTGAAAAAATATTTTTATTAAAAGTTGTATTTATATTTTTTATAAACCATTTTTTTATACTTAAAGCATTAGATATTGTTTCTTGTGTACTAAAAGTTTTTGATGCAATAATAAATAAACTTTCTTCTGGTTTGATTTTATTAATAATATTTATTAATTTATTTGAATCAATATTAGATAAAAAAAATAAATTTAATTTATTTTTATATGATTGTAATGATTTTGTAATCATTAAAGGTCCTAAATGAGAACCTCCTATTCCTATATTTACTATGTTTTTAATTTTTTTATTTGTATAACCTTTCCATTTTTCTAAAATTATATTATTAGAAATATTTTCAATTTTTTTTAAAATCTTATCTATATTATTATAAATTTCTTGATTTTTTAAAAAATAATTATCATAATTACGATTATATCTTAATGCTGTATGTAAAACAGCCTGTTTTTCTGTAATATTAATTTTTTTACCATAAAACATTGAATGAATGGCATCAATACATTTAGTTTCCTTGGCTAAATTTATTAAATAATGTAGAGTTTTTTTATTAATAAAATTTTTTGAATAGTCAAAAAGAATTATATTTTCAAAATTAATTGAAAAATTTTTAAATCTATTTTTATCAATTTTAAATAAATCATTAATAGTAATTTTTTTCATTTCCTTTAAATGATTTTTTAAATATTTCCAAGAAATAGTTTTTGTAGGATTAATATTTTTCATATAATATCATTAGTTAATATTTAATAAAAAAATTTTAAAATATTTTTAAAAAAATATATTATTTAAATTAATTATATCATAATTTTAAATTATATTAAAAATTCAATTTTTTATTTTATGTGATAAAATATTTTTTTTAAATAAATTTATTTTATATGATTCTTAATTATTTAATTATTCCAAATAATAATTTTCTTATTAAAAAAAAATATACAATTATTATATTACATGGATTATTTGGAAATAAAAAAAGTTTATATTCAATGGGAAAATTTTTAAATAAATATTTAAAATATCAAATTATATTATTAGATATTAGAAATCATGGTTTATCACCACAAAATAAAAAGATGAATTATATTTCCTTATCTAAGGATGTATTAGATACCTTATATTTTTTAAATATAAAAAAAAATATTATCCTGATTGGACATTCTATGGGTGGTAAAATAGCTATGAATATCACTCAATTTAAATTATTAAATAATATTAAAACTATTATTATATTAGATATTGCTCCTGTAAAATATCAATTTTCTAATAAAAATATATTTTTTGCATTAGAACAAATTTATAAAAAAAAATTTTTGACCAGAAAAAATGCATTTTATATAATGAATTTATATATTAAAAATAAATATATAATCAATACATTATTAAAAACGTTTATAAATGGTAAATGGGAATTTAATTGGCCAATATTAAAAAATGAATATCAAAAACTTTTAGATTGGGATTTAATTCCTAAATGGTATGGAAATATTTTTTTTTTCAAAGGAGAAACATCAAGTTATATAAATAAAAATTATTATAAAAATATTTTTTCTCAATTTCCTAATGCTAAAATATATAATATTAAAAATGTTGGTCATTTATTACATATTGAAAATACGAAATTAGTATTTAATTTAATATTGAAAATATGTTATAAACAATATTTTTAGAGAAAAATAATAAAAATGTCAAAAATTGGTATCTTTTTTGGTAGTGATACAGGAAATACTGAAAATGTTGCTTTTAATATACAAAAAAAATTAAGTAAACAAATTTCTTCAGTATTTAATATTTCTGAAGTAGAAAAACAGGATATTGAAAAATATAATATTATTTTATTAGGAGTACCAACATGGTATTATGGTGAAGTACAATGTGATTGGGAAAATTTTCTACCTATTTTACAAAAAATAAATTTTAAAAACAAATATTTAGGTTTATTTGGTTGTGGTGATCAAGAAGATTATGGAGAATATTTTTGTGATGCTATAAAAGTACTTTATGATATTGTTAAAACTAATAAAGCTCAAATTATAGGATATTGGCCTACTAAAGGTTATTATTTTAATGATACTAAAAGTTTAAAAAATAAGAAATATTTTTTAGGATTAACTATAGATGAAGATAGACAACCAGAATTAACTAATTTACGTATTAATACTTGGACTAAACAAATATCTAAAGAATTAAAAATTTAATACTTATTATAAAATCAATTATATTTAAATATAATTGATTTTATCTATTTATTTATTTTTTTTTTTTAATGATAAAATTCTATTAAAAATTATTTTATTTTTATTTGAATATTTTTTATCAAAATAAAAATATCCTTCTCTTTCAAATTGAAAATGTAGATTTTGATTATTTTTTAGTAAATTTTTTTCTATAAAACCATCATATATTAATAATGATTTTGGATTTAAAAATTGTAAAATATTATCATTATTATTAATATTTTTTTTTATAAATAAATTATCATATAAATAAAATTTAGCTGGTTGAGCATATGCACAAGATATCCAATGAATTATTCCTTTTATATTATTTTCTTTTTTATTTATTTTAATTCCTAATGTGTCTTTGTAATATATACAATGTATACAAAAAATATTATTCTTTTTATCTTTTACAATTTTTTTTGCTTTAATAACAAAAGAATATCTTAATCTTACTTTACTTCCTAAAATAAGCCTTTTAAAATCTTTTTTTTCTAATTCAGAAAAATCTAAAACATCTATATATATTTCTTTAGTAAAATAAATATTTTTATATCCCATTTCCTGATTTTTAGGATGATTAGGAACTATTAATTTTATTTTTTTCTTTAAGGGAAAATTATCAATAATAATTTTTAAAGGTCGTAATACCGCCATTGCTCTAGGAGCTGATTTATTTAACTCTAATTTTATACAAGATTCTAAAAAAGATATTTCTATAATATTACTTTGTTTAGTTACTCCTATTTGATAACAAAAATTTTTTAAAGATAAAGCTGTATATCCTTTTCTACGTAATCCAGAAATAGTTAATAAACGAGGATCATCCCATCCACTAACTATTTTATTTTTTATTAACGTATTAATATTGCGTTTTGAAGTTATTCCATATTCTATATTTAATTTTGAAAATTCATATTGTTTAGGACGATTTTTTATACTGATATTATCAAGTATCCAATTATATAATATTCTATTATCTTGAAATTCTAATGTACATAAAGAATGTGTAATTCCTTCAACTGCATCAGATATACAATGGCTAAAATCATAAGTTGGATATATACACCATTTCTTATTAGTTTGATGATGTTTTTGAAATTTAATTCTATATAATACAGGATCTCTCATTATAATTATTTTTGATTTCATATTTATTTTTGCTCGTAAAGATAAACTACCTTCCGAAAATTTACCTAAACGCATTTTTTCAAATAATTCTAAATTTTCTTTTATTGAACGATTTCTATATGGACTATCTATACCAGATACTAATAATGTACCTCTATAATTTCGAATATCTTTTATACTTAATTCATCAACATAAGCTAAATTTTTGTTAATTAATTCAATAGCATATTTATATATTATATTAAAATAATCAGATGTATATTTTATATTTTGATCCCATTTAAATCCTAACCACATTAAATCTTTTTTTATAGATTTAATATATTTTATATTTTCTGTTGAAGGATTAGTATCATCAATTCTTAAAAAAAATTTTCCCTTATAAAATTTTGCAATTGAAAAATTTAAACAAATAGATTTTATATGTCCTATATGTAAATAACCATTTGGTTCTGGGGGGAATCTAGTACATATCAGATTATATTTTTTATTTTCTATATCATGTTCAATAATTTTAAAAATAAAATTTTTTTTATAAAAATTACTATACTTATACATATTTTTTACTCTTTTCACAAATTTAATTTAAATATAAAATTAAATAAATAAATTAGTTGACGTTGCAATTTATTATTTACATAATATATAATAATTATTAGCTACGTAGCTCAGTTTTGGTTAGAGCACAGCACTCATAACGCTGAGGTCATGGGTTCAATCCCCATCGTAGCTAAATGAAGAATAATTTGCGGGAGTGGCGGAATTTGGTAGACGCACCAGATTTAGGTTCTGGTTATTTTATTTATAATACGAGTTCAAATCTCGTCTTCCGCAAAATTATAATAATGGGGTATAGCCAAGTGGTTAAGGCACCGGTTTTTGATACCGGCATCCCTGGTTCAAATCCAGGTACCCCAGTTTTACTTTTTTTACAAAAATTAATAGAAGATACATTATCAGTTACTTAAATATGTTAAATGATAAATTATATATTAAAACTTGGGGCTGTCAAATGAATGAATATGATTCTTCTAAGATAGCTGATATTCTGGAAAGTAAATTAAATTGTAAAATTACTAAATCTATAAAAAACGCAAATATTTTAATATTAAATACCTGTTCTGTTAGAGAAAAAGCACAAGAAAAATTATTTCATCAATTAGGAAGATGGAAAATTTTAAAAAAAAATAATCCAGAAATTATCATTGGAGTAGGAGGCTGTGTTGCTACCCAAGAAGGTAAAAAAATATTAAATAGAGCAAATTATGTAGATATTATTTTTGGTCCTCAAACTTTTCATAGATTACCTCAAATGATATATAAAATACGTAAGTTTAAAAAATATTTAATTGATATTAGTTTTCCTAAAATTGAAAAATTTAAGTTTTTTCCTATAACAAAAAAAAAAAATATAAGTTCTTTTATTTCAATAATAGAAGGTTGTAATAAATATTGTACCTATTGTATAGTACCTCATACTAGAGGAAAAGAAATTAGTAGACCCTATCAAGATATACTTTTAGAAATTAAAAACTTATCTATTCAAGGAGTTAAAGAAATACATTTATTAGGACAAAATGTTAATTCTTATAATTATTTTGATAATAAAAATAAAAAATATTATAATTTTACAAAATTATTAATATTAATTTCTAAAATAGAGAATATAAAAAGAATTAGATTTACCACAAGTCATCCAAAAGATTTTTCTGATGATTTAATTAATATATATAAAAAAATTCCTAAATTAGTAAATTATGTACATTTACCAGTACAAAGTGGTTCTGATAAGATTTTATCTTTAATGAAAAGAAGATATACTATATCTGAATATAGTAAAATTATAAATAAACTTAGAATTGTTAGACCTAATATTCACATTAGTTCTGATTTTATAGTTGGATTTCCCGGAGAAACTGAAAAAGATTTTAAAAATACTCTTTCTCTGATTTTAGATCTAGATTTAGATATGGGTTTTAGTTTTATTTATTCTCCTAGACCCAAAACTCCTGCTAGTAAAATAAAAGATAATATAAATATTTTAGAAAAAAAAAGAAGATTATATTTATTACAATATTATATAAAACAACAGACTAAAAAATTTAGTTCAAGAATGTTAAATACAATACAAATTATTTTAGTAGAAGGTGTATCGACACAAAATAATAAGTATTTTGGAAAAACAGAGAATAATAGAATAGTTTTTTTTATAAGTGAAAAAAATTATATTGGTAAATTTATTAATGTAAAAATTATTGATTCTTATATATATTCTTTATATGGAAAATTTATATCTCTTTATAAAAATTAGTTTTATTCCAGGATTTTATGAAATTAAATATACTTTTAAATTATTATAATTTTTGTAAAAATAATAATAATTTACCTTTAAAAAATGATATTTTATATTGGCTATATAAAGTTTTTTATAAAAAAAATATTTACAAAATTGAATTAAATATTTCTATTGTAGAAAAAGAATTTATTTTAAAATTAAATAAAAAATATTTAAATATTTCTAAACCAACTAATGTTTTATCTTTTTTATTAGAAAAAAATTTTTTTAAAAAAACATTATTAGGTGATATTATTTTATGTAAAGAAATTATTGAATATGAATCTTTTTTACAAAAAAAAATATTAAAATCTCATTGGGCACATATTATTATACATTCATGCTTACATTTATTAACATATAATCATAAAAATATAAAAGAAACATGTATAATGCAATTAAAAGAAATAAAAATACTTAAATTACTTGGATATAAAAATCCATATTTTTAAGTAAATTTTATATAAAATTATAATTAATAAAAATTTTTTGTAATATAATTAATTATTTTAAATAAACAAAATATTAAATAATATATTCAGGAATTATTTTTGTATGAAAAAAGAATACTTTCCTAAAAAAATAGAATCTTATGTACAAAAAAAATGGGAACTTAAAAAAACTTTTAAGGTAATTGAAAATTATAAAAAACAAAAATTTTACTGTCTTTCAATGTTACCATATCCTTCAGGAAAATTACATATGGGACATGTACGTAATTATACTATAGGAGATGTTATTGCAAGATATCAACGTATGTTAGGTAAAAATGTTTTACATCCTATTGGATGGGATGCTTTTGGATTACCAGCCGAAATAGCTGCTCATAATCATAATATATCTCCTAATATATGGACTAAAAATAATATTTTATATATGAAAAAACAATTAAAATTATTAGGATTTAGTTTTGATTGGAATAGAGAAATTACAACATGTGATCCTAATTATTATCGTTGGGAACAATGGTTTTTTTTAAAATTATATAAATTAGGCTTAGCATATAAAAAAGATGATATAGTTAATTGGTGTCCTATAGATAAAACTATATTAGCTAACGAACAAGTAATTAATAAATGTTGTTGGAGATGTAATAGTACTGTTACAAAAAAAATAGTTCAACAGTGGTTTTTAAAAATTACTAATTATGCTGAAGAATTACTTAATGATTTAAAATTTTTAGATGGTTGGCCTAAAAAAGTAAAAAATATGCAAAAAAATTGGATTGGTAAAATAGAAGGAATAGAAATAATTTTTAAAATTTATAATATTAATTATACATTTAGTGTATTTATAGAAAAAAAATATTATTATATTATTAATAATATTTCTTTTATTAAAATTTTATACAATCATCCAATATGTAAAAAATTTATAGATAATAAAAAAATTAAAAAATATATTAATAAATATTCATCTAAATCTTATTTAGAAAATAATAATTTTTTAATTAATAATATAAAATATATTAATAGTGAATTATTTGCACAGAATACTATTTTAAAAAAAAAAATACCAATAATAATTGTAAATTATTTGTCTAATTATAATGAAATTAAAGCTACTATTAGTAATCCAAAAAATAATAAACAAGACTATAATTTTATAAATAAATATAATATATCGGTTATAAAAAATAAAATATTAAATTTATCTAATAATATTAAAAATAATAATGAATTAATTATTAAATATTTAATTTTAAAAAAACAAGCATTTTATAAAAAATATTTTAATTTAAAAGATTGGAGTATTTCAAGGCAACGTATATGGGGAACACCAATTCCTATAATTATTCAAAAAAATAAAAAATTTATACCATTAAAACAAAAAGATTTACCGCTTATTTTTCCAGAAAAATTATTCAATAAAAATATTAAAGAAAGTTATAGTAAAAAAATTAAAAATAATTTAGATTGGTTTCAATATAATCATAACGGAATAATAGGTCAAATAGAAACAGATACATTTGATACTTTTATAGAATCCTCATGGTATTACGCAAGATATACTTGTACTAATGAAAAAAACAATATGATAAATAAAAAAACTGCTAAATATTGGTTACCTGTAGATCAATATATTGGTGGCATAGAACATGCTACTATGCATTTAATATATTTTCGTTTTTTTCATAAATTAATGAGAGATATAGGATTATTACATACTAATGAACCAGTTAAAAAATTATTATGTCAAGGAATGGTATTAGCTAATTCTTATTATTATATAGATGAAAAAAAAAAATATCATTGGATTAACGAAAAAAATATTTTTTTTGATAAAAAAAATAATATTTTTATTAATAATGAAGGAAGAAAAGTAATTAATAATGGTATGATTAAAATGTCTAAATCTAAAAATAATGGTATTGATCCTCAAAATATTATTGAAAAATATGGAGCAGATTCTTTACGTCTTTTTATTATGTTTGCAGCTCCTCCAACAATGGATTTAGAATGGCAAGAAACGGGAATTAAAGGAATGTATAGATTTTTAAAAAAAATATGGAAATTTATTTATAAATATAGAAAATTATCTAATAATTATCAAAAAATTAAAAAAACTAAATTATCTTTTTCTTATAATAAAAAACAACTAATAATACAAAATTATATAAATGAAATTATTATTAAAGTAACAAATAATTTTGAAAAAAATCAATCTTTTAATACAGCAATATCATCAATTATGATTTTATTTAATAAAATTTTAAAATATAAAATATATAATAATATTGATTATACTATTATTTTTAATAGTATATTATCTATATTAAAAATGCTTTATCCTTTTACTCCACATATTTGTTTTGTCTTATGGAAATATATGGGTAATAAAAATAATATAGATTATGAGTTATGGCCTATAATTTCAAAAATTGATACTAAAAAAATAAATAATAAATTTAACATTGTAATTCAAATAGATGGAAAAAAAAAATATATTATATCTATGCTAAATAAATATAAAGATAATCAAAATTATATTAAAGAATATATATTACTACATAATAAAATATCTAAACTTTTAATAAATACTAAAATTTTAAAAATAATATATATACCACAAAAGATATTTAATATAGTAACAAAAAAAAAATAATAATATTTTTTTATGTTTATAAAATAAAAATATTCTTTAAATAAATAATTTTAAATAAAAAAATGAATAAAATATTATTAAATAATTTTAATAAAAATATTTATAACAAAAAATATTTTTGTTATATTCTCACAGGAGATGAAATTTTTTTTATTAAAAAAAGTATAAATCTGTTATTTAAAAAATTAATAAAATTAGGTTATCTTAAAAATAAGATAATTATCATTGATAATGATACTATCTGGGATGATATTTTTTCTAAATTTATTATAACTGATTTTTTTTATAAAAAACAAATAATACATTTAATTTGTTTAAATAAAAAAATTTTCTTTAAATTTAAAAATAATATTATTAATTTAATTTATTATATAAATATCAATAATATTCTAATTTTAGAAATTCATGATTATTTCAATTTATATACAGAAAAAATTATAAAAAATTTTATAAATAATAAATATTTAATATTTTTAAAATTTAATAAATTAAATAATAAACAACTAACTAATTGGATTTATTATCGTTTTAAAAAATTAAATTTAATTATAAATAAAAAAAATTGTAGTTTTTTAAAAAATTTATATTCAAAAAATTTAATGTTATTAAATCAAATTATAGAAGATATTTATATACATGATAAAAACCAAAACTATTTAAGTAATATTTCTTATATAAAAGATAATAATTTAATTAATTCTATTTTATTAGGTAATGTAAAAAATAGTTTTGAAATTATTAAACAAATGAAAAATAACAAACAAAATATTTTTTTAGTTTTTAATAAATTACAAAAAACTATTTTTTTAATTTTTAAAATATATAGAAATTTAAAAAAATATCCTTTAAATATAATTTTAAAAAAATTTCTAATACCTTTATCTAAAGAATATTTTTATAAACAAATATTAAAGAAAATAAATAATAAAAAATTATATTTAATATTTAAATTATTATTAGAAATTGAAATAAACATGAAAAGTTTTATAATAAATGATTATACAGAAAAATATTTTTGGATTGATTTAGAAAAATTAATTTTTTTAATTTCATAAAATATTTTGAATAATATAGGTATAAAAATAATAATGAGTATAAAATATAATTTTTTACAAAATTATACAATAACATTAAAAATTTTTTTACAAAGGATAAAATTTTTAATTAAAGTATCTTTAATATTACTGTCTATTCTAATATATAATTTATATTATTTACAAATAAAATCTTATAAAGCATATAAATTACAATCTGAAAAAAATTATTCTAGTTTTTTTTTTTTAAAACCAAATAGGGGATTAATTTATGATAGAAATGGGATAATCTTAGCTAAAAATAAAAGTTTTTATCAAATTAAAATTAAACTTAATAATAATGATACTTTTTTAACAAAAATTATAAATTTAAAAAAATTATTAAACTTAAAAATTGATAAATATAATTTGATAAATTTAATAAAAAAAAGAATAAAAAATAATTCATTAAAAAATATTATTTTAAAAATAGATTTAAATAATATTCAAGTATCCAAATTTTTAGTAAATAAATATAAATTTCCTAAAATATCTCTTAAAATTTATCAAAAACGTTTTTATCCACAAGGAAGTTTATTTGCACATATAATTGGATATATTAATTATCATAATATAAAAAAGAAAATTATCTTTAGGAATAAAAATTCTGTAAAAAATTTTACTGACAAATCATCAATAGGAATGAATGGTATTGAAAAATATTATCAAAAAAAAATATATGGTATTCCTGGTTATCAAAAAATAGCTATAGATAATAAAGGTTTTTATAAATATAATATTTGTAAAAAAGAAGCATATACAGGGAGTGATCTTTATTTAACAATTGATTATAATTTACAAAAATATATTTATTTATTAATGAAAGATAAAAAAGGAGTTGTTATCATTAGTAATCCTAGAAATGGTGAAATTTTAGCTATGGTTTCTACCCCAAGTTTTAATCCTAATTTATTTATTAATAATAATGAAAAAAAAAAATTAATTTTTTTATTAAAAAATAATAATAAACCTCTAATAAATAGAGCTATTCAAGGTATTTATCCCCCGGCTTCTACTATTAAGCCATATATAGCTTTGTTAGCATTAAATTTAAATTTAATCAATAAAAATACAATATTATTTGATCCAGGATGGTGGAAAATTCCTAAATTTAACCAAATTTATAAAGATTGGAAAAAAAATGGACATGGTTATCTTAATATTAATAAAGCATTACAAGAATCATCAGATTCTTTTTTTTATCAATTAGCCTATAATATAGGTATTAATAAAATTCATAAATGGATGAACAAATTTGGTTATGGGAAATTAACAAATATAGATCTTTTTAATGAACAATTAGGTAATATGCCTACAAAAAAATGGAAATTACAAAATATAGAAAATCCTTGGTATATAGGAGATACTATTTCAGTTGGGATAGGACAAAGTTATTGGAACGCTACTCCTATACAAATACATAACGCCTTAACTATATTAATTAATAATGGTGTTACTAAAACTCTTCATCTTTATAAAATGGAAAAATTAGACAATATTTTTAAATATTATTCTTTTCCAAAATATAAAAAAATAGTAAATTTACCTTTCCAATATTGGAATATAGTAAAAAAAGGAATGTTTAATGTAGTAAATAAAAAAAATGGTACTTTATATAAATATTTTTCTAATGTAAAAAATTATAATGTAGCAGCAAAAACTGGAACTGCACAAGTTTTTAACTTAAAAAATAAAAAAAAATATAATATAAATACAATAGAAGAAAAATTAAGAGATCATAAGCTTATAATAGCTTTTGCTCCCTTTAATGATCCTAAAATAGCTATTACTATTATTATAGAAAATAGTAATAAAAATATATTAATTGGAGATATTTTAAGAAAAATTTTAGATTATATTTTTGCTAACCAAAAAAAATTTTTAACGTAAAAATTTAATTATACGATTTTATTATGAAAAAAAAAAATTTAAATTATTTTATTCATTCTGTATTACATATAGATTTAATCTTATTATTATTAATTATATTAATTTTAATAATTAGTTTATTTATAACATGGAGTGTAACAGATATACAAAATCATATTTTTTTTAAAAATAAATTAATACAAATTGGTATAGGTTTTACAATTATGTTGATAGCAGTACAAATTCCTCCAAATATTTATAAAAAATATTCTTTTTTATTTTATGTATTTTCTATCTTTTTATTAATTGCTGTAGAATTTGCTGGTCATACAACAAAAGGAGCTAAAAGATGGTTAAATCTTAATTTTTTTAAATTTCAACCATCTGAAATAGCTAAAATATCAGTTCCTTTAGTTGTTGCAAGTATTATAGATGATGCTAATTATTATATTACTACAAAAGTCTTCTTAAAAGCAATGATTCTTATATTAATACCTACTATATTAGTTGCGAAACAACCAGATTTAGGTACTGCTATATTAATTGGTTTATCTGGTTCTATTATCCTATTTTTAGCAGGACTATCTTGGAAAAAAATTTTGAATAGTATTATCTTATTTATAATGTTTCTTCCTTTTGCATGGGTTTTTTTATTACATGATTATCAAAGAGAAAGAATGTTAATGTTATTAAAAACTCATTATGATTTATTAGGTAAAGGATATCATATTTTTCAGTCTAAAACAGCAATCGGGTCTGGAGGTTTATTTGGTAAAGGATGGCTACATGGAACGCAATCACAATTAAATTTTTTACCAGAAAAACATACTGATTTTATATTTTCTGTATTTGCCGAAGAATTTGGTTTTGTAGGAGTATTATTATTAATTATTTTATATATATTATTAATAGGAAGAAGTTTATTTCTATCATTAGAATGTCATGCTCTTTTTAATAAAATAATAATTGGAGGTATAATATCAGTATTTTTTCTATGTACATTTATTAATATGAGTATGGTAAGTGGTTTATTACCTATTGTTGGAATCCCGTTACCATTAATTAGTTATGGTGGAACATCTCTTGTAGTTATTATGACCAATTTTGGTATTATAATGTCTATGTATACTAACAATACACAATTGAAATAAAACTATTATATTTTAACTTCAATTTTTTAGGATTATATAATCATGCAAAATATATTTAATTTTAGTCCTGGTCCTGCTTCATTACCTCATGAAGTTTTAAAAAAAGCACAAAATGAGTTAATAAATTGGAATAATTTAAATGTTTCTGTTATGGAAATTAGTCATCGTAGTGATGATTTTATAAATTTAATTGAAAATATAAAAAAAGATTTACGTGAATTAATTAATATTCCATCACAGTATACAATATTATTTTGTCAAGGAGGAGCTAGAACACAATTTTCAGCTATACCAATGAATTTATTATATTATAATGAAACAGCCGATTATGCAAATATTGGTCACTGGTCTTATAAAGCAATAGAAGAAGCTACAAAATATTGTAAACCCAATATTATTAATCCAGTAAAAAAAAAAAATGGAATATATTATATTCAAAAAATGCAATATTGGAAATTAAATAATAATTCAAAATATATACATTATTGTCCTAATGAAACAATAGAAGGTATTGCAATAAATGAAAAACCTATATTCAACAATAAAACTATTATTGCAGATTTATCATCTTCTATTCTTGCAAAAGAAATTAATATTAAAGATTATGGAATGATATATGCAAGTGCACAAAAAAATATTGGTCCAGCAGGATTAACTATTTTAATTATAAAAAAAGATTTAATTTTAAATAAAAATAAAAAAAGAAAAGAAATACCTTCAGTATTAGATTATACAGTTATATTTAAACATAATTCAATGTTTAATACTCCTCCTACTTTTTCTTTATATTTATCAGGATTAGTTTTAAAATGGTTAAAAAAAAAAGGGGGTGTTAAATATATTAGTAAAATAAATAAAAAAAAAGCAGAATTACTCTATTCTACTATAGATAAAAGTGAATTTTATATAAATAAAATTAAACATTGTAATAGATCTATAACAAATGTTGTTTTTCATTTAAAAAATCCAGAAAAAGAAAATTTATTTTTACAAAAATCACAAGAAAATGGATTATTTTATCTTAAAGGTCATAAAATTATAGGAGGTATAAGAGCTTCTATATATAATGCAATGCCTATAGAAGGTGTTAAAAAATTAATAAATTTTATGAATGATTTTGAAAAAATATATGCATAAATGATATGATTATTTTAAAATTTAATAAAAATAAGAAATAATATATATATGAAAAATATTTTAACCATAAAACCTATTCATAAAATTCAAGGTTCTATATTTTTACCTGGATCTAAAAGTATTTCTAATAGAGTACTTTTATTATCAGCTTTAGCTAAAGGTAATACTAAAGTAATAAATTTACTTGATAGTGATGATATTAATCATATGTTAAATGCATTAAAAAAATTAAATACTAAATTTATTTTATCAAAAAATAAAAAAGAATGTTTAATTATAGGAAATAATGGAATTTTTAAACCTAAAAAAAAATTAAAATTATTTCTTGGAAATGCAGGAACAGTGATCAGACCACTAACAGCTATATTATCATTAAGTAATAAATGTGATATTATTTTAACTGGTGAACCAAGAATGAAAGAAAGACCGATAAAACATCTTGTAGATTCATTAAAAAATGGTGGAGCTATTATAAAATATTTAGAAAAAAAAAATTTTCCTCCTATCCATATAAAAGGAGGTTTTCAAGGTACTAATTTTCTTAAAATAGAAGGTTCTATTTCTAGTCAATTTTTAACATCATTACTAATGATAAGTCCTTTAATAAAAAAAAATACCTTAATTAATATTACAAATAATTTAGTATCAAAACCATATATTGATATAACTATTAAATTAATGAAAATTTTCGGTATTCATGTAGATAATTATAATTATCAGCAATTTAAAATTTCTGGACAACAAAATTATATTTCTCCTGGAGAATATATTATAGAAGGAGATGCATCTTCTGCATCATATTTTTTATCTGCTGCAGCAATTAAAGGAGGTACAGTAAAATTAAAGAATATAAATAAAAATAGTATTCAAGGTGATGTTAAATATGTTAATATTTTACAGAAAATGGGGGCGATAATAAATTATGGTAAAAATTATATTAGTTGTACAAAGAATACTTTAAAATCAGTAAATATGGATTTAAATGATATCCCAGATGTAGCTATGACTCTAGCCGTTACTAGTTTATTTGCAAAAGGAATTACAACTATAAAAAATATATATAATTGGAGAGTTAAAGAAACTGATCGTTTAAAAGCAATGTCTAATGAATTAAAAAAAACTGGTGCAAAAATTATTACTGGTTATGATTATATTATTATTTCTCCTCCTAAATATATAAAAGAAGTTATAATTGAAACATATAACGATCATCGTATAGCTATGTGTTTTTCATTATTATCATTATCTAATAACTCAGTAAATATTATTAATCCTAATTGTACTAGTAAAACATATCCAAATTTTTTTAAAGAATTTGAAAAAATTAGTATTTATAATTAAATCAGTTATAATTATTTATTTTAATAATTAAAAAATTTTATTTTTTAAAAAATAGAATTAAATAGATTGACGATATATATATTATATAGTTGCAGAAAATTTTTATTAATGTTAATTTTATATGAATATTTATATTCAATATAATATAATATTATATTTAAATTTCTCTCATAAAAGGAATATATGAGTTTTTTAAAAAATAATACTTAATATGATTTAAGTGGATATTTATTATAAAATATTTCAAAGTTACTAATATGAATGAATGTTTTGCAGAGTTATTTGAAAAATCATTAAAAAATAAAATTATTAATTTAGGATCCATAATTTCCGGAATTATTATTTCTATTGAAAAAGATATTGTTTTAGTAGATGCTGGATTAAAATCAGAATCTTGTATTCCTATTTCACAGTTTAAAAATTCTCAAGGAAATATTGAAATTAAAGTAGGAGATATTGTAGATGTATCATTAGATTCAATAGAAGATGGATTTGGTGAAACTATTTTATCTAGAGAAAAAGCTAAAAGACATGAATCTTGGTTAATTTTAGAAAAAGCTAATCTAAATAATAATAATATTAAAGGAATTATTACTGGTAAAGTAAAAGGAGGTTTTACCGTAGAACTTAATAGTATTAGAGCTTTTTTACCCGGATCTTTGGTAGATATTAGACCAATTAGAGATACTTCTCATTTAGAAGGTAAAGAATTAGATTTTAAAGTTATAAAATTAGATAAAAAAAGAAATAATGTTGTTGTATCTAGAAAAGCTGTTATTGAATTAGAAAATAGTGCAGAAAGAAATCATTTACTTAATACTATATATGAAGGGATGGAAATTAAAGGATTAGTTAAAAATCTTACTGACTATGGTGCTTTTGTTGATTTAGGTGGAGTAGATGGATTATTACACATTACAGATATGGCTTGGAAAAGAGTTAAACATCCAAGCGAAATTGTTAATATTGGTGAAGAAATTAAAATTAAAATATTAAAATTTGATAAAGATAAAACTCGTGTTTCATTAGGATTAAAACAATTAGGAGAAGATCCTTGGAAGTCTATATCAACACGTTATCCTGAAAATAGTAAATTATTAGGAAGAGTAACAAATTTAACAGATTATGGTTGTTTTGTTGAAATTGAAGAAGGAGTAGAAGGATTAGTTCATGTATCAGAGATGGATTGGACAAATAAAAATATACATCCTACAAAAATAGTAAATGTTAATGATAAAGTTGAAGTTATGGTTTTAGATATTGATGAAGAAAGAAGAAGAATTTCTTTAGGTATTAAACAATGTACAATTAATCCTTGGTTAGAATTTTCAAAAAATTATGATAAAGGTGATCATGTTCAAGGTAAAATAAAATCCATAACAGATTTTGGTATTTTTATTGGTTTAACTGGTGGTATAGATGGATTAGTTCATTTATCTGATTTATCATGGATAAATAACGGAGAAAATGAAGTTAATAAATATAAAAAAGGTAATGATATTACAACTATAGTTTTACAAGTAGATTCTGAAAGAGAAAGAATTTCTTTAGGTATTAAACAATTAACAGAAGATCCTTTAAATACATATTTAGTAGAACAAAAAAAAAATAATATCGTAACAGGTATTATTACCGATATAGATAAAAAAAATATTAAATTAAAATTTAAAGATGGCATATTAGGAAATGTTAAATTAACTGAATATAAAAATCATAAAATTGATAACATTTTAAAATATTTTAAAAAAGGACAAAATATAGCAGGTAAAATTAGTAATATTGATCGTAAAAATAGAATAGTTTATATAACTATTAATTTAAATATTATAGAAAATAAAATTATTAAAAAAAGTAAAAAAAATAATTTTTCTAATGTAATGACAGAAGCTTTTAAAGCAGCAAAATGTGAATAATATACATTATTATATTAATTAAATAATACAAAGAAGTTAATAAATATTATTATTATGAACTATATTATTATTACTGTTACAAATTTTAATCAAAATTGTTATATTATATGGTGTAAAAAAACATTAAATGCAGCTCTTATTGATCCTGGCGGGGAATATTTAAAAATTTTAAAAATTTTAAATAGATATAATTTAAATATAACAAAAATTTTAATAACTCATGGTCATTTAGACCATATCGGTGCAGCCTATAATTTATCTAAAATTTTAAATATTCCTATATTAGGTCCTCACAAAAAAGATATTTTTTGGATAAAAAATATAGAATTACAAAATAAATTATTTCAACTTCCATATTGTATATTTAAAAATAATATATGGTTGAAAAATAATCAAAATATTTATATAGGAGAAATTATTTTACAAACTTATCATTGTCCCGGTCATACTCCAGGTCATGTAATTTTTTTTAATAAATTAAATAATATTTTAATATCAGGAGATACTATTTTTAAAAATAGTATAGGTAGAACAGATTTACCAAAAAGTAATTTTAACATTTTACTTTATTCTATAAAAAAAAAAATTTTTTCTTTAAATAAAAATACTATAATTTTACCAGGTCATGGAGAAAAAACTAATATTAATGATGAAATTATAAATAATCCTTGGTTACAAAAAAAAACTAACTATTTCTAAGATTTATTTTTTATAAAATTATTAAATTTAAGAAATAGCTAGCAAGTAATAATTTATTATTTAAAAATTATAAATTATACCTATCCCAAAAAGATTTTTTGTAAAAATATCATTTGATTTTATGTATCTATCTTTTTTGTTTAATAAGTTAATACGATAATCAAAATAAGCAGATAAATTTTTACTAAATTTATAAATTGTATTAATTGATATATATTTTAAAAAATTTATATTTCCACCTAAATAATGATATCCAGCAGGAATATTATTTCCTTCTGTTTGAACATAAGAAATAGTAGCTTTTAAATTATTATCAAATTTATATTGTCCAATAATTTCTAATTTTTTAATTTTATGAGCAAAAGAATAACTATGTTTATCTAAATATGTTAATGAATTTTTTGCTTTACTAAATACAGTAGCTAAATAAATATTATTTTTTTCATATTTAGCTCCAATTGAAAAAGCATTTATATTATCATCATTTTTATGATTTGTATTTTTTATAGAAAAAACTTTTTTTAATTCATCATTTTTATCAATTATTTTGGAAGAATTAAAATAAGATCCTGTAATACTTACTCCAGAATTTCCTATTTTATATCCAATTGAAGCACCCCATCCTTTTTTATTTTTTTCTTTTTCTACAAAAATATCACGATTTTCATCATTATTATGTTCATCATAAAACACATTATCTTCAGTATAAAAATGAGGACTTTTATACTGCAATGCAATTTCTAATCCTTTAATTAAACCAAAAAAATTTTTATTTCTATATGTTAAGAGATTATTTGTTCTTCCAAACATAAATTTATCATTATAATTATACATTAAATCATCTGTAAAAAAAGAATCTTTTTTAATATAGGAAGTTGTATCATACAATATTCCATAATTTCTACCAAAATCTAAAGAACTGTTACCATGATTAAAATTTAAACCTATTAAACCTAAACGTATAGACGGAAAAATATTTTTATCTATTTCAGTATTTTGATTTATTGGTAAACTAAATTCAAATTGAGTATAACCATACACATCATTAAAAATATTAGTTTTTCCTTTAAGACCAATAATCATATTTGATATAATATTTTCATATTTTTTAGGAATATCTTCTCTATCTTTAGAATATGCTTTTTTAATATCTAAAAATCCATATAAATCTATCTTTTCTCCATTTTTATTATAAATTTCACTAGCATTAGTAATATTAATATTACTAATTATTAGTAAAAAAGGTATTAAAAATTTTAATATATTATATTTCATAATTTTTTATCCTTACCTTTGATAATAATTAATATTTATATAAAATATATAATAAAACTTATAAAAAAATTATTTTTCGATATTTATAGAAAATTTTTAAAATTTTGCATTATAAGGAGTTCTTGGAAATGGAATTACATCTTTAATATTATATATTCCTGTAATATATGATATTAATCTTTCAAAACCTAAACCAAATCCAGAATGAGGAATTGTACCATATTTTCTTAAATCACGATACCACCAATAATCATTTTTATTAAGTTTAAATTCTTTTAATCTTTTATCTAATATATTTATTCTATTTTCTCTTTGAGAGCCTCCTGCAATTTCACCTATATCAGGTAACAAAACATCCATAGATGCTACAGTATTTTTATCATTATTTAAATACATATAGAATGCTTTAATATTTTTAGGATAATTATATATTATTACTATATTATTAAAATATTTATTTGTTAAATATTTTTCATGTTCTATTGAAAGATCTTCACCCCATATAATTAAATGAGAAAATTTTTCTTTACAATTTTTTAAAATATTTATAGCTTCAGTATATTCAATTACATTAAATTTATTTAATAAAACTTTATTAATTTTATTAAATAGATTTTTATCAATTTTTTTAGATAAAAAAGAAATTTCGTTTTCATGAAAATTTAAAACGTATTGAAAAATATTTTTTAACATTTTTTCTATAAAATTAATAATATATTTTAAATCAGAAAAAGCTATTTCTACTTCTAACATCCAAAATTCAGCTAAATGACGTTTAGTATTTGAATTTTCAGCTCTAAAAGTAGGTCCAAAAGTATAAACTCTAGACATAGAACAAGCATATGTTTCTAAATTTAATTGTCCAGAAACAGTTAAAAATGCTTCTTTACCAAAAAAATCTTTTTTAAAAATATTTGTATGTTTTTTATATTCAAGTTTTGATAAATCTAAAGTTGATACTCTAAACATTTTTCCTGATCCTTCTGTATCTAATGTAGTGATTAAAGGTGTATTTATCCAGAAAAAATTTTTTTTATGTAAAAAATTATGTATATGTAACGCTATATTATGTTTAATTCTTGTAATACAACTAATTATTTTTGTTCTAGATCTTAAATGAGAAACTTCTCTTAAATATTTTAAACTATGTTTTTTGGGAGAGATAGGATATTTCCCAGGATTATTAATCCAACCTAAAATTTCTATTTTTAATGCATAAATTTCATAAATTTGTAAATTTTTAGGTGAATATTTAAATATTCCTTTAACTTTTAAAGAACATCCACTAGTAATGGATAAAATTTCTTTTTTATAATTATTTAATTTATTATTTGCAATAATTTGTATATCATGTATACATGAACCATCATATAAATTAATAAAAGAAATACCTAATTTAGAATGTCTTCTATTACGAACCCATCCTCCTATAGATATTTTACTATTAATTTTTATTTTTCCAGTCATTAATTGAGATATACTAGAAACTAAATACATTATTTTTTTCTCTTAATTAAAATTATAAAAATATTATTTTGAATTTCATAACTAATATTTATTTAATAATAAATAAAGTTTATTCTAATTTATAAAATTAATAATTTCAATTATTTTATTTAAATTTAAAATATTAAACTAGTTTTTTTATTTACATATTTAAGAATGAATATTTTTTTAAAAAATTAGGTAATAATAAAAGTTTATTTTCCCCTCTTTAATTTTTTATAGATTTTATTATATGTTTCTTTAAAAAAGAAAAATGGAGAATCAGTTCCAATTAATAATTTTTTTTAGGAATTAATCTTATTGTTTTTAATTAGAGCATTTTCTATATTTTTTATTAAAAAATAATTTTGTTATACTGATTGATTAAAATATTTATATCTAAACATTTTTTTAATTCATATTAATTTCCAGAAAAACAATATATTATAATTAATTTTAAAAATTTTATTCTTCTAAACTTTTAATATTTTAAAAAAGTTTTAAAAGAATTACTGTAATGTAAACATACAGGAAGAGAATAATATGATGTTAATATAAGTTGTTTATGAAAAGATAATAATTTTTTTATTATATTAACATGTAATTATTCCTAAGTTAGCATAATAATAAAAAATATATATTTATTATAAACCAACAAACAGTTATTTCTATATTTTTTAATTATTTTATAAGTATTTATACTATCTTGAATAGTAATATTCTGTAAATAATATTTTATATATATTATTTTTAATAACTTTAGTAATAAAATTACTATATATATCTTTTTTAAATTTTTTGTTTGTTAAATATTCAGATTAAAAATAAATAAAGTATTCTTTATATATTTTATTTTAATTTTTATTTATAATATTTTTATTAATTTTATTTATTACTTCTATACCTAAATCACGAAAATGTTCAGCTTGAGAAATTATATTTCCTTTTCCTTTAAATAATTTTTTAATAGCTGAATTATAACTAATTTGTAGTTTATTAAGATGTTTTTCTAAAGTATATATGTCTTCTACGAATAAACGAATTTTATTATATAATTTTGTAGCTTTATTAGCAATAACTAAAGAATTTTTATTTTGCTTATCAAAACGCCATAAATTTTCTATAGTTCTTAAAGAGATCATTAATGTTGTAGGACTAACTAACATAATATTTAATTTTAATGCTTCATATAATAAAGAAGGTTTAAAATTCATTGCTAATGAAAAAGCAGATTCAATTGGAATAAACATTATAATATAATCTAATAATTTTAATCTGAATGCATACTGATATTTTTTACTACTTAATATTTTTAAATGATTACGAATAGCTAATATATGATCATTTAATGCTTTTTTTTGTTTGTTTTTATCATTAGTATTAAAATAACGTTCATATGCTATTAAAGTCATTTTAGAATCTATAATTATTTTTTTATTATAAGGTAAATTAATAATGACGTCTGGTTGTATTTTTTTTTCATTTTTTAGTTCAATCTTTTTTTGTGTTTCATATTCATATCCATTCCTTAATCCAGAAGATTCTAAAATTTTATTTAATACTAATTCTCCCCAAATACCTTGAATTTTATTATTTCCTTTTAAAGCATTAGTAAGATTTATAGCTTCTTTAGAAATATGTATATTTAATTTTTTTAAATTTTTAATTTCATTAGTTAATATATTTCGTTCTAATGATTCTTGATTTAAATTTTTTTGTAATTGTTCTTTTAAAGATTCTAATTTTATATTTAGAGGAGAAATAATATTTTTTATGTTTTGATTATTATATTGATTTATTCTTTTTTCACTTTTTTCTAAAATTTTATTAGCTAAATTTTGAAATTCTATATTTAAATAATGATTATTATTTATAATTAATTTTTCTTTTTTACTAAAAAAAACAATATTATCATTTAATTTTGTTTTAATTTCTTTAACTTTTATTTTTAAATTAAGAATAACTTCCATTTGATTAGATATTATTTTATTTAAATTTTTATTTTCTATTTTTAAATTTTGTAAAAATTCTATTTGTTCTGTTTTTTTTATTAATTTAATTTCTAGTTGTATATTTTCTTTTATTTTTTTTGTTAAATATTTTTTAATTTTTTCTATTTTTTTATAATAAAAAAATAAAATAATAATTAATAAAAACTGTGTAAAAAAATAAATGAAATTTTTATAAAAAGACATAATATTTATAACCTTTTGAAAAAATTAAAATTATAATTTAAAAAAAAAGAAAATTTATATTTTAAATATATAATAGTTGACATTTATTCTAAAATATGAATTAATTAAAATATATTTTCTTTTATATATAAAAGGCTTGTAGCTCAGATGGTTAGAGCACACCCCTGATAAGGGTGAGGTCGGTGGTTCAAATCCACTCAAGCCTATAAAATTTTTAGGGGCTATAGCTCAGATGGTAGAGCATCTGCTTTGCACGCAGAGGGTCAGCGGTTCAATTCCGCTTAGCTCCATAGTTTTTTTTATTAAAAAATAAAGTTTTATTATTTTTAAATAAAAAATTAATCATTTCTCTTTCTAAAAAGAGAATATGTTTTTCTTTTATCATATTTAATTTTCTTTCATTAATTAATTTAGTTTGATAAATTAACCATTTACTCCATGCTTCATAAGAAATATGATTATAAATAATTTCTCCTATATCACCTGGATATACTTTATAATTTAATTTAATCATTTTACATTGAAAATAAATACAAAAAATTTTTTTTGACATAAATTTCTTCTATATTTTATTTTTAATTATATAATATATAATTACTATTTTAAAAATTATTTACTTATATATAAAGTATGAATAACAATATAAAAAGTTTTACTTGTCGTTATAGAAAATTAAAGAAATCTAAACAAATAATTTTTAATAAATATTTTAATCTTTTTAATATTAATTATGAAAATAAATATTTAAATTTTTCAGATATTTTTGATAATAAATTATCAATTATTATTGATATTGGTTTTGGAATAGATAACAATATTATTAATTTTGCAATGAAAAATGTTAAATATAATTTTATTGGGATAGAAGTATATTTACCAGGAATTATAAATTGTCTTCAAAAAATTATAGAAAATAAAATTAAAAATTTAAAATTAATTTATTATGATGCTTTTTTTGTTTTAAAAAATATGATACCTGATTATTCAATTAAATTAATTCAATTTTATTTTCCAGACCCTTGGCCAAAAAAAAAACATAAAAAAAGAAGACTACTAAAACAAGATTTTTTAAAAATTATTTTTTTAAAATTAAAAAATAATGGATTATTATATATAATAACTGATTGTCAAGATTATAAAAATAATATTATTTTAAATATAAAAAATATTAATAATAATAATAAATTTATGATTTTAGAATCTAATCAATATAATAACATATATAAAAATTTAAATTTTTATTTAAAAAAAACTAAATTCTTAAATAAAGCTCAAATTAAGAAAAAGAAAATATATTATATAGAATATAAAAAAATTATAATTTCTAAATAAAAATTTCTAATAAGTCGTTTAGATATAAATAACCTTGATTAGTTATAATCCAATAATCATTAATTTTCTTTAAATAACCTATTTTTAATGCTTTTTGAATTAAAGGTATAATTTTTATTACTTTTATTCCTGTTACTTTTTGAAATTCCTTTTTATGTATTTTTTTATATAATCTAAAACGATTTAAGAAAAATTCAAATATTATATCCTTATGTGAAATTATTTTTATAGAATTAAAAAAATTACCATTTATATATTGTTGAATATTATTATTTTTAATAATTCTAATAATTTTATTATTTAATAAAGTAATTTTACTATGAGAATTACAACCAATACCTATATAATTACCAAAATACCAATAATTTAAATTATGTTGACATATAAATTTTTTGTTTTTAACAAAGGAAGAAATTTCATATTGTAAATATTTATTTTTAAAAAGTATTTTTTTACCTTGCAAGAATATTTTCCATAATAAATCATCATTTAACCAATTTTTTGGTTTAAATTTTTCAAAAATTGTATTTTTTTCAATAGTTAATTGGTACCATGAAATATGATTAGGTTTAAATGAAATTGCTTTATATAAATCATTATAAGAATCTTGTAAAGTTTGCCCAGGTATACCATAAATTATATCTAAATTAAAATTTGATATTTTTTGTTTAATTAAAATATTAATAGCATTAATAGCTTCTTTAGAATTATGTATTCTTCCTAAAATTTTTAAACTTTTATCATTAAAACTTTGAATTCCAATTGAAAAACGGTTAATACCACTATTTAAATAACTTTTGATTTTTTTTTCAGAAATGGAAGATGGATTAATCTCAATAGTAATTTCAGCTGATTTCAAAACATAAATTTTTTTTTTTATTTCATGTAAAAGGAAAAATATTAATTTTTCATCTAGTAAGCTTGGAGTACCTCCTCCTAAAAAAATACTTTTAATATAAATTTTCTTTTTAATAAAAAATAGAGTTTTTTTTAAATCTAATAATAAATTTTTTATATATTGTTCTTGTATTTGTTTATTATTTTTTATAAAAATAGTTGAATAAAAGTCACAGTAAGGACATTTTTTTAAACACCAAGGAATATGAATATATAAACTATAATACTTATTAAAAGCAATCATGTAATTTATTTTTATATTAAACACCAAAATTGTGGAAATAAATCCATAAATAGATTATTTAAAAAATATAAAATTATATTAATAATAAATAAAATAATATTTATATTATAAAAATCCTTAAAAAAAATTTTTATAATTTTGAGAATTTGATTTATAAAAATTTCTAAAATATTATTTAAATCATTATTCATTATACGAAAAATATTAAATATTAAATATATTGTAATTAACCAAAAAAATAAGTATCCAAAAAACTTTAATAAAGTTAATATACTAACAAATATAAAAAAAAATAAACTATGAAAAAATAAATTTTTACTTTGTATTAAAATTAATATTGGATATTTTAAAAATATTAATATTAATATTAAAATAAATGATAAAATTTCATTTTTATTGTTTTTAAAAAAAAATTTTTTAATATTATTTAAAATAATATTTGTTAATAAAATAACATATTTTACAAAAAAATTATAATAATTATGAATAGAAAAATATATCCATAATCTCAATAAAAAAATTAGAATAAAAACATCTATTAAATGTTTTAAAAAACATATAATTGTTACCATAAAAAATAACCTCAAATTATATAAAAATTATTTTATTTATTATGTTCAAACCAACTTTGCAAAATAATACATGCTGATAAAGAATTAATATCACCTTTTTGTAATTTTTGCCATCCTCCTTTTGAAAATAAAATATATTTAGCTTCAACTGTACTTAATCTTTCATCATGGAGAATTGTTTCTATATTAAATTTTTTTTTTATATGAAAAGCAAAATTCTTAGCTAAAATAGTTGTACATTGTTGACTACCATCCATTTTAAGTGGTAACCCAATTATAATTTTTTTAGGTTCCCATTTCTTAATTAATTTATAGAATTTTAACCAATTAATGCCTCCTGATTTTTTATTTTTAATAACTTTTAAGGTATATGCTATACCTATAAAACTTTGACCAATAGCAACTCCTATATTTTTAGTTCCATAATCGAAAGCTAATAAAGTTATATTATTATTTTTTTTTATCATTTGATTTATATAAAAATACTTAAAAAATTAAAATTTTAAATTTTATAATCAATATTATATAGTTTTCAAAGTTTTATATATATAAATATATTGCTTTATTTATACTTTATAAGTCATAATAATATGATTTTTATTTTTTTATCTAATTAAATAAATTCAGGTTCTCTTAATATATATTTTATAGAGAGTTATTTCAATTTTAAATAAGAGGTTCTAGTCAAATGCAGAACCAAAGAATACGTATTCGTTTAAAAGCTTTTGATCATCGTTTAATTGATCAATCAACAGCAGAAATTGTTGAAACAGCTAAACGTACTGGAGCTCAAGTTCGTGGTCCAATACCTTTACCTACTCGTAAAGAAAAGTTTACAATATTAATATCACCTCATGTTGATAAAGATGCTAGAGATCAATATGAAATCCGTACTCATAAACGATTGGTTGATATCATAGAACCAACAGAAAAAACTGTAGATGCATTAATGAGATTAGATTTAGCAGCAGGAGTTGATGTACAAATAAGTTTAGGTTAATAAAATTTATTATATTTTTAACATAATTAATTAAGTAGAGTATATATAAATATATGATTGGATTAATAGGAAAAAAAATGGGTATGACTAGAATCTTTACCGAAGATGGTATATCCATACCAATAACTGTTATACATTTTAATACTATTCGTATTACTCAAATTAAAACTGTTTTACATGATGGATATAATGCTATTCAAATGACTACCGGATTTAAAAAAACAAGTCGTATGAATAAAGCTGAAATAGGACATTTTAAAAAAGCAAAAACAGAAGGAGGATATATTTTATGGGAATATCGTCTTAAAAATTCTAATCCTGAAAATTTTCATATAGGACAAAAAATAAATATTGATATTTTTAAACAAATAGTTAAGGTAGATATAACAGGTATATCAAAAGGAAAAGGATTTTCAGGAACAGTAAAAAGATGGAATTTTAAAACTCAAGATGCTAGTCATGGAAACTCACTCTCACATAGAGTACCTGGATCTATTGGGCAAAATCAAACTCCCGGTAAAGTATTTAAAGGTAAAAAAATGGCTGGACAATTAGGTAATAAAAAAATTACTATTCAAAATTTACATATAGTAAAATTAGATTTTATAAAAAATTTATTGTTAATAAAAGGAGCTGTTCCAGGATATACTGGAAGTAATGTAATTGTTAAACCAGCAATAAAAATTTAATTTTAATATAAATAAACATATTATTAGTTAGGGATTATAATGGAAATTATAACAGAAGATACTAAAGATATAGTTATAGTTTCAGATATTGTTTTTAATAGGAATTATAACAAACCATTAATACATCAATTAATAGAATCTTATAGAACAATAGGAAGGCAAGGTACTAAAGCACAAAAAACAAGAGGAGAAGTAAAAGGATCAGGTAAAAAACCATGGAAACAAAAAGGTACAGGAAAAGCTAGAGCAGGGTCTTTTAAAAGCCCAATTTGGCGCTCTGGAGGAGTTACTTTTGCAGCAAAAAATAAAATATATAATAAAAAAATTAATAAAAAAATGTTTCGTAATGCATTAAAAAGTATTTTTTCAAAATTAATTAAAGAAAAAAGATTAATTTTAGTTAAAAAATTTAATATTAGTAAACCAAAAACTAAAATTTTAATTGAAAAACTAAAAAAATATTTATCAAAAAAAATAATGATTATTACAACATTGATTGATAGAAACTTATTCTTAGCGTCTAGAAATTTATATAATATAAAAATTAAAAATTCAATTAATATAAATCCTATTTATTTAATTAATGCTAACAAAATTATTATAACTGTCAATGCTATCAAACATATAGAAGAGATCTTAACATGATTCAAAAAGAATATAATTTTAAAATTATAAAAGGACCACATATTTCTGAAAAATCTTCTTTTGTTGCAGAAAAAACAAATACTTTGATTATAAAAGTTTTAAAAAAAGCAACTAAAATAGATATAAAAAAAGCAATAAAAAAAATTTTTAATATAAAAGTTAAAAATATTAATACTTTAATTATAAAAGGTAAAAAAAAAAAAAATAAGAAATATAATTTCCAACGTAGTAATTGGAAAAAAGCATATATAATTTTAGAAAAAAATCAAAAAATTGATTTTAATATAAACAAAAATTTATAAGGATTAAATTTATAAAAAATGACAATTAAAAAATATAATCCCACTTCTCCTGGAAGACGTCATATGGTTAAAACCCTCAATTATTCCTTATTTAAAGGTAGACCTCTTTCTTCTAAAATAGAAAAAAAAAATAAATCAGGAGGTAGAAATAATAAAGGTCGTATTACAACTCGTCATATTGGAGGAGGACATAAAAGATTATACCGTATTATAGATTTTAAAAGAAATAAAGATAATATTCCTGCTACAGTAGAAAGAATAGAATATGATCCAAATCGTTCTGCTCATATTGCATTAATAAAATATAAAGATGGAGTTAAAAAATATATTTTATCTCCTAAAGATCTTAAAATTGGTGATACTGTAGAATCAGGAATTAATGTAAATATAAAAATTGGTAATACACTACCATTAAATAATATTCCTATTGGAACTATATTACATAATATAGAAATGAAACCGGGTAAAGGTGGACAAATTGCTAGATCAGCTGGAACATATGTGCAATTAATTTCAAAAGAAAAATCATATACAATCTTAAGATTAAAATCAGGAGAAATACGAAAAATTCAATCTAATTGTAGAGCTACATTAGGAGAAATCGGAAATAATGAACATATGTTAAAATCTTTTGGTAAAGCGGGAGCAAAAAGATGGAAAGGAATTAGACCAACAGTTAGAGGTACCGCAATGAATCCTATAGACCATCCTCATGGTGGTGGAGAAGGAAAAAATTTTGGAAAACATCCAGTAACCCCATGGGGGGTACAAACTAAAGGGAAAAAAACAAGAAATAATAAAAGAACAGATAAATATATTATTAAACATCGTAATAAGTAATTTTATTAATCAAAGGTAATAAAATATGCCACGTTCTTTGAAAAAAGGTCCGTTTATTGATCAACATTTATTAAAAAAAGTTGAAAAATCAATAAAAAATAAAGATAAAAAACCATTACGTACTTGGTCTAGACGTTCAACTATTTTCCCTAATATGATCGGATTAACTATTTCTGTACATAATGGTAGACAACATATTCCAATATATATTTTAGATGAAATGGTAGGTCATAAATTAGGTGAATTTTCTCCGACACGTACGTATAGAGGACATACAGCAGATAAAAAAATTAAAAAAACTTTAAAAAAATAAATATATATTTATTAATAAAATATAATATATTTAATTAAGGATAAAAATGGAAATTATAGCAAAACATAAATATGCCCCTTCCTCTGCACAAAAATTAAGATTAGTAGCTAATATTATTAGAGGATATAAAATATCTAAAGCATTAGATATTTTAAATTTTTCTAATAAAAAATCTTCTTTTTTAATTAAAAAAGTATTAAATTCTGCTATAGCTAATGCTGAACATAATTACGGATTAAATATAGATAATTTATTTATATTTAAAATTTTTATAGATTTAGGAACAAATATGAAACGTATTATGCCTAGAGCTAAAGGCAGATCAGATCGAATTTTAAAATATACCAGTCATATTACTATAATATTATCAGATAATATATAAAATTGGAGAAAAAATTAATGGGTCAAAAAACACATCCAAATGGATTAAGATTAGGAATTACAAAGGTATGGAATTCTATTTGGTTTGCAAATACAAAAAATTATGCAAATTATTTGCATAGTGATTTTCAAGTAAGAGAATTTTTAAATAAAAAATTAAAAAAAGCTTCTGTTTCTAAAATAACAATAGAAAGACCTTCAAAAAGTATTAGAGTTAATATTCATACATCACGTCCTGGTATAGTTATAGGTAAAAAAGGGGAAGATGTTGAAAAACTTAGAAAAAAAATATCTGAAATTACAGGAGTTCCAGCTCAAGTTAATATAACAGAAGTTAGAAAACCAGAATTGGAAGCAAAATTAGTAGCTGATATTATATCAGCACAATTAGAAAAACGAATAATGTTTAGAAGAGCGATGAAAAGAGCAGTACAAAATGCTATGAGATTAGGTGCCAAAGGGATAAAAGTAGAAGTAAGTGGTCGTTTAGGTGGTACAGAAATTGCACGTACAGAATGGTATAGAGAGGGTAGAGTACCACTACATACTTTAAGAGCAGATATTGATTTTAGTTTATCAAAAGCACATACTACATATGGCATAATAGGAGTAAAAGTATGGATTTTTAAAGGAGAAATATTAAAGAATAATTTTAAAAAAAAACTAATTTTTACCAAACCTATTACTAATCATCCTTATCGATTACAACGTAATAAGGGACGTAAATAAAAAAAGAGGTTTTTATATAATGTTACAACCAAAACGTACGAAATTTAAAAAAATGCATAAGGGAAGGAATGGTGGTGTCATTATTGGAATGAATATTAATTTTGGAACTTATGGAATAAAAGCAATAAATAGAGGAAGAATTACTTCTAAACAAATAGAATCAGCAAGAAGAGCTATTAGTCATTTTATTAAAAGACAAGGAAAAATATGGATTAGAATTTTCCCAGATAAACCTATAACAAAAAAACCTTTAGAAGTTAGAATGGGAAAAGGAAAAGGTAATGTAGAATATTGGGTTGCTTTAGTACAACCTGGAAGAATTTTATATGAAATTGATGGAGTTTCTGAATTAATAGCTCGCAGAGCATTTAAGTTAGGTGTAGCTAAATTACCTATTAAAACTATTTTTTTAAAAAAGTAAAATATATATTATATGAAAATAAGTGAAATTATAAAAAAAAATAATACAGATTTAGAAAATGAATTATTAAGTTTATCTAGAGAACAATTTAATTTAAAAATACAATTAACAGCAAGAAATTTAAAACAAACTCATTTACTTAAAAAATCAAGAAAAAATATTGCAAGAATAAAAACAATTTTATCACAAAGAAAAAAAAGGTCATAAAATTATGCAAAAAAAAACAAAGCTCTTGAAAGGAAAAGTAATCAGTAATAAAATGGAAAAATCAATAATTGTAAGTATTAATAGGTTAATAAAACATCCTATTTATGGTAAATATATCAATCGTACTACGAAATTACATGTTCATGATGAAAAAAATATATGTAATATTGGAGACATGGTTGAAATTAAAGAA
The DNA here is from genome assembly GCF_012569925.1 of Enterobacteriaceae endosymbiont of Donacia cinerea. NCBI lineage: Bacteria > Pseudomonadati > Pseudomonadota > Gammaproteobacteria > Enterobacterales > Enterobacteriaceae > Enterobacteriaceae endosymbiont of Donacia cinerea. The sequence continues at coordinate 275,743 of NZ_CP046204.1, read as the reverse complement.
TGTCGTCCATTATCCAAAACTAAATCTTGGATTCTAGTTAAGATTATAAAAAAAATAGTAATTTAATTATAAAATTTAATATTTATTTTTAAATAGAGATATATATGATACAGGAACATACAAAACTAAATATAGCAGATAATTCTGGCGCAAAAAATGTTATGTGTATTAAAGTTTTAGGCGGATCGAGACGTCGTTATGCTAATATTGGAGATATTATTAAAGTAACCGTAAAAGATGCTATTCCTCGAGGAAAAGTAAAAAAAGGTGATGTATTAAAAGCTGTTATAGTTAGAACTAAAAAGGGTATAAGACGTTCTGATGGTTCTATAATAAAATTTGATCATAATTCATGTGTTTTATTAAATGATACTAATGAACAATTAATAGGCACAAGAATTTTTGGTCCTATTACTAGAGAATTAAGAAATGAAAAATTTATGAAAATTATTTCATTAGCTCCAGAAGTTATTTAATAAAGAAAAGAGATATAAATATATGATACATAAAAAATTACATCTTAATGATGAAATAATAGTTTTAACAGGAAAAGATAAAGGTAAAAAAGGAAAAATTAAATCTTTTATAAAAAAAGAATTCGTAAGAATTAAAGGAATAAATATTGTTAAAAAACATAGTAAACCTAATCCTAGAATATCACATACAGGTGGTATTATAGAACAAGAAGCAAATATTCATATTTCTAATATTGCTATTTTTAATAAAAATACAGGTAAATCTGACCGTATTGGCATTAGATATAATGATAAAGGAATAAAAAAAAGATTTTTCAAGTCTAATGGTAAAAATATAAAATAAATTAATAGAGATAGTATTTAATGTCAAAATTATATAATTTTTATAAAAATAAAATAATAAAAAAATTAATGTTAAAATTTAAATATACTTCCATAATGCAGGTTCCTTGTATAAAAAAAATTACCTTAAATATGGGAGTAGGTAAAGTTATTTCTGATAAAAAATATTTAGATAATGCTATAAATGATTTAACTATTATTAGTGGTCAAAAACCAATAATAACAAAATCACATAAATCAATAGCTGCTTTTAAAATAAGAAAAGGATATCCAATTGGATGTAAAGTTACTTTAAGAAAAAAAAAAATGTGGAATTTTTTTGAACGTTTATTATGGATAGTAATACCAAGAATTAGAGATTTTAGAGGTTTATCTAAAAAATCCTTTGATAAGGATGGTAATTATAGTATAGGAATAAAAGAACAAATAATTTTTCCTGAAATTGATTTTGACAAAATAAATTATATACGTGGATTAGATATTACAATAACAACTAATCAAATATCGAATGAAGAAAGTTATGCTTTATTTAAAGCTTTTAAATTTCCGTTTAAATCATAAAAAGGTTGTAGAAATGGCAAAAGAATCTATTAAAGCACGAGAATTAAAAAGAATAAAATTAGGAAAAAAATTCTTTTTAAAAAGAATAAAATTAAAAAAAATTATTTCTGACATAAACACTTCTGATAAATTAAGGTGGAATGCTGTATTTAAATTACAATCTTTACCAAGAGATTCTAGTTTATCACGACAAAGAAATAGATGTAAATTAACTGGTAGACCACATGCATTTTTAAGAAAATTTGGATTAAGTAGAATTAAATTAAGAGAAGCTGCAATGAAAGGAGATATTCCAGGATTAAAAAAATCTAGTTGGTAATTTATTATAAAATTATATAGGAAATGTTAATATGAGTATACAAAATCCAATTGCGGATATGTTAACACGTATACGTAATGGACAATCATCACGTAAATCAAAAATTTTAATGCAATATTCAAAAATAAAAAAATCTATTGCTAATATTTTAAAAAATGAAGGATATATTAATAATTTTAATCTTATTAAAGGAAAAAAAATTTTATTAGAAATTACTCTAAAATATTTTAAAGGCAAGGGAGTTATAGAAAAAATACATTGTGTTAGTCGTCCTGGATTAAGAATTTACAAAAAAAAAAAGTTTTTACCTAAAGTTATGGCTGGTTTAGGTATTGCTATTATTTCTACATCTAAAGGGATAATAACAGATTACACTGCACGTTATTATGGAATAGGTGGAGAAATCATATGTTATGTATCCTAAAAAAGGTATATGAATAATGTCTAGAATAGCTAAAAAATTTATTATTATTCCAAATAATATTAAAATCACTATTAGTAAACAAAAAATAAATATAAAAGGTAATAATGGAATACTAGAAAATACGTTTAATAAAAAAGTTAAAATAATTTTTGAAAAAAATAAATTATTATTTAAACCAAAAAAAAAATGTAGAGAAAATTGGGCTCAAGCTGGTACTGCTAGTTCTCTTATGAGATCTATGATTATTGGAGTTACAATAGGTTTTACAAAAAAATTAATATTATTTGGTGTAGGATATAAATTTTCCATAAAAAATAATATACTTAACCTCATATTAGGTTTTTCACATCCAATAAATTTTAATTTACCTAAAGATATTACAGGAAAATGTTTAAATCCAAATGAAATAATTTTAACAAGCACAAATAAACAACTCTTAGGTCAAGTAGCTGCTAAGATCAGATCTTATCGTCCTCCGGAACCATATAAAGGTAAAGGTATTCGTTATAGTAATGAAATAATTAAAATTAAAGAAACAAAAAAAAAATAAGATAAATAAAAAGGTTTCAAGAAAAAATTATGAATATTAAAAAAATCGCCCGTATACGTAGAGCAACTAAATTTCGAAAAAATTTAAAAAAATTTAAAATAATACGTTTGTCAATACATCGTACTTCTCGTCATATATATGCACAAATAATTTCTATAAACAATAAAATTTTAGTAACAGCTTCTACTTTAGAAAAAAAAATAAAAAAAAAATTAACATATACTGGAAATATAAAAGCTGCTATTTTCATAGGAAATAAAATAGCTAATAGATCTATTAAAAAAGGTATTTTAAATATTTCATTTGATCGTTCAGGTTTTAAATATCATGGACGTATTCAAGCATTAGCAGATGCTGCACGCAAAACAGGTTTAAACTTTTAACATTTTTTTAAAAGAAAATTATGAATATTTATAGTATTAAACATCAAAACAATGAATTAAAAGAAAAATTAATTTCTGTTAATAGAGTATCTAAAACTGTTAAAGGAGGACGTGTTTTTTCTTTTACAGCTTTAACTGTAGTTGGTAATGGAAAAGGGAAAATTGGTTTTGGATATGGTAAAGCTAAAGAAGTTCCTAATGCAATACAAAAAGCTATGGAAAAAGCTAAAAAAAACATGATAAATATTATTCTTAATAATAATACAATTCAGTACCCTATTAAAGGGTATCATACTGGATCTTTTGTATTTATACAACCTGCTTATGAAGGAACAGGTATTATTGCTGGTGGAGCTATGAGAGCTGTACTAGAAGTTGTAGGTATATATAATGTTTTAGCTAAAGCTTATGGTTCTACTAATCCTATTAATATAGTTAAAGCAACTATAAAAGGATTATCAAGCATCCATTCATTAAAAATGATTGCAGCTAAAAGAAATAAAACTATAGAAGAAATAAAAAGGAACATGAATAGTGTTAAAAAATATTAAGATTAAACAAATTAAAAGTTCTATAGGTAGATTACCCAAACATAAAGCAATTTTAATTAGTTTAGGATTGAGACATATTGGACATACTGTTATTAAAAAAAATACACCTAGTATTTTAGGAATGATTAAAAAAATATCTTATATGATAAAGGTTATATATTAATATGAATTTAAATAATTTATTTTCTAAGATTACAAATAATAAAAAAAGATTAGGTAGAGGTATTGGATCAGGAAAAGGTAAAACAAGTGGTAGAGGTCATAAAGGACAAAAATCTCGGTCTGGTTATAATATTAATAAATCATTTGAAGGAGGGCAAAGTCCTTTACATAGAAGATTACCTAAATTTGGATTTAAATCAAAAAAAAAAAAAATTTTTAAAGAAATTAGATTAAGAGATTTAGAAAAAATAAATAGTAATTACATTAATTTAGATGTTTTAAAATCTTCTAAAATAATTAGTAAAAAAATTAAATATGTTAAAATTATTAATAAAGGAAATATTATTTCTTCAAAAAAAATTATTAAATTAAAATGTACAGAAAGTGTTAAATTAATTATAAAAAAATTAGGTGGTATAATTGAGGAATAAATAATACATGATTAAATCACTTAAACAATTAAATTTTCAAAGTACTAAAAAAGGTTTTATTGAATTAAAAGAGAGATTTATATTTTTAATAACTTCTATAGTTATTTTTCGTATAGGTTCATTTATACCTATTCCAGGAGTTAATATTAGTATTTTACATTCTTTAATTGTAAAACAACATGGCACAATTATTGATATGTTTAATATGTTTTCTGGAGGTGCGTTAAGTAGAGCATCAATTTTTGCATTAGGTGTTATGCCGTATATATCTTCATCAATTATCATGCAACTTTTAACAGTAGTTCACCCATTTTTTATTTCTTTAAAAAAAGAAGGAGAAGAAGGTAAAAAAAAAATTAACAAATATACTAAATATAGTACATTAATTTTAGCTTTTATTCAATCTATAGGAATAACTACTGGATTACCTAATCTACCAGGTATGAATAATTTAGTACTAAATCCTGGTATTAGTTTTTTTATAATTTCTAATTTAAGTTTAATTACAGGTACTACATTTTTAATGTGGTTAGGAAGACAAATAACAAAAAGAGGTATTGGAAATGGAGTTTCTATTATAATAGTGATTGGTATAATTACTACTCTACCTTATAACATAGGTCAAATTATTGGGCAAATAAAACAAGGAGATTTAAGTTATTTTATTTTTTTTATTTTATTATTTTTAGTATTTTTAATAACTTTATTTATTATATTTATTGAAAAAGGACAAAGAAAAATTAATGTTCAATATGCTAGAAGATATTATGGAAAACAAATATATCATACACAACAAAATACTCATTTACCATTAAAAGTTAATATGTCTGGAGTTATCCCCGCAATATTTTCTTCTAGTATTATTTTATTTATTTCTACTATATTTTCATGGTGTAGTAATATTTCCAATTGGAATTGGGTTAAAAATATTGCTATATCTTTACAACCTAGACAGCCAATATATATTGGTTTATATATTTTAGCAATTATATTTTTTTGTTTTTTTTATACTCTTTTAGTTTTTAATCCTCAAGAAACTGCAGATAATTTAAAAAAATCTGGTGCATATATCTCAGGTATTAGACCTGGAGAACAAACTGCTAAATATATAAAAAAAATAATTATGAGATTAACATTTACTGGAAGTTTATATATTACATTTATTTGTCTTGTACCAGAATTTTTACGTAATATAATTAATGTCCCATTTTATTTAAGTGGTACATCATTACTTATAGTAATTGTTGTCATTATGGATTTTATTACACAAATTCAAACATTAATTATGTCTACTCAATATGAGTCTATACTTAAAAAAATTAATTTTAAAGGATAATATTTATTAAATAATTTTGGAGATATAATATAATGAAAGTTCGTACTTCAATAAAAAAATTATGTCGTCATTGTAAAATTATTCGTAGAAATAGAGTAATATATGTGTTTTGTAAAATAGATCCTAAACATAAACAACGTCAAGGATAATTATTTTATTTATTTAAAGAATATATTATAAAAATTAAGAAAGGATTTAAAATGGTTCGTATAGCTGGAGTTAATATTCCTGATAATAAGCGTATAATAATAGCATTAAAATATATTTATGGGATAGGTACATCTCATGCAATTCGTATATGTAAAATAACTAATATTTCTCAAAATATCAAGATTAATAAACTTACAGAAAAAAAAATAGATTTATTAAGAAATATTATATCAAGATTTAAAGTAGAAGGAGATTTAAGAAGGGATATTAATTTAAATATTAAAAGATTAATTGATCTTGGTTGTTATCGAGGATTACGTCATAAGAAAGGATTACCTGTTAGAGGACAACGTACAAAAACTAATGCACATACTAGAAAAAAATTATATAAATATTTTAAAAAATAATATTCTAATTAACGGTTGGTACATAATGAAAAAAAAATCTAAAAAACAAATTATAGATGGTATTGCTCATATACATGCTTCTTTCAATAATACAATTGTAACTATTACTGATAGACAAGGTAATTCTCTAGGATGTGCAACAGCAGGAGGTTCTGGTTTTAGAGGATCAAGAAAATCTACTCCATTCGCCGCACAAATAGCCGCAGAAAAATGTGCTGAAATTGTTAAAAATTATGGTATTAAAAATTTAGAAGTTATGGTAAAAGGACCAGGTCCTGGTAGAGAATCTACTATTAGAGCATTAAATAATGCTGGTTTTAAAATAACAAATATTACAGATATTACTCCTATTCCTCATAATGGATGTAGACCTCCTAAAAAAAGAAGAGTATAAAGAATTTTTTTTATTAATTTAAATATTTCAGGATTAAATCAATGGCAAAATATTTAGGCCCAAAATTAAAATTATCTCGAAGAGAGGGAACTGATTTATTTTTAAAATCTAATGTACGTTCTATTGATACAAAATGTAAATTAGAACAAGCACCAGGAGAACATGGTATAAAAAAATCTAGATTATCAGATTATGGAATTCAATTAAGAGAAAAACAAAAAATACGTAGATTATACGGTATATTAGAACGACAATTTCATAATTATTATAAAAAAGCATCACGTATAAAAGGTAATACTGGATTTAATTTATTATGTTTATTGGAAAAAAGATTAGATAATGTTGTTTATAGAATGGGTTTTGGTGTTACAAGAGCAGAAGCTAGACAATTAATTTCTCATAAATCAATAAAAATTAATAATTTTATTGTAAATATAGCTTCTTATCAAGTATCTTTAAATGATAAAATTTCTGTATGTGAAAAATCTAAAAAACAATTAAGAATTAATGCTTCAATTGATTTATATTCGCAAAGAGAAAAATCAAATTGGTTAGAAGTAAATAGTAAAAAAATGGAAGGTATTTTTAAAAAACTTCCTGAACGTTCTGATTTACCTGCAGATATTAATGAACATTTAATTATTGAGTTATATTCAAAATAATTTTTTATAAGAGAGTATATAAATGGATCAAAATTCTGTTACAGAATTTTTAAAACCTCGATTAGTAAATATAGAACATACCAACATCAATACTATAAAGGTTACTTTAGAACCTTTAGAACGTGGTTTTGGCCATACTTTAGGTAATGCATTAAGACGTATTTTATTATCTTCAATACCTGGTTATGCAGTAACAGAAGTAGAAATAGAAGGAATATTACATGAATATAGTATTAAAGAAGGTATTAAAGAAGATATTATTGAAATACTATTAAATTTAAAAAAATTAGCTGTAAAAATAGAAAATAATAAAAAAGAGGTAAATTTAACTTTAAAAAAAACTGGTATTGGAATTGTAAAAGCTTCTGATATTGATCATGGTAATGATGTAGAAATTATAAATAAAGAACATATTATTTGTAATATTACTAATGTAAATACATCGATTAATATGAAAATAAAGATAGAATTAGGAAGAGGATATGTAGCTGCCCATACAAAAATAAATAATAATAATTTTCAAAATGATCATAAAATAGGTAGATTACTAGTAGATGCATCTTATAGTCCTATAAAAAAAATTATATATAATGTCGAAGCAGCAAGAGTAGCACAAAGGACTGATTTAGATAAGTTAATAATAGAAATGGAAACAAATGGAACAATTGATCCAGAACAAGCCATTAGAAAAGCAGCTACTATTTTATCTGAACAATTAGCATCTTTTGTTAATTTACAGGATATTAAACAAGAAAAAGTAATTAAAGAAGAAAAACCAGAATTTGATCCTATTTTACTACATTCAGTAGATGATTTAGAATTAACTGTACGTTCTGCAAATTGTTTAAAAACTGAATTAATTCATTTAATAGGTGATTTAGTACAACGAACTGAAGTAGAATTATTAAAAACTCCAAATTTAGGAAAAAAATCATTAACAGAAATAAAAGATATATTAGCTTCAAGAGGATTATCATTAGGAATGAGATTAGATAATTGGCCTCCAGTTATAAATAACAATAAAAAAACAATAAATAATTAATTTTAAATTAGGTAAAAAAAATGCGTCATCGTAAAACAGGTCGTTATTTAAATAAAAATAGCACTCATCGTAGTGCAATGTTATTTAATATGGTTAATTCATTAATTAATAATGAAATTATTAAAACTACTTTAGTAAAAGCTAAAGAACTTAGAAAGATAATAGAACCAATAATTACTATTGCTAAAAAAAATACTATTTCTAATAAAAGATTAATAAGATCTAAATTAAATAATAAAAATAATATTATAAAACTTTTTAATATTATTGCTCCTAAATTTAAAAATAGATTAGGAGGATATACACGTATAATAAAATGTGGTTTTCGTAATGGGGATAAAGCACCTATGGCATATATAGAATTAATAGAAAGAAAAATAGTTTTAAGTGATAAAAAAATTAATTAATTATATTATTTTTTTTAAATATAATTTTATATTGGTTAAAATTTAAAAAATTTTGAATATTCATTTGTTTTTTCCCACTAGGTTGAATAATTTGAATATTTAAAATTCCATTTATAGTATTTATTTGTATACCATATTTATTAATAGATAAGATTGTTCCAGGTGTTTTATTTATGTAATCATTATTAAACTTATTAATTACTTCTGCTTGCCAAATTTTGAATCTTTTATTTTTTAATATAAAAAAAGCCCCTGGTCGAGGATTAAAAGCACGAACCATACATTCTAATTTTTGAGCTGGTAAATTCCAGTTTAATTTACATTCTATTTTAGATATTTTTTTTGCATATGTAGGTTTTATCATGTTTATATTTTGAGATTTAAATTTTATTTGTTCTCCCTTAGAAATTTTTTTTATTATTAATAATAAACCTTCTAAACCTAATATAGCTAACTTTTTATATAATGATCCGTATGTATCATATAATAAAATATTATATTCTATTTGATAAATAATATCACCTTGATCTAAAAAATTATTTATTCTTATAATACTAATACCTGTTTTTAAATCATTTGCTAATAAGGCTCTTTGTATAGGAGCAGCACCTCTCCATCTAGGTAATAATGAAGCGTGTATATTCATACAGAATAATTTAGGTATATTTAATATTTTATTTGGTATTAATAAACCATAGTCTACAACTACTATAATATCGCATTGATAACTAATAATATTTTTAATTAATTTTAAAGAATTTAACGATTCTGGTTGTAATATATTAATTTTATATTTTACTGCTATTTTTTTTATAGAATTAAAAGTTAATTTATATCCTCTATTAGCATAAGTATCTGGTTTAGTTATCACACAGGATACTATATTATCATTATTATTTATTAAACCTTTTAAATGATAAGCTGCAAATTTTGAAGTACCCATAAAAATAATTTTTATTTTTTTTTTCATTTTATATAATTCTGTTTTTTTAATAATATTATTTTATGATTAAGTTTATTTATTTTATCACAAATTCTTTGATATTTTAAATTTGATAAATAGTCAATAAATAGAATACCATTTAAATGATCAATTTCATGTTGTATACAAAAAGATAATAAATTATATGCTTTAAATTCAATAAATTCATTCATTAAATTTTGAGCTTTAATTTTTATTCTTTTAGATCTTAAAACAAAATATCTTTGTTTAATAGGTATAGAAAGACAACCTTCATTACTATTAATTTTTAATTTATCAAATTGTATTATTACAGGATTAATAAGAATAAGAGGATTATTTTGTTTTTTAGTTATATCAATAACAATAATTCTTTTATTTATTCCTATTTGTGTTGCTGCTAATCCAATACCATTATAAGAATACATTATTTCAAGCATATTATTTCCTAATAATTTAATATCATTATTAATATTTTTAATGGATTTAGCTATATTTCTTAATTTTTTATTAGGAAAATATAATAATTTAATTATAGACATAATAGATATCTTTTTTTAAAACAATCTTTGTAATAAAATAGAATTTTTTTTAATCTTTAAAATACTCATATTATTAATATATAATTCATTTATAATTATATCAAACTATTTATAAAAAAATTATGGATATAAAAATTTTTATTAATGCATTAAAAATGGGTAAAATTATAGCTTATCCTACTGAATCTGTATTTGGATTAGGATGTGATCCAGATAATAGTAAAGCAGTAAATGATTTACTAAAAATAAAAAAACGTAGTATAAAAAAAGGATTAATTTTAATTGCTTCTAAATATACTCAATTATTAAAATATATAAATGAAAAAAAAATTCTTAAAAGTCAAAAAAAAAAAATTTTATCTACCTGGCCTGGTATGATCACATGGATTATGCCTATTTCAGTAAATACTCCTTATTGGTTAACTGGAAATTTTAAATCTATAGCTGTTCGTGTAACTAATCATTATTTAATGAGTAAATTATGTAATTATTTTGGAAAACCTATTGTTTCTACTAGTGCAAATATTTCAGGAATGAAACCATGTTTAACTTATCAAGAAGTATTATATCAATTTAATAATATAAAAGAACATATTTTTATTTTAAATGGGGAAACAGGTGGATATTTAAAACCATCAGAAATTAGAGATAGTTTTACAAATCTAGTTATTCGTAAAGGATAAATATGAAAACATTTGCTGTATTTGGTAATCCTATAAAACAGAGTAAGTCTCCAATTATACATAAATTATTTGCAAAACAAACAGGAATATTACAAAATTATATAAAAATTTATGTTGAAAAAAATAATTTTAATAAAAAAATTTTTAATTTTATTCAAAATGGAGGTATAGGTGCAAACATTACAATTCCTTTTAAGCATGAAGCATATAAATTATGTAATATTTTAACAAAAAGAGCACAACAAGCTGGTGTAGTTAATACAATAAAAGTTATTAATTCTAAAAAAATTTTAGGTGATAATACTGATGGTATTGGTTTATTAAAAGATTTAAGAAATTTAAAATTTATAAATCCTACAAGTAATATTTTATTAATAGGTGCTGGTGGAGCTGCACAAGGAATTATACTTCCATTAATTAAATTTGGTTGTAATATTACAATTATTAATCGTACTTATGAACGTGGTAAAAATCTTATTAAATATTTTAATAATATAAAAAATCTTAATTGTCTTAAATTAGAAGATTTATTTAAAAAATATGATAAAATTAAGTATAATTTAATTATTAATGCTACATCTACTAGTCTTATGGGGAATATATTTAATATTCCTGTATCAATTATTAATCCTGATGTTTTTTGTTATGATCTTTATTATAATTTTAATATCACACCATTTTTAAAATGGTGTACTCTCCATGGAGCTAGAAAAATATCAGATGGTATAGGTATGTTAATTGAACAAGCAGCATATTCTTTTTATTTATGGCATGGTATTATGCCTAATACTAAAAAAATAATTAAAAAATATAAAAAATATAATTAATATTTAATATTATTTTTAAAGGATTTATATGACTTATAAATTACCAGATTTATTATATAAATATTCTGATTTAGAACCATTTTTTGATACAAAAACAATGGAAATACACCACCAAAAACATCATCAAAATTATATTAATAATACAAATTTAATACTTGAAAAAAATAATATACAAAGCATTAAAATTAATACATTAATATCTAATTTAGATAATTTATCCATATCTAAATCACAAAAAATTTTTTTACGTAATAATGCAGGAGGACATGCTAATCATAGTTTTTTTTGGAAAATTTTAAAAAAAAATACTCAACCTAATAATATTGTCTTAAATTTTTTAAAAAAAGATTTCGACAGTTTAAAAAATTTTAAACAAGTTTTTGAGAATATAGCTTTAAATTTTTTTGGATCTGGATGGATCTGGGTAATTAAAAAGAAAAATTTATTAAAAATAATTACTACAATAAATCAAGATAATCCGTTAATGAATAATAAATCAATTGGATATCCTATAATAGGATTAGATTTATGGGAACATTCATATTATTTAAAATATCAGAATCAAAAAAATTTATATATTAAAGCTTTTTGGAATGTTATAAATTGGGATAAAGTCGCACAATTATTATTGAATAAATAATTATTTATGATGTATTTTATTTTAAAATAAAGTACATCATGTGTTAAAAATTTTATTTTTTAATTTATATAATAAAATATGCAATATTATAAAATTAAAAAATATTTAACAATTTTAATTTGAAAAAAATATTATTATGTCTTATGCACTAGAAATTAAAAATTTATCTAAAATTTATCCTAATAACTATCAAGTTTTAAAAAATTTTAATTTAAAAATTAAAAAAGGAGATTTTTATGCTTTATTAGGACCAAATGGAGCTGGTAAAACAACAATTATAGGTATAATTACTTCTTTAATTAATAAATCTTCAGGAAAAATAAAAATTTTTGGATTAAATATTCAAAAAAATACATTTAAAGCTAAAAAACAAATAGGGTTAGTTCCTCAAGAATTTAATTTTAATCCATTTGAAACAGTATTACAAATATTAGTCAATCAAGCTGGATACTATGGTATAAAAAAAAAAAAGGTTATTACAAAAATTAAAAAATATTTAAAAATATTAAAATTATGGAAAGAAAGAAATCAAAAAGCAAAAAATTTATCAGGAGGGATGAAACGTTGTCTTATGATAATAAGAGCATTGATACACAGTCCAAAATTATTAATTTTAGATGAACCTACTACTGGTATTGATATTAAATTACGTTATTATATATGGTCTTTTTTTAAAAAAATAAATCTTAAAAAGAAAATTACAATTATTTTAACAACTCATTATCTGGAAGAAGCTGAATTTTTATGTCGACATATTGGTATTATAAATAATGGAATATTAATAGAAAATTGTGCTATAAATCAATTATTAAATAAATTAAAATTTGAAGTTTTTATTTTAGATTATATAAAAATAAATAATATTATTCCTCAGATAAGTGGATATAAATATAAAATTATTAATAATTCTCAATTAGAAATTAAAATAAAACAAAATCAAAATTTAAATAATATTTTTATACAATTAATAAAACAAAATATTAAAATTATAAGTATAAAAAATAAATATAATAAATTAGAAAAATTATTTATGGATTTTACTAAAAATTAAAATTTTTTATAGTAAGGATTATTAATATGAAATTACATCCATATTTAATTATATTATATACAATCTGTAAAAAAGAAATAAATAGATTTCTGCGTATTTGGATACAAACTATACTACCTCCTATTATGAACATATCTTTATATTTTATAATATTTGGTAAATTAATTAATTTACATGTTAATAAAATATTAGGATTTAGTTATATACAATTTATTATACCTGGATTAATTATGATGAGTATTATTAATAATTCATATTCTAATGTAGCTTCATCTTTTTTTGGATCAAAATTTCAACATTATATAGAAGAACTATTAATAGCTCCAGTACCAACTAACCTAATTATATTAGGTTATATTAGTGGGGGTATAATGAGAAGTCTTATTATTTGTATTATTTTAACTTTAATTTCTACATTTTTTATTTCTTTACATGTATATTCATGGTTATTTTTTATAATTATTGTAATATTAACATCTATTTTGTTTTCTCTCGCTGGATTATTAAATGCTATCTTTGCTAAAGATTTTGATGATATTAATTTTATACCTACATTTATATTAACGCCTTTAACATCTTTAAGTGGTGTATTTTATTCAACATTAAGTTTACCTATTTTTTGGCAAAAAATATTAAAAATAAATCCTATTTATTATATTATTTCTGGATTTCGTTATAGTTTTTTAGGTATAAAAACAGTATCATTATTTACAACTATAAATATTTTATTTTGTTTTATTATTATTTTATATTTATTTATTTTTATTTTGCTTACAAAAGGTATAGGAATACGTAAATAAAAAATTTTTAAAAAAATTAATAATAATATATATATTTAATGAATTTTATTCAGCTATTTGTTTTGCTCTGATTTCTGCTAAAGTTTTACAGTCAATACATAAATTTGCTGTTGGATGTGCTTCTAGTCTTTTTAATCCAATTTTAATTTCGCAACAGTCACAATAACCAAAATTTTTTGTATTAATTTTATTTAATGTTATTTCTATTTTTTTTATTAATTTTCTTTCTCTATCTCTATTACGTAATTCTAAATTAAACTCTTCTTCTTGTGAAGCTCTATCTATTAGATCAGGAAAATTAGATGCTTCATCTTTTATATAAGATGACATATTATTAATTTTACTATTTATTTTATTTTTCCATGATTCTAAAATTTTTTTAAAATGTGATAATTGTTTTTTATTCATATATTTTTCATTAATTTTTAATTTATATGGAGATACTCCTGCAAGAGATAAAATATTTAAAGATGATAAAAAATCATTACTTTTTTTCATTAGTTCTCCTAATAATCTGTTAATAAGAAAAAAATTTGTTATATTATAAATAATAATAAAATTGATTTAATAGATAAACAATATTAACATATTAATAATAATATTATTATTTATATTTATAAAACATTATTTATTATCTTGTAATATAATTACTATTAATATATAATAAAAATAAGATTTTATTTAAGTGTTTTTGAAAATTAATTTATTCAAAAAATTTATTTTAAAGTTAAGATATTTATAAATTTTTTGTAAAAAATAATTAGATAATAATATTCATATAGGAATGTTAAATTCATGCAATATAAAACCAATGTTCTAATAAATTTAAATAATGAAAATTTTCAATCTGAAATAAAAAAAAATGATTTAGTTTTAGTTGATTTTTGGGCTGAATGGTGCAACCCATGTAAAATGTTTTCTAAAGTATTAGAAGAAGTATCTTTAAAATATAAAAATATAATTTTTACTAAATTAAATATTGAAAAATATAAAATTATTGCAGAACAGTATAATATTCGCAGTATACCTACAATTATATTATTTAAAAACGGTAATATTATAGATAAAATAATTGGTTCTATAAATAAAATACAATTAGAAAATTTTTTAAATAAGAATTTAAAATAATTTATTTTTATATTTTATTATTATGTTTTTTTTACAAAAGGAAAAAATATGATTATTAGTGTTATATTGTTAAATAATAAAAGTAATTAAGTAATTTTATTATTTTTTTAAATATAAATGTTATTATATTTTTTAAAATTTTATACAAATATTTAAGAATTATTCAAAGTTTAAGACCTCACCATTATGAATCTTACCGAATTAAAAAATAAACCAATATCAGAACTTATAGATTTGGGTGAAAATATTTATCTAGAAAATTTAGCTAGAATGCGTAAACAAGATATTATTTTTACTATATTAAAACAACATTCCAAAAGTGGAGAAGATATTTTTGGTGATGGAGTATTAGAAATATTACAAGATGGATTTGGATTTTTACGTTCTTCTGATAGTTCTTATTTAGCAGGACCTGATGATATATATGTATCTCCAAGTCAAATTAGGCGTTTTAATTTACGTACAGGAGATACTATTTCTGGAAAAATACGTCCTCCAAAAGAAGGAGAAAGATATTTCGCATTATTAAAAGTTAATCAAGTAAATTTTGATAAACCAGAAAATGCAAGAAATAAGATTCTTTTTGAAAATTTAACTCCATTACATGCTAACTCTAGATTAAGTATGGAAAGAGGAAACGGTTCTACAGAAGATTTAACAGCTCGCGTTTTAGATTTAGCTTCACCAATAGGAAGAGGACAAAGAGGACTAATAGTCGCTCCACCAAAAGCGGGAAAAACTATGTTATTACAAAACATAGCACAAAGTATAGCATATAATCATCCTGATTGTGTACTAATAGTATTACTCATTGATGAACGTCCAGAAGAAGTTACTGAGATGCAAAGATTAGTAAAAGGTGAAGTGATAGCATCTACTTTTGATGAACCTCCATCTAGACATGTACAAGTATCTGAAATGGTTATTGAAAAAGCTAAAAGATTAGTAGAACATAAAAAAGATGTTATAATTTTATTAGATTCCGTAACACGTCTAGCTAGAGCATATAATACTGTTGCCCCTGCATCTGGAAAAGTTTTAACTGGAGGTGTTGATGCTAATGCATTACATCGACCTAAACGTTTTTTCGGAGCAGCAAGAAATGTTGAAGAAGGAGGTAGTTTAACTATTATAGCAACAGCATTAATTGATACAGGATCTAAAATGGACGATGTTATTTATGAAGAATTTAAGGGTACTGGTAATATGGAATTACATTTATCACGTAAAATAGCTGAAAAAAGAGTATTTCCTGCTATAGATTATAATAGATCTGGGACAAGAAAAGAAGAATTATTAAGTTCACAAGAAGAACTTCAAAAAATGTGGATTTTAAGAAAAATAATACACCCTATGAATGAAATAGATGCAATGGAATTTTTAATAAATAAATTGTCAATGACAAAGACTAATAATGATTTTTTTGTTATGATGAAAAGATCTTAACATTATTATATTTATATTTTTTATCAAAAATTATATTGAATTAAATTATTTAATATGTGTTATTTTTTATAAATATAAAAATTATTAAGAATTTTTTATAAAAAAACTAGACATTAAAGATATGAATTTGTAATATAATATATTAATTACACCCGTAGCTCAGTAGGATAGAGTGCTGTTTTCCGAAAACAGAGGTCTCAGGTTCAATTCCTGTCGGGTGTAAACATAAAAGTTATAAATTATTGTAACTTTAAATTAATTAATTTTAATGGTGGTTATAGCTCAGTTGGTAGAGCACTGGATTGTGATTCCAGTTGTCATGGGTTCAATTCCCATTAACCACCCATAAGTTTTATGCGGCGAGTAGCGCAGTTTGGTAGCGCAACTGGTTTGGGACCAGTGGGTCGGAGGTTCAAATCCTCTCTCGCCGATAAAATTTTAAAATTTATAAAAAATTAAATATTAATATTATTTTTAATAATATATTTTTTTAAATCATTAATAGTAATTACAACCATTTTATTTTTTTTTGCAAAAGATATTGTATCAAATATTTTTGCCATAGATCCATCTTCATTAGTTAGTTCACATAATACTCCAGTGGGTTTAATATTTGCAATTTTTAATAAATCTATTGTAGCTTCAGTATGTCCTGGCCTCTTAAAAACTCCTCCATTAACAGCTCTTAACGGAAATACATGTCCTGGTCTATTTAAATCTTCAGGAACAACATTATTAGCAATAGCTGTTTTAATTGTTGTAAATCTATCTTTTGCTGATACTCCAGTAGATATACCTTTAGCTGCTTCAATAGTAATTGTAAATCCAGTTTTATAAAAACTAGTATTTTTTTTTACCATCATAGGTAATTTTAATTTTTTACGTAAATCTTCTGTAATACATAAACATACAATACCACTACCGTATCTAATTGCGAAAGCTATATCTAATATGGATACATTTTCTGCTGAAAATACTATATCACTTTCATTTTCTCTATTTTTATCATCTAAAATTAAAATTCCATATCCTTTTTGTAAAGAAAAAATAGCATTTTTAATACGTACTTCATAATTACCAAATTCTATATCAAGTATATTCATAAAATAATATTTATATTATAATTTAATAATATTATATATTAATATATTAATATTTCTTATTTATAAAAAAAATAAATAATTTAAATATTTTAAAAATTTTGTAAAAATTTTTTTCAAAAATATTAATATATAATATTATGATAATTTATCATTTAAATATATTATTAATTTTATGGAGTAATAAAGTTGAAAACTTATTTAGTTGGTGGAGCTATACGTGATTACCTTTTAAATATAAAAGTAACAGATAAAGACTGGGTTGTTGTAGGATCAAATATTAATTCAATGTTAAAATTAGGTTTTAAATTAGTTGGTAAAGATTTTCCTGTTTTTTTACACCCTAAAACTCATGAAGAGTATGCTTTAGCTAGAACAGAATATAAATTTGGACATGGATATAAAGGATTTAAATATTGTGCATCTTCTAAGATTTCTCTTAAAGAAGATTTATTGCGTAGAGATCTTACTATTAATGCTATTGCACAAGATGAATTAGGAAATTTTTATGATCCATATAATGGATTAAAAGATCTTAAAAATCGTTTATTAAAACATGTTTCATCATCATTTAAAGATGATCCTTTAAGAGTTTTACGTGTAGCTAGATTTGCAGCTAAATTAAAATATTTAAATTTTCGTATTCATGATACGACATTAAAATTAATGAAAATTATGAGTCATTCAGGAGAATTATTATATTTAAAACCAGAAAGAATTTGGAAAGAAACACATAATGCTCTTCAATCAACACATCCACATGTATTTTTTCAAATTTTAAAAAAATGTAATGCTTTATCTATTATTTTTCCAGAAATAAATAAATTATACGGCATACCAGCTCCTTTAAAATGGCATCCAGAAAAAGATACAGGTATACATACTATGCTTACATTAAAAATAATATCTAAACTTACAAAAAATGTATCAACAAGATTTGCAGCATTATGTCATGATTTTGGTAAAGGATTAACTCCACGTAAATTATGGCCAAGACATCCAGGACATGGTAAAGCAGGCATACCTTTAATTAAGAATTTATGTAAAAAATTAAAAATTCCTAATAATATAAAAAATTTATCTGTATTAGCTGCTAAAATACATGATATTATTCATGATATATATAATCAAAAACCACAAGATATATTAAATATATATAATATAATTGATGCTTGGAGAAAACCAGAAAGAGTAAAACAAATAGCATTAATTAGTGAAGCTGATGCAAGAGGAAGATTAACATTAGATGATATAGAATATAAACAAGGAAAATATTTTATTAAAATGTATAAATATATTTCTAAATTAAATATCAAAAATATAGTTAATAATTTAGAAGGTAGTGATATATCTCAAAAAATTAAGTGGGAAAGATTAAAACTAATAAAATGTTTTTTAAAATTAAAAAATTAAAATTTTATTTATAGAATACATTATTAATTAAAAATTAGTAATAATAATATTATTATGAATAAACGATATAAGGTAAACCATTGTAAAGAAATATTATTTATTATATAAATAAATTTTTTAATAAAAATGAAACTTATAATAAATGAAATAAAAAAACCGATAAAAAATATTTTTATATTATTAAAATTTATTACCGAATAATTTTTATATATTTCTAATAAATTTGCTCCAAAAATAACAGGTATAGATATTATAAAACATAATTCAGTTGCAATAATACGTTTAATTCCTATTAATAAACTTATTGATAATGTTGATCCTAATCTTGAAATTCCTGGTAATAAGGCTAAACATTGAAAACATCCAATAAGGAAAATATTAATAAATGATATATCATTCATACTATTAATAGTATATTTTTTAGGTTTGAATTTTTCTGAAAAAAATAATAATATTCCTCCAAAAAATAATCCAAAAATAATAAATTGAATATTATTTATTATTTTAATTTTATCATAAAAAATTAATCCAATAACTACTACTGGTAGTACGGATACTACCATATGTAATAAATTTATTTTTTTATAATAAAAAAAATTATATTTAATTGTATTAAATATAATTTTTTTTAGTTTTTTCCAAAAAAATATTATTATTGCTAATGTAGATCCTAATTGAATAATTATTTTAAAAGTTTGTAAATTATCATTTTTTATAATATTTAATATTTTAGAAAAAATAATAATATGAGCACTTGAAGATATAGGTAAAAATTCAGTTAAACCTTGAACTATGCTTAATATTATATAAGAAAAATAATTTAATAACATTATTAAATATCTCAATTATTAAAAATTATTTTAAAATAATTTTTTTAAAAAAATTTAAATCTTATCTTCTAAAGATAGTTTAGAATTTATATAAATATTTTTTAATATATATTTTTTATTTTTTGGAGAAAAATTTTTTGCTCCAATGTAAGCAATCATAGCTGCATTATCAGTACATAATTTTTTATTACTATAAAATAATTTTATATTATGTTTTTTTAATTTTTTATGTAAAAATATTCTTAATTTTATATTTGCACTAACTCCTCCTGCAATTATCAATTGATTAATATTATATTTTTTTAAAGCTCTTAAACTTTTAATATAAAGAGTTTCTATTACTGCATCTTCTAATGCACATGCAATATCTGCTCTAATTTTAAAATTTTTTAAATTTTGTTTTTTTATAAAATTTATTACGAAAGTTTTTAATCCAGAAAAACTAAAATTTAAATTATTTTTTTTTAGTATCATAGGTCTGGGAAACACAAATTTTTTGGGAGTACCATATTTAGATAATTTAAATAAATTTTTACCACCAGGGTAATCTAATCCTAAGAGTTTAGATATTTTATCTAAAGTTTCCCCTACAGCATCATCTATATTTTTTCCTAATATTTTATATTCTCCAAATTTAGATGTATAAATTAACTGAGTATGTCCACCAGAAATTAATAAACCTATAAAAGGATAGGTAGGTTTATTTTTTTGTAACATTATAGAAAACAAATGTCCTTCCATATGATTTACTGGAATAATAGGAATATTTAAAGAAAAAGCTAATGTATGTGAAATAATTGCTCCTATTATTAAAGAATTTATTTGTCCTGGTCCTGATGTATAAGCTATTGCATTGATATCACTTAAATTTTTTTTTATTTTAAATAAAGTTTTTTTAATTAGAGGAATAATTATTTTTAAATGATTTCTAGCTGCTAATTCAGGTACTACACCTCCATATTTAGAATGTATTTTTTGAGTATAAATATTATTACATAATATTCCTAAATTATTGTCATAAATTGCTACTGATGTATCATCACATGATGTTTCTATTCCCATAAAAAGCATATTTAACCTTAAAAAATTAATTATTTTTTAATATAAAGTAATATAAAAAATTTATTTATATATTTTATATTATATACTATAATATATAAATTATTATTAAAAATTAAATAAATATAAAATAGGGGAATTTTTATATTATGCCTATTATAAAAGTACGTGATAATGAACCATTTGACTTAGCTTTAAGACGTTTCAAACGTTCATGTGAAAAAGCAGGAATTTTAGCAGAAGTAAGACGTAGGGAATTTTATGAAAAACCAACAACAGAGAGAAAAAGAGCGAAAGCGTCTGCAATAAAAAGACATATAAAAAAAATATCTAGAGAAAATGCTAAAAGAATACGTTTATATTAAAAAAATTATTATTTATTTATAAAAAGTAATAAATTATGAAAAATTATTTTTATGATTAAATATGTATCTCGTATATTTATTAATAATTTATTAGATCAAATAGACATTGTATATCTAATTAAAAATAAAATCAAATTAAAAAAAAAAGGAAAAAATTTTTTTGGAATTTGTCCCTTTCATTTAGAAAAAAATCCTTCTTTTGTAGTTAATTCTGAAAAACAATTATATCATTGTTTTGGATGTGGTGTACATGGTAATATTATTGATTTTATTATGTATTACGATAATTTATCTTTTCTTGAAAGTATAGAATTACTATCAAATATGTTTAGTATACCAATTATAGATAATAATTCAAATACATTAAAAAAAGTATCTAAAAAAAATAATATTTATTATAAATTAATTTTTAGTTTAAGTACTTTTTATACAAATGCTTTATTTAATATTTCAGGAAAAAAAGCTTATAAGTATTTATTAAATAGAGGATTTAATTTATATATTATAAAATATTTTGCTATTGGTTTTTCTCCTTTATATTGGACCAATAAAATTTTAAACAATACTAAAACTATCAAAATTTTATATGAAAAACTAGGTATTTTAAGAATAAATGAAAAAAATAATAATTTTTATGATATTTTTTATAATAGAATTATATTTCCAATTAAAAATATAAAAGGTTTTGTAGTTGGTTTTGGTGGAAGAGTTCTAAAAAATAAACCTCCTAAATATTTAAATTCTTCAGAAAATGATATTTTTCATAAAAGTAGTGAATTATATGGATTATATGAAACAAAAAAAGAAAATAATATTATAAAAAAAATATTAATAGTAGAAGGATATATTGATGTAATTAGTTTATTTCAATTTAATATAAAATATGCAGTAGCTATATTAGGAACTTCTATTACTAATAAACATATGAAAAAATTATTTAGTATAACAAACAAAATTATTTATTGTTATGATGGAGATAAATCAGGTATAGATGCACAATGGAAATCTTTAAAAATGAGTTTACCTTATTTAATTAATGGTAAAGAAGTTAAATTTATGATTTTACCAAATAAAGAAGATCCAGATAGTTTAATTAGAAAAGAAGGACAAATGTTTTTTGAAAAAAGAATTAATAATTCTTTATCATTTTCAAAATTTTTTTTTAAACAATTATTTTTAAAAAATTTATTTACTTCTTGTGAAGAAAAAACTTATTTTATTCATAAAGCTTTGTCATATATTAAATTAATTCCTAATTATCTTTTTAGAATAAATTTAATTCAACAATTAGGAGAAAAAATAGGTATTATTAATTTTCTTGATATATATAATCCAATAAAATATAAAAAAAAAACAATTATAAATAATAATTTTAAAAAAACTACTATTCGTATATTATTAAGTTTATTAATACAATATCCAAAATTAATAAAATTTGTTCCAAAATTAAAATTTTTTAAAAGTTCAAATATAGATGGTTTATTTTTTTTTATAAAATTTGTAAATTTTTATAAAAATAAAAATACAACAACAGTGAAAATATTAGAACAATATAGAGGTACTAAATTAAAGAAAATTCTTGAAATTTTAGTAACATGGAACCATATGATTCCTGATAATAAAATAGAAAAATTTTTTATAAATTTAATAAAAAAATTAAAAATAAATATATTAGAAAATAGAATAGAATATTTAATATCATTAGATAGAAGAGAAGGATTAAATTATAAAAAAAAACAAGAATTATGGTCTTTAAATAAAATATTAATTCAAAAAAAATAATTTAAAAAATTTGATAAAATATATTTAAAATATTATTAATAATATATATGTAAAAATTTTATTTATTTAATAAATAATTTGTGTGAAATGTTATTTAATTAAAATTTATTTAAATATTAATAAATAAAAGTATGGAATTGTTTATGGATCATAACTCAAAATCACAACTTAAATTTCTTATAAAACGTGGAAAAGAAAAGGGTTATTTAACTTACTCAGAAATTAATGATCATTTACCTGATAATATTATAAGTTCTAATCAAATAAAAAATATTATTCAAATGATAAATGATGTGGGTATTCAAGTAATGGAAGAAGCTCCTGATAATGATGATTTAATATTAAATAATAATACAAATAATTTAACAGAAGTAGAAGATGAAGTACAAGTATTATCTAATGTAGAATCAGAAATGGGGAGAACTACAGATCCAGTACGTATTTACATGAGAGAAATGGGTACTGTAGAACTTCTAACAAGAGAGGGGGAAATTCATATAGCTAAACGTATAGAAGAAGGTATTAATCAAGTACAATCTTCAATAGCAGAATATCCTAATTCTATTAAATATTTATTAAAAAAATATGATAAAGTTCAATCTGGTAATCTTCGTTTATCAGATTTAATACGTGGTATTATTAATTTTAATATTAAAGAAAAAATTATAATTTCTAATCATCAAGAATTATCTAATAATATTCAGACAGAAAATAATGAGAATATTATAGATAATAATTTAGCAAAAAAAAAATTTTTAGAATTAAAAAAACAATATTATATAACATCAATTTTTATTAAAAAAAAAGGTAGAAATCATCATAAATCATTAATTAAATTAAAAAATCTTAAAAATATTTTTAAACAATTTCGGTTAGTATCTAAAGAATTTAATTATTTAGTATCTAAGATGCGTTCTATAATGTTTCGTATACGTACAGAAGAATATAATATATTAAAAATATGTATTAAAAAATATAATATATCAAAAAAAAAATTTACATATATATTTTATAATCATGAAACTAATAAAAATTTATTTTTAAAAAAATTAAAAAAACTTAAATTAAAAAATAAAAATTATTTACATAATGATGATATTTTTTTTAATAAAATAAATAAAAGTTTTATAAAATTAATTAATATTGAAAAAGAAACAGGATTAACAATAAAAAAAATTAAAAATATTAATAAAAATATCTCTATAGGTGAACTAAAAACTCAAAAAGCAAAAAAAGAAATGATTGAAGCTAATTTAAGATTAGTTATTTCTATTGCAAAAAAATATACAAATAGAGGATTACAATTTCTTGATTTAATCCAAGAAGGTAATATAGGTTTGATGAAAGCAGTAGATAAATTTGAATATAGAAGAGGTTATAAATTTTCTACATATGCCACATGGTGGATTAGACAAGCAATAACAAGATCTATTGCAGATCAAGCTAGAACAATAAGAATACCTGTTCATATGATTGAAACTATAAATAAACTTAATAGAGTTTCTAGAAAAATTTTACAAGAATTAGGAAGAGAACCTACCCCAGAAGAACTATCAGAGTACATGCTTATACCTGAAGATAAAATTAGAAAAGTTTTAAAAATAGCTAAAGAACCAATTTCTATGGAAACACCTATAGGTGATGATGAAGAATCACATTTAAGTGATTTTATCGAAGATAATACTTTAGAATTACCATTAGATTCAGCAACTTCAGAAAGTTTAAAAACAGCAACATATAATATTTTATCTAGTTTAACTCCAAGAGAAGCTAAGGTATTAAGAATGAGATTTGGTATTGACATGAATTCTGATCATACTTTAGAAGAAGTAGGAAAACAATTTGATGTAACTAGAGAAAGAATTAGACAAATAGAAGCAAAAGCATTAAGAAAATTAAGACATCCTAGTCGATCAGAAATTTTAAAAAGTTTTTTAGATAATTAAATTTTGATATAGTTAAGTAATTAAAAATTTTTAATTACTTAACTATATCAAATTTATATATATTTAAAATGTATTTTTTCTTCTTTTCTTAAAGTTAAAATTTTTCTTCCAAAATTAGTAATAAGTACAGTATGTTCATATTGTGCTGAATTAGTTTTATCTTTAGTTTTGACAGTCCAATTATCTCTTGTTAAATATACATCATGATGTCCTATATTTATCATAGGTTCAATAGTAAATATCATACCAGGTTTTAATAAAATACCATAATCATATGATTTATAATGTAAAATTTGTGGATCTTCATGAAAATTTTTACCTATACCATGTCCACAATAATTTCTTACAACAGAAAATTTTTTTGATTCTACATAATTTTGTATTACTTTCCCAATTTTATATAATCTAATACCTGGTTTTAAAATATTAATAGCTTTATATAAACTTTTTTGAGCAGTTAAACATAATAATTTAGATTTTTTAGAAATTTTATTACCTACAAAAAACATTTTTGATGTATCACCATAATAATTATTATATAAAATAGTTACATCTATATTAACAATATCACCATTTTTTAATATATCATTTTTATTTGAAATTCCATGACATACAATATCATTTTTAGAAATGCATACAGATTTTGGAAAACCATTATATCCTAAAGTAGCAGGTATAGCTTTTTGATTTTTTGTAATATAATTATGACATATATTATTTATTTCTTCAGTACTAACTCCAGGTAATATATATTTTTTAATCATTTCTAATACTTCTACTGCTAATTGACAAGATTTATAAATTTTTTTTATTTCTTCCGTATTTTTAATTATAATTTTCATTATTTTCTTTCTATAAATTTATTAATTATATAATAATAAATGTTATATTATAAATAGTTAAATTAAATTTAAATAATATCTAAATTAATTTAATATAATTAATCAAATACTTTTTTGTATATATAATAATTATATAATATTATTTCTATAATATAAAAAATAAGGATAAATAAATTATGTCTATTTCTATTAATGAAATGTTCAAAGTAGGAGCTCATTTTGGACATCAAACTCGTTATTGGAATCCGAAAATGAAAAAATTTATTTTTAAATATAAAAATAAAATACATATTATAAATTTAGATAAAACTATTATTATGTTTAATAATGCTTTAAAAGAATTAAAAAAAATAAGTTCTCGTAAAGGTAAAATCTTGTTTATTGGAACTAAAAAAGCAGCATCTAATCTTATAAAAGAAACTGCAATTAATTGTAATCAATTTTTTGTAAATCATCGTTGGTTAGGAGGTATGTTAACTAATTGGAAAACTGTAAAAAAATCTATTAAAAAATTAAAAGAATTAGAATTACAAAAAAAAAATGGAATCTTTAAACAATTAATAAAAAAAGAAATTCTAACACGTAATAGAGAATTATTAAATTTAGAAAAAAGTTTAGGTGGTATAAAAAATATGGGAGGATTACCTGATGCAGTATTTGTTATTGATGTAAATCATGAAAAAATTGCTATTAATGAAGCTAAAAAATTAAATATTCCTATTTTTGCTATAGTAGATACTAATTCAAATCCTGAAGGAATTAATTTTGTTATACCTGCTAACGATGATGCTATTCGTGCAATTAAATTATATTTATATTATGTAACTAAAACTATTATTAATAATAATTTAAAAATTAATAATAAAGATAATTTAAAAATTAATTAGGAGATAATATTGAAAATTGATATTAATAAAATTAAAAAATTAAGAAATATAACAAATATTAGTATTATTGAATGTAAAAAAGCATTAACAAAAACAAAGGGAGATATTAATCAAGCTCTAGCTTATATAAAAAAATATGAAAAAATAGAATCTATTAAAAAATCTAAAAATAAAACAAAAGAAGGAGTAATTTTAGATTATCTTGTTGAAGATTTTGGAATATTATTAGAAATAAATTGTCAAACTGATTTTGTAACAAAATCAGTACAAATCATAAATTTTGGAAATAAAATTTTAAAATATATAATTAAAAATCACCAAACAGATATATCTTTTATAAGAAAAATTTTTAATAAAGAAAGAATAGAATTAATTGGAATATTAAAGGAAAATATATATATTAATCGCTTAAATTATATTAAAGGAAAATTTATAGGAAAATATATACATCATAACAAACGTATTGGTGTAATGATTAAATCTAATGTAAATAATAATTTATTAATGAAACAAATTGCAATGCATATAGCAATGTTAAAACCTAATTATATTAATGAAAAAGACATTCCGATAAATATTATAAAAAATGAATATCAACTACAAAAAAAAATTGCATTACAACATAATAAATCTAAAATAATTGTTAAAAAAATAATAGAAGGACGTTTAAGAAAATTTATAAATAACATTACTTTATATAATCAAAAATTTTTATTAGATAATAACAAAACGGTATTTAATTTTTTAAATGAAAATAATATGCAAATTTTAAAATTTATATGTTTAGAATTAGGTACAAATATTGTTAAAAATTAATTGTTTTATTTATTTATTTTAATAAAATATATTTTATATAAAAAATATAATAAGTGTTATATGAATATTCAATCAAAAATAATTTATAATCGTATTATATTAAAAATCAGTGGAGAATTTTTACAAGGTAAAAATTTATCCGGTATAGATAATAAATTATTAGATTATCTTATAAAAGAAATAAAAAGTATTTTACCATTAGGTATTGAATTAGCTATAGTAATAGGAGGAGGAAATCTATTTAGAGGTAAATATTGTGAAGGTAATAATAATTTAAAAAGAGTATTAGGTGATCAAATTGGTATGTTATCAACTATAATTAATGGTTTATTATTATATCAATCAATTAAAAATAAATTAATTAACGTTTATTTAATGTCATCTTTTCCAATTCAGGGTATATGTCAAGGATATAATGCTTTTAAAGCAATTGATTTAATTAAAAATAATATAATTATATTAACAGGGGGAATAGGAAATCCTTTATTTACTACAGATACTACGGCATGTTTAAGAGGAATTGAATTAGAAGCTGATGCCGTATTAAAAGCAACAAAAGTTAATGGAGTATACTCAAAAGATCCTTTAATTTATCCTGATGCTAAATTTTTTAATAAAATAGAATATGATTATGTAATAAAGAAAAAAATAAAAATTATGGATAATACAGCTTTTATCTTAGCACGTGATTATAATATACCTATACATATTTTTAACATTCAAAAACCAGGATCACTTTATAGAATATTGACAGGTAAAATAGAAGGAACAATAATTAAAAATAATTAAATAAAATAATATAATTTAAGGAATTTATATGTATAATTCTATTATAGATAATAATAAAAAAAATATGCAAAAATGTTTAAATATATTTATTGATAAAATTAATATTTTATCAAGTAATAGATTATCTCCTCATTTATTAAATAATATTTTTTTAAAATTAAATAATAAATTAATATTAATTAATCATATATCTTCTATAATTGTAGAAAATTATTCTACTTTAAAAGTAACTCCATTTGATTCTACAATACTAAAAAATATAGAAAAAAGTATTGTACTTTCAAATCTAGATGTAACAACAAAAATAATAGGTGATAGTATTTATGTAAATATACCTCCTATTACGGAATTTAGAAAAATAAAAATTTTAAAGAATATTAAAATAGAAGCAGAATTAAATAAAATTAGTATTCGTAATATACGTAGGAAAACAAATAATAAAATTAAGTTTTTTTTTAAAAAAAAACAAATAAGTGAAGACCAAGAGAAAAAATTATATAATCTTATTCAAAAACAAACAATATTATATATTAGTCATATAAAAGATTTTTTAAAAAAAAAAGAAAAAGAATTGTTTAATTAAATAATTATTTTTTAAAAAAATTTATAATTTTTTTATACTTAATTTTTAGTTAAAATTTAAGATTTAAATTTTAAAAAATGAAAGCAAATAACATTAGTAAAAAAAAAAATAATATTACTATTAAACCTAATCATATTGCTATTATTATGGATGGTAATAGAAGATGGGCAAAAAAAAACAAAAAATTAAATTTTTTAGGTCATAAAGAAGGTGTAAAAACGGTCAAAAAAATAATCGGTCTATCACTAAAATATAATATAAAAGCATTAACTTTATATGCTTTTAGTAGTGAAAATTGGAAAAGATCTAGTGATGAGATAAAATTTTTGATGAATTTATTTAAAAAAATTTTAGATGTTGAAACAATCAATTTGAAAAAAAAAAAAATACGTTTAAAAATTATTGGTAATAAAAACAAATTTAATTTTTCTTTACAAAAAGCAATTATTAAAGCAGAAAATTTAACAAAAAATAATAATAAATTATTATTAAATATAGCAGCTAATTATGGTGGTCGTTGGGATATTGTAAATAGTATAAAAAAAATTGCTTTAAAAGTTTATAAAGGACTTTTAAATCCTAAAAATATTAACGAAAATATTGTAAATAATCATATTTGCTTAAATGATATTTTTCCTGTAGATTTAGTAATAAGAACAGGTGGTGAATATCGTATAAGTAATTTTTTGATTTGGCAGATTGCATATTCAGAATTATATTTTACTAAAAAATTATGGCCTGATTTTAATAAAAAAGATTTTCAAAAAGCATTAAATTCCTTTACAAAAAGACATCGTCGTTTTGGTGGAGATTGAATAAATTTTTAATAAAATTTATTTATTTAATTTTTTTTACAAAAAATTTTTTTTAAATAAAATAAATTATTTATTTTACAGATAAATTTTAATTTAATATTATTTATATTAATTAATTAATAATAATTTTAGGAGTTCAAATTTTGTTGAGTATTTTATATGATATAATAATATTTATTATAACTATAAGTAGTTTAGTTATAGTTCATGAATATGGACATTTTTATATAGCAAGATTATTTAATATTTATATAGAATGTTTTTCTTTAGGTTTTGGTAAAAAAATTTTTCAATATCGTGACAAATACGGAACTAATTATATATTAAGATTAATTCCATTTGGAGGTTACGTTAAAATTCCTGATTATATTCACAATAGTAATATTAAATACGTAAAAAAATTTAAATTATTATTTTTTGATCAAATAAATTTTTTAAAACAAATATTAATTATTTTAGGTGGACCAATTGCGAACATTATTTTTGCAATAATAATTTATTGGATCATTTTTTTTATTGGTTTACCAATAAAAAAAAATATTATTAATGAAATTAATTATATTTCAATTGCTAATTTAATTGGTTTAAAACCTAATTTTGAAATTAAAAAAATCAATGGTATGAATATTAATAATTGGAATTTTTTAAATATATCATTAATTAAAAATATTAATACACATCATAAAATAAATTTGGAATTAAATTCTAATTTTATTAAAAGTAAAAAATTAAATATTGATAACAATTTTTTAAAATTTTCAAAAGAAAAAAATTTAATATTAATGTTAGGAATTTTACCTAAAGGATTAAAAATTAATCCTACTATTACATACATAATACCTGGATCACCTGCAGAAAAATCAAAACTACATGTAGGAGATAAAATTATAAGTGTAGAAGGAAAAAAATTTATTAATTGGTATAATTTTCAAAAATTTATTTATAAAAACCCAAATAAAATTATTCATATAAATATAAAAAGAAAACAAAAAAATATAGATTTTAAGATCTTAAGTTCTTTTAGAAAATCAAAAAAAATAGGTTTTTTAGGTTTTTTACCCAAAATAATAAATATTAAAAATGATTCAAAAAGCATATATAGGTTAAATTTTATAAAATCATTTAAAAAATCAATTAGTGAAACATTTAAATCAATTAAATTAATCTTAAATTCATTTATTTATTTATTAAATAGTAAAAAAAATATTTACAAATTAAATGGCCCTCTTTCAATAGGACATATTGCAAGTATATTAATGCGTAATAACTTTATTTATTATTTTATGTTTTTATCTTTAATAAATATTAATTTATGTATAATTAATTTATTACCTATTCCAATTTTAGATGGTGGACAATTATTACTTTTAATTTTTGAAAAAATTATTGGTAAAAAATTATCATATAAAATTAAGCAAATAATATATACTATTAGTATTATTATTTTAATTATAATTATGGGGTTTACATTAATAAATGATTTTAAACAATTTTAAAAAAAAATATTTTATAAAAAGTATTAAATATTTTAAATATATATTTATTTTTTTATTAATTTTTCATACAAATATTATTTGTTATGCAACTCTTTTAAAGAAAAATAATTATTGTATTAAAAATATAATATTTTTTGGTCTTAATAAAATTAAGTTACAAAACCTTAATATATCTTCTTATATAAATAAAAAAAATTGTCTTTCTTTAAAAGAAATATCTAAAATAATATATATTTTATATAATACTAATATGGTTAATAGTGTTAATGTTTTTCAAAAAAAAAATTATTTTTTTGTAGAAGTTATAGAAAAACCAATTATTAATAATATAATAATTAAAGGGAATAAAATATTCAATAGTAATGATATTAATTTTTTATTAAATAAATTACAAATAAAAAAGGGTCAAATATTGAATAACAATTCATTATTTTTTTTTCGGAAAAATATAGAATTAGTTTTTTTAAAATACTCAATGTTGTCTTCATTTATTAAAATAAAAGTTCAAAAAGATGTAAATAATAAAGTAAATATTTTAATAGTTTTTAAGGAAGATAATTTTACCAAAATTAAACAAATTAATATTATAGGTAATAATGTTTATACAACAAATTTTTTATTAAATTATTTAAAAATAAATAATAATTTTTTATTTATTTTTTCAAAAAAAAATAAATATGAAATTAATTTCATTTTAAAAGTTTTAAATAATTTAAAAAATTTTTATATAAATAAAGGATATGTAAATTTTAAAATTAAAAATGTTACACAATATTTATCACTTAATAAAAAAAATATTTATTTAGTAATTAAAATTGAAGAAAATAAAAAATTTTTTTATAATGAAATTTTAATAAATATTGATAAAAAAAAATATTTTAAATATATTAAAAATATAATTAATATTATTCCTGGGGAAGTTTATCAAAATAATAAAATTCTTACTTTAAGAAATAAAATAAAGAAAATTTTAGAAAAAAATGGATTTTTAAAACCTGAAATTATAATAAAAACAATTTTAGATCAAAAAAATAATAAAATAAATATAATCTTTAATATAAAAACTAATAAAAGATATTTTGTAAGAAAAATAAATTTTTTAGGGAATAATTTTACTAAAGATTATATTTTAAGAAATGAATTATTACAAATAGAAGGTAATCCGCTTAATATTGAATTAATAAAAAAAACTAGAGAAAGATTATATTCTTTAGGATATTTTAATACAGTGGAAATATTTTTACATAAAAATAATGATCCAAATAATACATTAGATATTACATATCAAGTAGATGAAAAAAATCAAGGATCTTTAAAATCAGGATTAGGAATGATTAAAGGAGGTTTATTAGGATTTAATACTGTTTTACAACAAAATAATTTTATAGGTACTGGGTATGATATAGATCTTAATTTTAATAAAGATTTTTACCATTCTTATTTAGAATTTTTTATAATGAAAAATCATGTTTTTTTTAAAAAAATTAATGCTGGTATAAAAATATTTTTAAATACAATAAATGACGATAATAATTTTTTTTATAATTATATAAATAAGAATAAAGGCTTTTTTGGAATTTTAAAATTACCAATTAATAATAATTTTATTATTACAAATAATATTGGATTTATACAAAATCAAATTAGTAATATTGAACCACAATTATCTTTATGGAATTATCTTAAATATGTAGGATATCAAAGATATAAAAAATCACATAATAGTTATTTATTAGATGAATTTATAATTAATTATACTTTTTCATATAGTAATTTAGATAATTCAAATATTCCATCAGATGGTATTTTTAGTTTTCTAAATACATATTTTTCCATACCCTGGTATAGTAAAAATCGTAATTATAAAATTAATTTTAATTATTCAAGATATATTCCTTTAAATTTACAAATATTTAAAAATTTTTTACAATATTCTCCAGTATTTTTATTTAAAAGTAATTTTGGTTATGGTAATGGTTTTTTAGGTGGTAAATATCCTTTTTATAAAAATTTTTATTTAGGAGGGTCTGATACAATTAGAGGTTTTAAAAATAATAGTATTGGTCCTAAAGGAATTTACTATAATTCAAAAAAATATCATTGTGATAATGGAAAAACTATTTGTTTATCTGATAATCCAATTGGAGGTAATTTTTTATTTAATTTAAATAATGAGTTAATTTTTCCTATTTCATTTTTAGATAATAATTATATAAAACAAATAAAAACTTCTATTTTTTTAGATATTGGTAATCTAATAGATACTTCATGGAAAAATAATTATTTATTTAAATTATATAAAATTCCTAATTTTAATTTTTTTTCTCAAATAAGATCTTCAATAGGTTTATCTTTTCAATTTCATACACCATTTGGAGATATTACTATATCTTTAGCATATCCATTTAAAACTTATAAAACAGATAAAATTCAATTTCTTCAATTTAATTTTTCAAAAGAATGGTAAATTTTATTTAAAATTAAAATAAAAAGGGAGATATATTTAATATGAAATATTTTTTAAAAGTAACATTATTAATAATGATATTAATCACACCATTTAATGGTGCTTATTGTTGTTCAAAAATAGTAGTAATAAATATTGCAAAAATTTTTAATGCAATACCTCAAAAAGAAAAAATATCTAAAGAATTAGAAAAAGAATTACATTCAGATTTTTTAGTAATAGAAAAAATGAAAAAATCATTTTTATATAAAATACAAAAATTAAAAAATACAAAATTGTCAGAAAAAGCTAAAGAAGAAATAAAAAAAGAAATTATATATGAAAAAAAAATATTATTAAAAAAAATAGAATATTTTACAAAAAAAAATAATCAAAGACAAGAAAAAGCACGTAATAAAATATTATTTTTTATAAGTAAATTAGTTAATATTATTGCAGAAAAAGGAAATTATAACCTTGTTTTAGATATTTCTACTATAGCTTATATAAAAGATGTTAAAGATATAACAAATGATGTTATTGATTTAGCAATACAACAGAATAATATTTTATTTATATAACATGATTAATAAATTTTATTTAATAATTTTAAAATTATATAATAAATTTATTTTTATAATTTGAAATTATTAAAATAATATGTTAAATATAAATGAAATTTTATCTGTCTTACCACATAGATATCCATTTATTTTAGTAGATAGAATCGTAGCATTTAAAAAATTTAAATTTTTAAATGCTATAAAAAATATTTCTATGAATGAACCTTGTTTTCAAGGTCATTTTCCTGGAAACCCAATTTACCCTGGAGTATTATTATTAGAATCTATGATACAAACTACAAGTATTTTAATATATAAAAGTATAAATAATATAAAATTAGAAAAAAAAATATTTTATTACCTTGTAGGTATTGATCAAGCTCGTTTTAAAAAACCAGCTTTTCCTGGAGATCAAATAATAATAAAAAGTACTTTAGAAAAAGAAAAAAATCTTTTACTCTATTTTAGTAGTAAAGCAATTATTAATAAGAAAATTATTTGTAAATCAAAAATTATGTGTATGAAAATTTTAAAATAAAAAACATGAATGATCCAAAATTTATTCATCTACATGTACATAGTGATTATTCCATTAAAGATGGTCTTGCTAAAATTAAACAACTTGTACAAAAAAGTGTATTATTAAATATGCCCGCAATGGCTATTACTGATCTTAATAATATATTTGGTCTTGTAAAATTTTATAAAATATCTCATAAATTAGGGTTAAAACCTATAATTGGAGTAGATTTTAAAATAAAAAATTTAAGTAATATTAATTCGAATAAATATTCTACATTAACTATATTAGCTAAGAATAATATTGGTTTACAAAATATTAAATTATTAATTTTTTATGCTTATAAAAATGGATATAATAATAATTTAGGACCTATCATAACATATGATTTATTAAAAAAATATAATAAAGGATTAATTATATTATCTGGTGGTTTACAAGGTGAAATTGGTACAAATATTTTACAAAAAAATATTTTTTTAGTAAAAAAAATAATTTGTTTTTTTAAAAAATATTTTTATAATTGTTTTTATTTAGAAATTACTAGAATTAATTATATTTATGAAGAAACTTACATTAGTTTAATATTAAATTTATCTAGTCATTTTTCTATTCCTGTAGTTGCTACAAATAATGTACGTTTTTTAAATAGGGAAGATTTTTATACACATGAAATTCGATTAGCGATTAATAAAGGATATAATTTAAATAAAAATTATAAAAAGTCTAATTATAGTGAAGAACAATTTTTAAAAAACACAAAAGAAATGTGTTCTTTATTTAAAGATATACCTGAAGCACTATATAATAGCGTAGAAATAGCTAAAAGATGTAATGTTTTTTTATTACTTAATAAACATTTTTTACCTAAATTTTATATAAAAAAAAATATAACACCAGAGCAATATATTATTAAAAAATCTTATATAGGTTTAGAAAAAAAATTAAAAATTTTATATCCAGAATTAAATTTATTTAAAATAAAAAAAAAAATATACAAAAAAAGATTAGATGAAGAATTAAATATTATTAATAAAATGGGTTTTCCTAGTTATTTTCTTATAGTTATGGAATTTGTACAATGGGCAAAAAATAATAATATTCCTGTAGGTCCAGGTAGAGGATCTGGAGCTGGTTCTTTAGTATCTTATGTTCTAAATATTACTAATCTAGATCCTATAAAATTTGATTTAATTTTTGAAAGATTTTTAAATATAGAAAGAATATCATTACCAGACTTTGATATTGATTTTTGTATGGAAAAACGTGATTTAGTAATTAATCATGTGAAAAAAATATATGGTCAAGAATCAGTATTTCAAATTATAACATTTGGAACTATGACAGCAAAATCTGTAATAAGAGATGTAGGTAGAGTTTTAGGTTATCCATACGA
Source organism: Enterobacteriaceae endosymbiont of Donacia cinerea (assembly GCF_012569925.1). NCBI lineage: Bacteria > Pseudomonadati > Pseudomonadota > Gammaproteobacteria > Enterobacterales > Enterobacteriaceae > Enterobacteriaceae endosymbiont of Donacia cinerea. Next base: position 239,420 of record NZ_CP046204.1, on the reverse strand, counting down.
TTTTATTAATCGTATTTCAAAGTTAATTCCTTTTGATTTAGGTATTAATTTAAAAAAAGCATTTATGAATAATAAAAAATTATCTGATTTATATAAATCAGATATTAATATTAAAGAATTAGTACTTACTTCTTTAAAATTAGAAGGAACAATAAAAAATATTGGTAAACATGCTGGAGGAATTGTTATATCTCCTAATAATATTATTAAATACACAACAATATATTGCGATTATAATGGAGAAAATATAGTTACTCAATTTGATAAAAATGATATTGAAGATATTGGTTTAGTTAAATTTGATTTTTTAGGTTTGAGAACATTAACCGTTATAAATCATACTTTACATATGATTAATAAAAAACTTATTAAAAATAATAAAAAATTAGTTAATATTAATAATATTAAATTAAATGATAAATTAATTTTTGATTTTTTAAAAACTGCAAAAACTACAGGTATATTCCAATTAGAATCAAAAGGTATTAAAGAATTAATTAAACAATTAAAACCAGATAATTTTGAAGATTTAATAGCATTATTAGCTTTATTTAGACCAGGACCTTTACAATCAGGTATGGTCGAAAATTTTATTAATCGAAAACATGGGAAAGAAATTATTTCATATCCTGTTAAAAATTGGCAGCATAAAAAATTAAAACCAATATTACAATCTACATATGGAATTATTTTATACCAAGAACAAGTAATGAAAATAGCTCAAGTATTAGCAGGATATAGTTTAGGAGAAGCAGATATTTTAAGAAGAGTAATAAGTAAAAAACAACATAAAGAAATGGGAGAACAAAGAAAACGTTTTTTACAAGGAGCAAAAAAATTAAAAATTAGTAATACTTTATCTATGAAAATTTTTGATTATTTAGAAAAATTTGCTTCTTATGGATTTAATAAATCTCATTCTGCTGGATATGCTTTAATATCTTATCAAACTTTATGGTTAAAAAGATATTATCCTGCAGAATTTATGGCAGCAGTTTTAACATCAGAAATGGACAATACAAATAAAATTATTCATTTGATAAATGAATGTAAAAATATGAAAATTAACGTTTTACCACCTAATATTAATAATAGTTTATATAAATTTCATGTTGATAAATATAATAATATTATATATGGATTAGGAGCAATTAAAGGTATTGGTGAACAACAATCCCATAATATACTTGATGCTAGAAATAGAATAGGTTATTTTAAATCTATATTTACTTTTTTTACTGAAATAAATTTTAAAAAGATAAATAAAAAAATTATAGAAGTATTAATATTATCTGGATCATTAGATTGTTTTAATTTTAATAGAGGATTATTAATCAATAATTTAGAAAAAATTATTAAAATTATTAATAAATATTTAGAAGAAAAAAAAACAGGTCAAATAGATTTCTTTAATAAAGATAATAAAATTTTATTACAAGATAAAAAATATATTTATAATGATATAAATTTAATGTGGACTAAAAAAGATATTCTTATAAAAGAAAAAAATATTTTGGGTTGTTATTTGACAGGACACCCAGTAAGTATTTTTTTAAAAGAAATTTTATTTTATACACAAGAAAATACTATAAATAATATTTTAATAAAATATAAAAAAAATTCTAAATTACCTATAAAAGTAACAATAGGAGGAATTATTAGTAATATACGTACTTTTTATGACAAAAAAAAACAAAAATTTTTATTTTTTAATTTAGATGATAGTTCTGGTATTATTGAAATACATTTATCATTAGATATTCTAAATAATAAAAAAAATATTATTACAATAAATAATATTATTATAATAAATGGGATGTTATATTTTAATAATTTATTAAAATTATTTATATGTGATGTTAATCATATAATGGATATTGTTACTTATAGAGAAAAATACTTAAATAGTTTAAATATTATTTTTATACATAAGAAAATTTTAAAAAATAAAATTTTTTTTAAATTTTTAAAAACTTTTTTATTTTTTAAAAAAGATAAAAAGAAAAAAAATATACAAATATATTTCTTTTATAAAAATTCAAATATTAAAAATAGAATTTATGCTACTAAATCTTATTTTATTTCTACTGATACAAATAATTTTAATAAGTTTATTAATTTATTAGATAATAATAATATTAAATTAGAATTTAATTAATAATTTTATCATTTAAATTTTAAAATAAAAAATATTTAAATATGTTAATAGAAAAAAAAATACAATTAATGTTACAAAAATTTAAAAAAATATTAATAGCATATAGTGGGGGAATAGATTCTACTGTGTTATTATATAATTTATTTAAATTAAGGAAAAGATATCCTTTATTATTAAGAGCCATTTATATTAATCATAATTTGCATTATAAATCAAATAATTGGATGAAAAACTGTTTTTTACAATGTAAAAAATGGAATATATTATTTATACATAAAAATATAAATATTAAAGAAAAGAATAATGTAGAACAATGTGCTAGAAAAAAAAGATATCAAATTTTTCAAAATATTATTAAAAAAAATGAAGTATTATTAACCGCTCATCATTTAGATGATCAATGTGAAAATTTTTTTTTATTTTTAAAAAGAGGTAGTGGACCAAAAGGTTTATCTGGAATATCTAAAATCAAAATTTTTAAGAAAATTATATTATTTCGTCCATTAATTAAAATAAGTAAAAAAAAAATAATTGATTATGCTATAAAGAAAAAATTAAAATGGATAGAAGATCCTAGTAATAAAAACATAAAATATGATCGTAATTTTTTACGTCATATTATTTTACCAAAAATAACTCATAGATGGCCTTTTTTTAAAAATTCAATTATGAGATCAATTAAAAACTGCCAAGAACAAGAAGAATTACTAACAGATTTAATAAATCCAATATTAATAAAATTAATACAAAAAGACAAGAGTTTATTTATTAAACCTTTACATAATTATAGTATTTCAAAAAGAAATTTTATTATTAGAAAATGGATAGAATATAATAAATATTATTATATGCCTTCTAGAAAAATATTACTCATTATTTGGAATGAAATTATATGCTGTAAAAATAATAACAATCCTCAAGTTAAAATAGGAAAATATATTATTCGAAAACATAAAAATTATTTATTTTGTATAAAATATTTTCCTTATTTAAAAAATATTATTTTAACTTGGAATAATTTTAAAGTTCCTCTTTTATTACCTAATAAATTAGGAAAATTAATAATATTATATATAAATTTAAATTATAAAAATAAATCGATATATATTAGAAAACCTAAGTATAATGAAATTATATATATAAAATTTAATATTTCAGAAAAATATTATTTAAATAATATTAAAAATTTAATAAATATTAATAATATATGGAAAAAATTATCTATTCCTAAATGGAAAAGAGAACAAATCCCATTACTATTTTATAACAATACATTAATTGCTGAACTAGAAAACAAATTAGTTACTAAAGAAGGTAAAGCAACCTTGTTAAAAAAAGATAATTTTTTTATTTTTTGGAATAAAATATTTTAGAAAATTTATTTAATTTAATTTTATGAAAAATAAAATCAATAATTAAATTTATAGAGATAATATTTTTAAATCCTGTTTTTCTATTTTTATATTCAACGTTATTATTAATTATATTATTATTATTAATAATAATTATATGTGGTACCCCAATTAAATCTATATCTGCAAACATAACTCCAGGAGTTTCATTACGATTATCAAAAATAACATTTATTCCCAATAATTTAAATTTTTTATAAATTAAAAAAGAATATTTTTCAACCATAGAATATTTATACATATTAATTGGAATAATAGCTACTAAGAAAGGAGCTAAAAACTGATTTGGCCAAAAAATACCCTTTGAATCATAATTTTGTTCTATTATAGCAGCAATTAGTCTTGATATTCCAATCCCATAACAGCCCATATGTATAAATTTTTTAATTTTATTTTTATCATATATATATGTATTCATTATTTTTGAATATTTTTTACCAATTTGAAAAATATGAGCTATTTCTATAGTACGTTTAATTTTTATTAAATTATTACTATCTGAAGTTAAATCATCGTTAATAATATAACGAATATCCTGAATATTATCAGGAATAGGTAAATTAATTTTCCAATTTGTATTAATAAAATATTTATCTTTAATATTAGCTCCTATAACAAAATTATACATATTAATTATAGAATAATCTCCTATAATAGGGATTTTTAAATTAAAAGGTCCTATCGAATTTGTATTTATTTTAAAAATTTGTTCTATTTCTATATTTGATAAAATTTTTGTTATTTTATTATTAATTTTCTTAATTTTATGCAAATTTAATTCATAATCAGCTCTAATTAATAAAGCGATAAAAGGATTTTTTTTATCTAATGTTTGAACAATAATTGTTTTAATAATATTTTTTATTGATAAATTACAGTTTTGAGCTAATTTTTTATAATTTAAACAATCTTTAAAAATTAGAATTCTTCTTGTAAGAAATTTTTTTTTATTTAAATTATATTTTTTATAAAAAAAATATTCTCTTAATTCTTTATTTGAAATATATTTTTTATCTTTAGATAAAACAATTGAATTTTCTCCATTTTTAGATAAAATATGAAATTCATGAGAAATATCACCACCAATAATATTATTATCAGCTTTTACAATTAAATATTTTATATTCATAAAATCAAATATTTTTTTATAAGTTCTTAACACAATATTATAAGTTTTTTTTAAAGAAATATCATTAATATGAAAAGAATAACTATCTTTCATTAAAAATTCTTTAGATCGTATAACACCTAAACGAGATCTTATTTCATCTCTAAATTTGGTTTGTATTTGATATAAATGAATAGGTAAAGATTTATATGATTTTATTTCATTATTTATTAAATAGTTAATAACTTCCTCATGTGTAGGTGCTAAAACAAAATTATGTTTTTTACGATCTAAAATTTTTAATAATTCATTACCGTATTCATTTATACGGCCACTAGTTTCCCAAACTTTACTAGGATGTAAAATAGGTAATAATAATTCTATTGCCCCTATATCTTCCATAAAATAACGTATTATTTTTGTAAAATTATTAATTACTCTTAAACCAGTTGGTAACCAAGTATATATTCCTGAAGATAATTTTCTTATCATTCCTGATTTAAGCATTAAAAAATAACTATTAATATTATTATCACATATTTTATTTTTAGATGTAAAAAATAAGTATTGAGTAGTTAACATTAAAACTCCTTTTAAAAATTAAATATTTTTAAAAATTTATAAAAAAGTATCTCTTATTTATAAAATAAATAATTTAACCAATTTAAAAATAATAAATTACCATGACTTCTCCAATTAATTTTAGGTATTAATTTCTTATTATTTAAGGGATAATAATTATGTGGTATATTAACATGTAAGTTATTTTTTGTAGCATTTAAATATTCTTCATTTATTGTTAATGCATCGTATTCCGGATGACCAGTAATAAAGATATATTTATTTTTATTACTTGAAAAAATATATACACCTGCTTCTTCTGAATAAGAAATAATTTTTAAATCAGTATAATATTTTATAAATTTCAAAGAAAAATTAGAATACCTAGAATGAGGAACAAAAAAATAATCATCAAATCCTTGAACTAAAAAATTATTTTTTAATAATATTTTATGTTTAAATATACCTAATAATTTTGATTGATTAATTTTTTTTGGAATATTATATATTATATTAAGTATTGCTTGTACAGACCAACATATAGATAAAATAGAATTTACATGTTCTTGTGCCCAATGTATAATTTTTACAAATTCTTTCCAATATCTTATATCTGTAAAATTAATTAGTCCTAAGGGAGCACCTGTAATAATTAAACCATCATAATATTTATTATATATTTGATCTAAATTTAAATAATATTTATTAATATGATTAATAGATAAATTATTAGAAGATTTATTATCACGTACACATAATAATGATAAATCTATTAATAAAGAAGAATTTGATAATAATCTAATAATTTGATTTTCCGTTTCAATTTTTTTAGACATTAAATTTAAAAAAAGTACTTTTAATGTATTTGAATACTTTTTATATTTTTGGGATCTTATTAATAAAGATATATTTTCTTGTTTTAAAAAATTAATAGCAGGTAATTTTTTGGGGACTATTACAGGCATATATTTTTATTCCTTATTTAAATATTTGAATATATAAATATTTTTTAAATTATTAAATTACTTAATATATATTTTTAAAAACTATAAAATATTTAAATAAAAAATAATATTTTATCGATTATTAATAATAAGATAATTCATTTTTTTTATGTAAAGTTACATCATGTACTTCTTTTATTTCTGGAAAATTACATAATATTTCTTTTTGAATCCAATTTTGAAGAGTATAATTACTCATTGAGCATCCTTGACATCCACCATGAAATTCTATTAATAGAATATTATTAATTGTTATATTCTTTAATAGAACAAATCCTCCATGATTTAATAATTTAGGATTAATTATATTTTTTAAAAAATTATTAATATTTTTTTTTAAATTTAGTGTATTTTTTTTAATTATAATATTTTTTTTATGTAAAACTATAAATTTTAATTTTTTAGATAATTTTTTTTTTATAACATCTATTTTAATATTTTTTAAAAAATTAAAACTATTAAATTTTATAAATATATTTAATTTTTTAAAATTTAATTTAATATCATTATTTTTAATTTTTTTTATATCACAAAAAGCAACATTACCTTTAAATATATTATTTTTTATAAAAACAGAAATTCTAATACATATATTTTTCTCTTTTTTAGATAATAATTCTAAAAAGTATTTCTGAGCTGATTTTGTAATTTTTAACATGATTAATAAAAAATTAATATTTAAAATATTTATATTAAATAATATATGTTTTATTTTAAAAAACAATATATTTAATAAAAAATTTTTAAAAAAATTAATATTTAAAATATTTATTTTTTATTATAAAATAAAAATATTATTTATTTAGTTTATAATATAAAAATGAATATAAATGAGAAATAATATATGCGTTCTCCAATGCTTAATATCGCTATACGTATAATACGTAATATTGGTAATATTATTATAAAAAATTATGAGATGCAGAATGCAAATATATATAATAATAACTATGATAATCGTCTTTTTATAAAAAAAATTAATCAAAACTTAATTAATATAATTACTAAAATATTTTATAATATATATTCAAAAAATATTGTTATTTTAAAGAAAGAAAATTTTTTTATTTTTAAATATAAAAAAACTATATGGATTATTAATCCTATAGATGGAATTATGAATTTTTTAAAAAAATTACCTCATTTTTCTATTTCAATAGTTATTCGTATAAAAGGAAAAACAGAAATTTCTTTAATATATGATCCATTAAAAAATGATTTATTTACCGCAATAAGAGGACAAAATGCACAATTAAATGGATATAAATTACGTTGTGATACATATAAAAAAAAATTTTTAATATTTGCTTTAAATACTAATTATATTTTTTTAAAAAAAAAAAATGTTAACTTATTTGAATTATTTAAAAAAAAATTTATTTCGATAAGAATTAGTGGTTCTATATCTTTGGATTTAGCTTATTTAGCATCGAATAAAATTGATTGTTATATTAATAATGATGTACAAAATTTTAATTATTTACTTGCTGGAGAATTAATAATAAAAGAAGCAGGTGGATTAATAACAGATTTTATTGGACATTACAATTATAAAAATTCTTCAAATATATTAGCTGGAAATTCTAATATTATAAAGTTAGTAATTTCTAATATTAAAAATATTTAATAACATTTTATTTATAATATAAAAAATATATTTTTTGTTATAAAAATTAAAATTTTTGGATGTATAAAATAATGATTATAGAAAAAATAAAAAATAAGATAATATCTAAGTTACAACCTATATATTTAAAAATTAATGATACTAGTAAAAAACATAATCATGTAAATAATAATATAAATAATTTAATAACTCATTTAGAAATTATTATTGTAAGTAATTTATTTACTAATAAATCCTTAATTACTCGTCATAGGTTAATATATCATATTATAGGCAATAAATTTAAGAATATTCATTCATTATCATTAAATACTTATACATTACCTGAATGGAAAAAAATTTAAAAATATATAAAAAATTTAAGATTAAAATTATAAAATTTTATACAAGGATTATAATGTTATATAAAAAAAATAATAAAAATATTAAACAAAATCAAATTCATACAATTCCGATTGTAATTGAACATACCTCTAGAGGTGAAAGATCATATGATATTTTTTCTAGACTTTTAAAAGAACGGATTATTTTTTTAACAGGACCTATTGAAGATAATATGGCAAATTTAATAGTTGCCCAAATTTTATTTTTAGATTCAGAAAACTCAAATAAGGATATATTTATTTATATTAATAGTCCAGGAGGTGTAATTACATCAGGAATGTCTATTTATGACACAATACAATTTGTAAATTCAGATGTTAGTACACTTTGTATAGGACAAGCATGTTCTATGGCTGCTTTTTTATTAGCTTCTGGAAAAAAAAAAAAAAGATTTTGTTTACCAAATGCTAGAATAATGATACATCAACCATTAGGAGGTTATCAAGGACAAGTAACAGATATAGAAATTCAAACTCAAGAAATTTTAAGAATTAAAAATTTTATAAATAAACTTATGTCATTACATACAGGTAAATCTATTGAAACTATTGATAAAGATACAAACAGAGATAAATTTTTATCTGCTCAAGAAGCAATAGAATATGGATTAGTAGATAATATTATTTTTAATAAAAAAAATGTTAATATTTAAATTTATAAAAATATTTTTAAAAAATTTATTGTTTTATTTATTTAAATGAGGTTTGTAATGATAGATAAAAAGGAAAATTTAAATACAATATTTTGTTGTTCTTTTTGTAAAAAGAATCAAAATGAAGTAAATAGATTAATTTCAGGAGGTACATCAATTCTTATTTGTGATAAATGTATTAAATTATATAATAATATTTTAGAAAAAAAAGATATAAATAAATATAATGATTTTTTTAATAATGAAAATTTTAAATTAATAACACCACATAAAATTTTCGATTATTTAAATAAATATATTGTTAGTCAATCAAAAGCTAAAAAAATACTTGCAGTTTCTGTATATAATCATTATAAAAAATTAAATAATTATAATAAAAAAAATAATATACTTGAAAAAAGTAATATTCTTTTATTAGGACCTACTGGAAGTGGAAAAACATTATTAGCGGAAACATTAGCACGTTTTCTTAATGTACCATTTGCAATTACAGATGCAACTACTTTAACTGAAGCTGGGTATGTAGGAGAAGATGTAGAAAATATTATACAAAAATTATTACAAAATTCTGGTTATGATATAAAAAAAACACAGTATGGTATAATATATATTGATGAAATTGATAAAATTGCACGAAAATCAGAAAATGTTTCTCTCACTAGAGATGTTTCAGGAGAAGGAGTTCAACAATCTTTATTAAAGTTAATTGAAGGTACTATTTCTTCTATACCTCCAAAAGGAGGACGTAAACACCCCCAACAAGATTTTATACAAGTAAATACTAAAAATATTTTATTTATTTGTGCTGGATCTTTTTATGGATTAGAAGATATTATCTCTAATAGGATTAATACTTCTAATAAGATAGGATTTCACTCAAAAATAACAAAAAATATTAATAGAATTACAAATAAAGATAAACTTCTAAAACAAGTACTTCCTGAAGATTTAATTAAATTTGGATTAATACCAGAATTTGTAGGACGTTTACCTATTATAGTTTCATTAAATCAATTAGATGAAAAAAAATTAATACAAATTTTATTAAAACCTAAAAATTCTCTTATTAAACAATATCAAATTTTATTTGAATATGAAAATATTAAATTAGAATTTGATAAGAATGCGATTGAAGAAATTGCTAAAAAAGCTATTTTATTAAATATTGGAGCTAGAGGATTAAGATCTATTTTAGAAAAAATATTATTAGATATAATGTATGATATACCTTCAATGAAAAATATTTATAAAATTAAAATTAATAATAAAGTTATTAATAATTTATCTAAACCTATTATAAAATATAAAAAAAATTAATTATAATAATAATATTAACTATTTTATATATAAAAATATATTTTCTAACATGTTATAATAATAAAGAGAGAAATCCATGAATTCTCAGAATTCAGAACATATTATAATACCTGTATTACCTTTACGGGATGTAGTTGTATATCCTTATATGGTAATTCCCTTATTTGTCGGAAGAGATAAATCTATTCGTTGTTTAGAAGCTGCTATGAATAATGATAAGAAAGTAATGTTAGTAGCACAAAAAGAAGCTTCTAATGATAATCCTAGTATTAATGATTTATTTACTGTTGGAACAATTACTTCTATTTTACAAATGTTAAAACTACCTGATGGTACTGTTAAAATTTTAGTAGAAGGATTACAAAGAGCTAAATTAACTAATTTAATAAATAATGATAATTATTTTACAGCACAAATAGAATATTTAGTTTCTCCTATACTTAAAATAAAAGAACAAGAAGTTTTAATAAGAACAGCTATTAATCAATTTGAAGTATATACAAAATTAAATAAAAAAATTCCTCCAGAAGTATTAAGTTCATTAAATAATATTAATGATGTTGCTAAATTAGCAGATACTATAGCTGCCCATATGCCATTAAAATTATCTAATAAACAATTAATATTAGAAATGTCTAATGTTGATAAGAGATTAGAATATTTAATGGCTTTAATGGAATCTGAGATTGATTTATTACAAGTAGAAAAAAAAATTCGAAATAGAGTTAAAAAACAAATGGAAAAAAGTCAAAAGGAATATTATTTAAATGAACAAATGAAAGCTATTCAAAAAGAATTAGGAGAAATAGATGAGCATCCTGATGAAAATGAAATTTTAAGAAAAAAAATAAAATTAGCAAAGATGCCAAAAGAAGCAAAAGAAAAAACTTTTTCTGAATTAAGAAAATTAAAAATGATGTCTCCTATGTCAGCAGAAGCAACTGTTGTTAGAGGATATATAGAATGGATGATACAAATTCCTTGGAATATAAAAAGTAGATTAAAAAAAAATTTATGTAAAGCAAAAAAAATATTAGATCAAGATCATTTTGGTTTAGAATCTGTAAAAGAACATATTTTAGAATATTTAGCGGTACAAAATAGATCAAATAAAATTAGGGGACCTATTTTATGTTTAGTAGGACCTCCAGGTGTAGGAAAAACTTCATTAGGTAAATCTATTGCTAGAGCTACAGGAAGAAAATTTATTAAAATAGCATTAGGTGGTATCAGAGATGAAGGAGAAATAAGAGGACATCGTAGAACATATATTGGTTCTATGCCTGGTAAAATTATTCAAAAAATGGCAAAAGTAAAAGTACAAAATCCATTATTATTACTAGATGAAATAGATAAAATTTCATATGATATGAGAGGAGATCCTGCTGCAGCTTTATTAGAAGTTTTAGATCCAGAACAAAATATTGCTTTTAATGATCATTATCTTGAAATAGATTATGATTTGTCAAATGTAATGTTTGTAGCAACTTCAAATTCTTCTGCACATATACCATTACCTCTTTTAGATAGAATGGAAGTTATTAAAATTACTGGTTATACAGAAGATGAAAAATTAAATATAGCAAAAAAATATTTATTACCTAAACAATTTAATCGTAATGCTTTAAAAAAAGAAGAATTAATTATTAATAATAGAGCTATTATAGATATAATTAGATATTATACTAGAGAATCAGGAGTTAGAGGATTAGAAAGAGAATTATCGACATTATGTCGAAAAACCGTTAAAGCTATTTTAATAGAAAAAAATATAAAATCTATTAATATAGATCATTTAAATTTAAAAAAATATTTAGGTGTAAAAAAATTTGATTATGGTAAAGCAGAAAGTGAAAACTTAATAGGACAAGTTACTGGATTAGCATGGACAGAAGTAGGAGGAGAATTATTAACTATTGAAACTGTATGTATACCAGGTAAAGGAAAATTAACATATACAGGGTCTTTAGGTGAAGTTATGCAAGAATCAATACAAACAGCTTTAACTGTAGTAAAAGCAAGAACAAAAAAATTAAATATTAATACTGAATTTTATAAAAATATAGATATTCATGTACATGTTCCTGAAGGAGCTACACCAAAAGACGGACCAAGTGCTGGTATATCTATGTGTACAGCTTTAGTATCTAGTTTAACTAATAATCCTGTAAAAGCAAATGTAGCAATGACAGGAGAAATTACATTAAGAGGTCAAGTTTTAGCTATTGGTGGATTAAAAGAAAAATTATTAGCTGCTCACAGAGGCGGTATTAATATTGTTTTAATACCGGGACAAAATAAAAAAAATTTAGAAGATATACCAAAAAATATCATTACAGATTTAAAAATTTTAACGGTAAAAAATATTGAAGAAGTATTATTAATAGCTTTACAAAATAAACCATTTTAATATAAAATTTAAAATAAAAATTATATGTTAGAAAAAATAATTAATTTAACTAAAAAACTTGTAGAATGCCATTCTATTAGCCCTATAGATTCCGGATGTCAAAATATTTTAATAAAAATTTTAAAGAAATTAAATTTTAATATTGAATTAATGAATATTAAAGATACAAATAATTTTTGGGCAATTCATAATAATAAATTTATTACTAAAACTTTAGTTTTTGCTGGTCACACAGATGTAGTACCACCAGGAGATGTTAAAAAATGGTTATTTGACCCTTTTAAAGCTATTTTAAATAATAATATTTTATATGGAAGAGGTGTTTGTGATATGAAAGGTTCCTTAGCCGCAATGATTTTTGCGGCTAAAAAATTTATTAAAAAATATCATAATTATAATGGTCGTATAGCTTTTCTTATTACTTCTGATGAAGAAGGAACAGCAACAAATGGTACTATTCAAGTTATTAATAATTTATTAAAAAAAAAAGAAAAATTAAATTTTTGTATTTTAGGAGAACCTACAAGTAATAAATTTATTGGAGATAATATTAAAAATGGGAGAAGAGGTTCATTAAATATTCAATTAAAAATAATAGGTGTTCAAGGACATGTTGCTTATCATGACTTAGCAAAAAATCCAATTCATATGGTAATACCATTACTTAATAAATTATTACTAATAGAATGGAGTAAAAAAAATAATCTATTTCCAGCAACTAGTATGCAAATAACAAAAATTCATTCGGACATAGCAAATAATAATATAATACCAGGAAATATTATTATTTATATAAATTTTCGTTTTAATAATGAAATATGTTATAAAAATATATTACAGATTTTAAACAATATTATAAAAAAATATATTATTAATTATAAACTTACATGGCAATTATCTGGTTTACCTTTTTTAAGTATTAATAAAAATTATATGAGAGAAAAAAATTTAGTAGAAATAGTAAAAAAAAGTATTTATTCAATTAATAATATATATCCATCATTAATTAATGATGGAGGTACTTCTGATGGACGTTTTATAATAAAAACAAATGCACAGATTGTTGAATTAGGTTTAATAAATTCAAGTATTCATAAAATTAATGAATGTGTTAAGATAAATGATTTATATATTTTATATAAAATATATTATCAAATAATAAAAGAAATTTTTCTTTCTTAAAATTATGAAAATTAATTCATATTTAAAAAATATTTATTAAAATAAATATTTTTTGATATAAAATTTTATAATATAAGTATATTTCTTTTTATAAAAAATTATTTATTATTCATAATATCTGTTGCTGATCCTGTATATATTTCTGCAGCTATACCAATAGATTCATAGAAAGTTGGATGTGCATGAATAGTTAATGCAATATCTTCTATATCACATCCCATTTCAATAGCTAAACTTATTTCTCCTAATAATTCACCTGCATTATAACCAATTATACTACCTCCTATAATTCTATTAGAATCTTTTTCTATAATTAATTTAGTTAATCCATCTTCTTCATTAGAAGAAACTGCTCTTCCTAATGAATTCCAGGAAAAAGAAGAAGTTTTATATTTTATATTTTCTTTTTTAGCATCTTTTTCTGTTATTCCTACCCAAGCTATTTCTGGATTAGTGTAAGCTATAGATGGAATAATTTTAGGAACAAAATAATGATTTTTTCCAGCAATAACTTCTGCAGCTAAATGTCCTTCATGAATACCTTTATGTGCAAGCATAGGATTTCCAGTAACATCTCCTATGGCAAATATATTAGGAATATTAGTTCTCATCTGACTATCTACATTAATAAAACCAAAATTATTAATTAAAATTTTATTAAATTTTTTATTAATATAATTAGCATTAGGTTTTCTACCGATAGCTATAAGAATATTATTATATTCTTTAGAATATATGGATTGATTATTATCACTTGTCATATGTACTTGTAATAATTCTTGATTATTATCTATTGATAAAACTTTTGTTCCTAGTATAAAATTAAATTTATTTTTAATATTTTTTTTATAAACATTAATAATATCATCATCAACTTCTGATAAAAAATTATTTGAAATATCAACTATATCTATTTTAGAACCAAAAGATTGATATATTGTTGCCATTTCTAAACCAATAATACCACTTCCTAAAATCATCATTTTTTTAGGAATTTTTTTTAAAAATAATGCATCTGTAGAGTTCCAAATTCTATTATCTTCATAAGGAATAAATGGTAATTTAATAGGACGTGAACCAGTAGCAATAATTGCATTTTCAAAAATAATTTGAATTTTATTTTTATTAATAACATTTAAACAATTTTCTGTTTCAAAAAAACTAAGACCATTTATAACATCTACGTTACGTTTTTTTGCAAGAAAATTTAAACCATTAGTTAATTTATTAATAATATTTTGTTTAAATTTAATAATATTATTAACATTAATTTTCGGTTTACTATCAAATATTCCTTGATGAAAAAGATTTTCATTTTCTTTAATAATTTTTGCTATGTGTAATAACGTTTTAGATGGTATACAACCAACATTTAAACACACTCCTCCTAAATTTTCATAATTTTCTACTATTATGGTTTTTAAACCTAAATCACTACAACGAAAAGCTGCAGAATATCCTGCAGGACCTCCTCCTATTACAACAACTTGAGTTTTTATTATATTTTTCATAAATTAACCTCTATTTAATATAAATATTAATAAAATTAGATTTTAATCTAAAAAAATTATATTAATATATTTCTAATATCAGATATTAAAGTACATATGTAATTTAAAAAATTAATAGCTTCAACACCATTAATTACTCTATGATCGTAAGATAATGATAATGGTAACATAAGTTTTGGTATAAATTTATTATTTTCCCATATTGGTTTAATATTTGCTTGAGATATACCCAAAATTGCTACTTCTGGAGCATTAATTATCGGTGTAAAAAAACTACCTTTAAATTGTCCTAAATTAGATATTGTAAAACAACCTCCTTGCATATCAAGAGGATGTAATTTATTATTTTTTGCTTTATTTACTAAATTATGTAATATTTCAGATAAGTTATGAATATTTTTATTTAAAACATCAAATATTACAGGAACAAATAAACCTTTTTTTGTATTAATAGCTATACCAATGTTAAAATATTTTTTTATTATTAAATTTTCATTAGAATCAGATAAAGAAGCATTAAAATTAGGATATTTTTGTAAAGCATGTGCACATATTTTAATTAAAAAACTTAATAAAGTTAGCTTTATATTTTTTTGTTTTTTATAAAACTCATTATTTTTTTTAACTCTAAATTTTTCTAATTCTGTGATATCAGTTTCAATATGTTGAGTAACATGAGGAATATTTTTCCAATTATTGGATAAATTTTTACTAGAAATTTTTTGTATATTATTTAAAATAATTTTTTCACAAGAACCAAATTTTTTATAAATTGATGAAAAGTTTTTAAAATTATTATTTTGTAAATTATTTTTATTATATTTTAATAAATCTTCTTTAGTAATTCTATTTTTTAAACCACTTGCTTTTATATTTTCTAAATTAATATTTAATTTTCTTGCCATTTTCCGTATAATAGGTGAAGCATGTATATTATTATTAATATTTAAAATATTATTTTTTTTAAAATTATTATTTTTAATAAATGTATTTATTTTATAATCTTTTTGTTTTGTTGATGAAATATACATAAAAATACTGTTAGTGTATACACTATCATTTATTTTTACATTAATTTTTTTAACTATCCCTTCATATAAAGAAGCTATTTCAAAAATATTACTAATATTATTAATTATTATTAATGATTGATTTTTCTTAATTATATGGTTTTCTTCTACTAAAATACTAGAAACTTTCATTTTTTGACTTCCTATATTAGGAATTAATAATTCCTTTAATTTTATTTGATCTTGTTCTAATATTTTTTTAGAATTTTTAATTGAATTATTTTTTTCATTATTTAATATTTCTAGAATTATATCTCCTTTATAGATTTTATTTCCTATAGATACTAAAATTTTTTTGATTATACCTTTTTGGTTAGAAGGTATTTCCATAGATGTTTTATCACTTTCTACTGTAATAATAGGTTGTTCTTTTAAAATTTCTTCTCCCTCTTTTACTAAAATATCAGTAATTTTCATCTCCTCTATTCCTGTATCAGGAAGTATTATTTTTTTATACATATTATCTCTTTTTCTATGAAATTCTAGGATTATTTTTATTTATATTAATGTTATATTTTTTGATAAAATGTAAAACTTTTTTTATACTAATTAAATTTAAATCTAAAAATATATTTAATACAGCAAGTACTACGTATAATTCATTAATTTCAAAAAAATCACGTAAATTTTTACGACTATCAGATCTACCATAACCATCAGTTCCTAATACAAAATAATGATTTGTGGGTATATATTTACGAATTTGCTCAGCAAAAATTTTCATATAATCTGTAGCTGCTACTGTTGGATAATTTTTCATTATACTTGTAATATAAGGAATACGACGTTTTTCAGAAGGATGTAATAAATTCCAGTGATCACAATCTTGTCCTTCTCTAGCAATTTCAGTAAAAGAAGTGACACTAAAAATATCTGAATTGATATCATATTCATTATGTAATATATGTGCAGCTTTAATCATATTTCTTAATATTGATCCTGAACCTAATAATTGTATATGTGTTTTTTTGAGATTATTTTTAACTGAAAAAATTTTATATATTCCTTTACAAATACCATATTTAGATGCTAAATTCATTGCAGGCATATTATAGTATTCATTCATAGTAGTTATATAATAATATATATTTTCTTGTTTTCCATACATTCTTTTTAACCCATCATGTATAATAACTGCTAATTCATATGCATATGTAGGATCATATGAGATACAATTAGGTATTGTTAAAGCATGAATATGACTATGTCCATCTTCATGTTGTAATCCTTCTCCATTTAAGGTAGTACGTCCAGAAGTAGCTCCAATTAAAAATCCTCTTGCTTGTTGATCTCCTGCTGCCCAACAAAAATCACCAATTCTCTGAAAACCAAAAATGGAATAATAAATATAAAATGGGATCATGGGTAAATTATTTGTTGAATAAGAAGTCGCAGCTGCTAACCATGATGCAAAAGCCCCAGATTCATTAATACCTTCTTGTAAAATTTGTCCTTTAATATCTTCTTTATAGTATGTTAATAATGATTTATCTTGAGGAGTGTATTGTAATCCATTTGAATTATATATTCCTATTTGTCTAAATAAACCTTCCATTCCAAATGTACGAGCTTCATCAGCTATAATTGGTACTATTCTAGTATTAATATTTTTATTTCTAAGTAAAATATTTAATATACGTACAAATGCAATTGTTGTAGATATTTTATTTTGTTTTTTAAATAGAATTTTAAAATCTTCTAATTTAGGTAGAATTAATTTCTCCGTAAAATTAATTCTTCGGAATGGAATATATCCTCCTAATTTTTTACGTTGTTTATGTAAATATTGATATTCTAAAGAATTTTTTTTAAAAGAAATATAAGGTAATTTATGTAAATCTTCATCATTTATAGGAATATGTAAATTATTACGTATATATTTAATTGTATTAATATCGATTTTTTTAATTTGATGGGCAATATTTTTGCTTTCAGCTATTTTACCTAAACCAAAACCTTTTATTGTATGAAATAATATTACTATAGGTTTATTTTTAATTTTGTAAGCTTTTTTAAAAGCTGTATAAATTTTTTTAGGATCATGACCTCCATAATTTAACAGTTCTATTTCTCTATCAGTTAAATTTTCAACAAGTTTTAATGTTTCTGGAAACTTTCCAAAGAAATTTTTTCTAATATAAGATCCATTTTTAGAATTAAAATTTTGAAAATCTCCATCTAAAGTATTATTCATTAATTGAATTAATTTACCAGTTTTATCTTTATATAATAAATTTTCCCAAGTATCTCCCCAAATAACTTTAATAACTTCCCATCCGGCTCCTTTAAAAAGACTTGATAATTCATTAATAATTTTACCATTTCCATATACAGGTCCATCTAATCTTTGTAAATTACAATTTATTACAAAAATTAAATTATTAAGTTTTTCTCTTGAAGCTATATTTAAAACTCCTTTAGATTCTGGTTCATCCATTTCTCCATCACCTAAAAATGCAAAAATTTTTCTATTTGTTTTTTTTTGTAATTCTCTATTTTCTAAATATTTAATAAATTTTGCTTGATATATTGCAGATATTGCTCCTAATCCCATAGATACAGTAGGAAATTGCCAAAAATTAGGCATAAGTTTAGGATGTGGATATGATGATAAACCTTTACCAAATACTTCTTGACGAAAATTATTTAAATAACTAGGATTTATACGTCCTTCTAAAAATGATCTAGCATATATTCCAGGTGATATATGTCCTTGGAAATAAATAATATCTCCATTATCTTTATTATTATATGCTTTAAAAAAATGATTAAAACAAACTTCATAAATATATGAAGATGATTGATAAGAAGAAATATGACCACCTAAATCTAGATTTTTTTTAGAAGCTCTTAAAACAATCATTATTGCATTCCATCTAATAAAAGATCTTATTTTTTCTTCTAAAATTAAATTTCCAGGATATATATTATCTTTTTCTCTAGAAATAGAATTTACGTAATTGTTATCATGTATATTAAAAATAATTCCTTTATTATTAAGATGTGTTATAGTTTTTTTTAATAAAAATTTAGCTCTTTCAATTCCTTCTTCTTCTATTACAGAATCTATTGATTGTATCCAATCACTTGTTTCAATTGGATCCACGTCATTATAAAATATATAATTATCTGACATGGTTATTATTCCTTATTTTAATAAAAATTAAATAATATATAATTGAATTTTATTTATTTATTTTACTTTTGTAATTAATTTTTTAAAAAAAATATTATTTATAATTTTATAAATATTTTTTATTAAATATTTATTATTGTTGTAATATCACCTTTTTTTTGTAACCATTTACGACGATCTTCTGCTCTTTTTTTTGCTAATAACATATCCATAATAGAAAATGTTTTTTTTATTTCTTTTTCAGTATTATTTATTATTAATTGTATTAATCGGCGACTAATGGGATTAAAAGTTGTTTCTCTTAATTGTGTGGGATTCATTTCACCTAATCCTTTAAATCTTTGTACATTTGTTTGTTTATTATTATTTTTACTATTATTTTGTTTTAAAATTTTGCTTTTTTCATTTTCATCTAAAGCATAAAAAGTTTTTTTCCCTATATCTATACGATATAAAGGGGGCATTGCAACATAAATATGTCCTTTTTTTACTAATGGTAAAAAATGTTTTATAAATAAAGCACATAATAAAGTAGCAATATGTAATCCATCTGAGTCAGCATCTGCAAGAATACAAATTTTGTTATATCTTAATTTTTTTAAATCTTCATTATTAGGATAAATTCCTATTGCTAAAGAAATATCATATATTTCTTGTGAAGATAAAATTTCTTCAGAATTTATTTCCCATGTATTTAAAATTTTTCCTTTTAATGGCATAACAGCTTGAAAATTTTTATTTCTTGCCTGTTTTGCTGATCCTCCTGCAGAATCACCTTCTACTAGAAAAAGTTCTGTTTTTTTTTTGTCATGAATAATACAATCAGATAATTTGCTAGGTAAAATTGAATTTGTATTATAATTTTTTTTTTTTATAAATTTTTTAGATTCTCTAATACGTTTTTGAGCATTTGTAATAAAAATATCAACTAAAACTGTACTTATTTTAAAATTTTGATTTAACCATATAATAAAAGCATCTCTCACTATGTTTGCAACAAATACAGTACATTGTCTAGAAGATAAACGTTCTTTTGTTTGTCCTGTAAATTGAGGATCTTGAATTTTAATAGACAAAACATAAGAACATTGATTCCAAATATCTTCTCCTAATAATCTTATATTTCTAGGTAATAAATTATGAAAATTACAAAAATGACGTATTGCATCTAATAATCCTAGACGTAATCCATTTACATGTGTACCGCCATAAGTAGTAGGAATTAAATTAACATAACTTTCAGTAATAATATTATGATTATTACTTGTATTCCAAAATAATGCCCAATTTAAATGTTTAGTTTCATTAAAATATTTACCTACAAAGGGTGAAACTGGAATAGTAATTATATTTTTTAATGAATTAATTAAATATTCAGATAATCCATTTTTATAATTCCAGCAATAATTATCTTTATTATTTTTATTAGTAAAATATACTGTTAAATTCGAACATAAAACTGCTTTTGCTTTTAATAAATTAATTAAACTAGAAACTAAAAAAGTATGATGTTCAAAAAATTTTTCATTTGGCCAAAATCTAATTTTTGTTCCATTTTTTTGACTATTTATATTTTCATAAAAATTTAAGTTTTGTATTTTATATCCATTTTCAAAAATTATTGTATAAATTTTTTTTTTATGAAAAATACTAACTTCTAATCTTTTAGATAAAGCATTTACAACGGAAATACCTACACCATGTAATCCTCCAGAAAAATTATAATTTTTATTAGAAAACTTTCCTCCAGCATGTAAACGACATAAAATAAGTTCAATAGCAGGAATCCCCTCTTGAGAATGTATATCAATAGGCATTCCTCTGCCATCATCAATAACTTCTAATGATTGGTCTTTATATAAAGTAACAAAAATATTTTTTGCATAACCTGCTAATGCTTCATCTACACTATTATCTATTACTTCTTGAGCTAAATGATTAGGTCTAGTAAGATCAGTATACATCCCAGGTCGGCGTTTTACAGGATCTAATCCTTCTAAAACTTCTATAGAATCAGCATTATATTGATTTAAATGGTTCATTTTATTAAGTATATAATAATTTTATATTTAAAATATAAAAAAAATCCATTTTAAGTCAATTGATTTTAACAAATATTTATTTTATAAAGAAATAATCTAATATTATCTATCATATTATTTTAATATATAAAGTAAAAACTCAATATTTTTTATTATAACATATTTTCCTTTAAAAAATATAAACTATTTTTTTGTTATTTTAATATTAAATAATCTTAAAATATTTATTTTTATATTTTTTTATATTCTTTTTTTAAGGTTATTATAATAGTAAGAATAGATGAGAATAATATCATTAATAACCATATTAAATACCACATGAATTTATATCCATTTTAAAATTTTAAATAATTTTTAATAAAAAAAATCAGATTTTTTTTTAATTTCTTCTTTATTAATATAAAAAAACATTTTTTTATAACACCAAAAAGTATAAGTTAAAACAATAGGCATAAATATAATTACTACATATAACATTATATTTAATGTTAGCTGACTTGATGTAGAATTCCAAATAGTTAAACTTTGATAGTATTTTATATTTGAAGGAATAATAAATGGAAACATTATAATCCCGATAGTTGATATCATACTAATAATAGTAAAAATAGAAAAAATAAATGTTATTATTTTTTTTTTATATATAGATGCTAAAATTATTAAAAATGGTAAAATAATACTTATTATAGGTATTAAATATAAGTATTTAAAATTTTGAAAATTATTCATCCATGCTTTTTTTTCATATAAAATACTATTATTTTTATAAATTATACTTGTTTTTTGATTAATAAGAGTATTAATTTTATAACCTTTTATAAAAAACAAAATATTAATAAATGATAAGGTAAAAAAAATTATTAATAATATGGAAGATATTTTTAAAATTAAATTTAATCTATGATTAATAACAAAATCTTTTATTCTTATTTGTAAATAAGTAGCAGCATGATTTATAAATAAAATTATAGTTGTTATACTAATCATAATACTAGATAAATTAAATAATTTTAAAAAATGTCCTTTAGAATAAATATGATAATATTCATCAATATAAAAAGGGATACCTTTTAATATATTACCTAATGCTATTCCAATTATTGCGGGAGGTATTATACTTCCTATGGAAATAAATATATCACATGTTTTTTGCCATATTTTATTTTTAATTTTAGATCTATATTCAAAACCTATAGGTCGTAAAAATAATGATATTAATAGTAATATCATGGCTATATAAAAATGAGAAAATATTGTCGCATAAACAATAGGCCATGCTGCAAATAATGCCCCTCCAGTTGTAATTAACCATACTTGATTACCATCCCAATGAGGAGCAATAGTGTTTATCATAATTCTACGTTCAAGATTATTTTTACCTATTATAAATAATAATATCCCAACCCCCATATCTAATCCATCAGTAATTATAAATCCTGTAATTAATATACTAATTATTATTGACCAAATTAAACATAAAAATTCGTAATTTAACATTAAAATAACCTAATTAATTTTTTTTTTTTTAATATTTTTTTCAAAAAAGTATTTACCAGTTTTTAAAATACTTGGTCCTATACGAGATATTTTATACATTAAATATAATTCTATTATTAATAAAATTGTATAAAAAATAAAAATTGTTATTAATGAAAATAATACTTCTGCTAATTGTAACGAAGATCCAGCCATATATGTAGGTAATATATCTTTTATAGCCCAGGGTTGTCTACCATATTCAGCAACAAACCATCCTAATTCAGAAGCAATCCATGGTAAAGGAATTATATATAAACATATTTTTAATAAATATTTTTTTTTTTCAATATTATTTTTTATAATACTATAATAGAAAACTATTATTAATATAATTAATAAAATAAAACTAGATAAAACCATAATTCTAAAAGAAAAAAATAAAGGACTTATCATCGGAATTGACATTTCAGCAACTTTTTTTATTTGTAAATTATTTATATTATAAATATCTTTATAATATTGTTGAAATAAAAATCCATATCCTAAATATTTTTTGTTTTTATTAAATATTTTTATATTGTTTATTTTTAAATCTCCATTTTTTATTTTTTTAAGAACAGTTAATGCTTTTAGTCCATTTTTAATTTTTAATTCATTGTTTTTAATTAAATCTTTTATACCTAAAATAGGTATTTTAGATGATCTTGTAGCAATTATACCTAGTAAATATGGAATTTTTATAGAATATTGATTTAATTCTTTTTTTTGATTAGGTAAACATATAATATTAAATGCTGCTGGTGGTTTTTGAGTTTCCCATTCTGCTTCAATAGCTGCTAATTTGGTTTTTTGTGTATTTTTTAATTGATAACCTGATTCATCTCCTAATATTATTACTGAAAGAATAGAAAATAAACCAAAACAAGAAGATATAATTATAGAATTTTTAGAAAATTCTATATCCCTTTTCTTTAAAAGATAATATGAACTAATTCCAATAATAAAAATTGAACCTGTTGTATAACCAGCAGTTATAGTATGAAAAAATTTTACTTGTGCTGTAGGATTAAAAATTAATTTCCAGAAATTATTCATTTCCATTCGCATACTTTGATAATTAAAAGAAGATGCAATAGGATTTTGCATCCATCCATTAGCGATTAAAATCCAAAGAGCAGATAGATTAGATCCGATAGCAACTAACCATGTTACAAATAAATGTTGTGTTTTATTTAAACGATCCCATCCTAAAAAAAATAGACCTACGAAAGTTGATTCTAAAAAAAATGCAACTAAACCCTCTATAGCTAGAGGTGCCCCAAAAATATCTCCTACATAATGAGAATAATATGACCAATTTGTTCCAAATTGAAATTCCATAGTTAAACCTGTTACTATTCCTAAGGCAAAATTAATTCCAAATAATTTCCCCCAAAATTGTGTCATATCTCTATATATTCTATTTTTAGATACAATATATATTGTTTCCATTATAGCTAATAAAAAAGAAAGTCCTAATGTTAATGGTACAAATATAAAATGGTACATTGCTGTTAATGCAAATTGTAATCTTGATAAATCAATAACATTAAACATTATAAATCCTTATATATTTAAAAATATTTATAATATTTTTTAAAATAAAATATAAAATATTTTAATTACTTTTTGTTAAAAAAATTTTAATAATAAATTTTATATAAAATTTATAAAAATAATTTTATAGGATCTTCCAACAACGTTTTTACTAACATAAGAAATCCTATAGCATCTTTTCCATCTATTAATCGATGATCATATGATAAGGCTAAATACATCATAGGCATAATACATATTTTATTTTTTATAACAATAGGCCTGTCTTTAATAACATGCATACCTAATATAGCACTTTGTGGTGGATTAATAATAGGTGTTGACATTAAAGAACCAAAAACTCCTCCATTAGTAATGGTAAATGTCCCACTGACTAAATCTTCAACAGATAATTTGTTTTTATTACTTTTTATAATTAATTTTTTAATTTTTTTTTCAATATCTATTAATGATAATTTATTTGTATTATAAATAATAGGTGTAATTAAACCTCTTTCTGTTGCAATTGCAATATTGATGTTATAATTATTATTATAAATAATATCTTCTCCATCAATAAATGCATTAATTTTTTTAAAATATTTTAATGCTTGCGTAATTGCTTTAATATGAAAAGAAGTAAATCCTAGTTTAATATTATAAGTATCATAAATAAAACTTTTATATTTATTTTTTATATTAATAATTTTTTTCATATTAACTTCATTAAAAGTTGTTAACATAACTGTATTATTTTTCGAATCCATTAATTTTTTAGAAATATATTTTCTTATTGGACTCATTTTTTTTTTTTCAAAATTATTATTTTTAAAAAATTGTTCTTTATTTTCTTTTATATTATTTATATTTTTATAATTTAAGTTAATTTTATTATCAAAATTATTTAATTTTTTTATTGAAAAATTTTTTTTTTTTATATTCCTTCTTATAGAAGGACTAAAATTATTTAATTTATTTAAAAATTTTTTTTGATTTTTAATAGAATTAAAAAATTCTGAGTGTTTAATAATATTTTTATTATTATTTTCTTTATTTTTTAAAAATTTTACTTTTTTTAAAATACCTATAATTTGTTGTGATTTTACTTTTTCTCCTTGTTTAATTAAAATTTTTTCTAGAATACCATCAATAGTTGATGGTATTTCTAATACTACTTTATCTGTTTCTAATTCTAAAAGAATATCATCAATTTTTACTTTTTCTCCTGGTTTTTTATACCATTTAATTATAATTGCATTATTTATTGATTCAGGTAATTCAGGAACAATAATATTAATGTTATCCATTTTTTATCCTTATAAACTAATTTTTTTATTTTTATTAATATTAAAAACAGAATTTATTATTTTTTGTTGTTGTTTTTTATAAATAGTAAAGTATCCTGTTGCAGTTGAAGCAGATTTGTTTCTTCCGATGTAATTAATATTACAATCTAATTTATTTTTAAAACAATTTTGTATATATATCCATGCTCCTTGATTTTTAGGTTCTTCTTGACACCAAAAAAATTTTTTTACTATTGTATATTTTTTAATTATTTTTTGTAATTTTTTTTTTGGAAATGGGTATAATTGTTCTATTCTAATAATAATATTATTATTATTTTTTGTAATATTTCTATGTTCTAATAAATCATAATATATTTTTCCAGAACAAAAAATAATATGTTGAATATTTTTCATATTTATTTGTATATCTATTTCATCTATAATTAGTTTAAAATAATTATTTACAAAATTTTTTAATGAAGAACAAGCTAATGGATGTCTTAAAAGAGATTTTGGAGAAATTATAATAAGTGGTTTTTTTATAGAATTGAATGCATGTTCACATAATAAATGATACATTTGAGCTGCATTAGAAGGAATACAAATTTTCATATTTTTTTCAGCACATAATTGTAAAAATCTTTCTATTCTTGATGATGAATGTTCTGGTCCTTGTCCTTCATGTCCATGTGGAAGAATAATTATTAATCCACTTTTATAATTCCATTTCTTTTCTCCAGAACTAATAAATTGATCTATAATAATTTGTGCTCCATTAATAAAATCACCAAATTGTGCTTCCCATATTGTTATAATATTATTTAAAGAATAACCATATTCAAAACCTAAAACTGCTTCTTCAGATAAAATAGAATTATAAATATAAAAATTACCTTGTTGTAATTGAATATTTTTTAAAGGTATATATGAAATTCCATTGTTTTGATCATATATAACAGCATGTCTATGAGAAAAAGTACCTCTTTTAATGTCTTCTCCTGATAAACGACAAGATATTCCTTGAGTTAAAATATTTGCATATGCTAAACTTTCTGCTGCACCCCAATCTAATTTTTTTTCTTCTTTACTCATCATAATTCTATCTAAATAAATTTTTTTTACTATAGGATGAATATTAAAATTTTTTGGGAAAGTACTAATTTTAAAAAGTAATTTTTTTAATTCATTAATTTTTATATTCTTATATATTTTTTCTTTATATTTTTCTTTAATAAAAATATTATATGTTTTAATAAAGCATTTATTTTTATTAAATAAATTTTGATATTTTTGATATAAATCTATTTTTTTTTGATTATTTATAATATTTTCTGATAATAATTGATGAAAATATAAATCTTGTATTTTTTTATGATTTTTAATATAACTATACATTAGTGGTTGTGTGATAAATGGGTCATCTATTTCATTATGACCATGTCTTCTATATGAAACTAGATCAATAAAAACATCTTTATGGAAGATATTTCTATAATTAATTGCTAATCTTGTTATAAATATAACACTTTCTAAATCATCGGCATTTACATGAAAAATAGGACATTGAATCATTTTTGCTATATCAGTACAGTAATAACTAGATCTCATATCGATAATTTTAGATGTAGTAAAACCAATTTGGTTATTAATAATAATATGAATAGTACCATCAACTCTATATCCTCTAGTTTGAGATAAATTTAAAATTTCTTGTATTACCCCTTGACCACTAAAAGATGCATCGCCATGTATACTAATAGGTAAAATATAAGTATGTTTTTTTTTTAAAATATCATTTTGACATCTAGCTATACCCATAGTAATACTATTAATGATTTCTAAATGAGAGGGATTAAATGCTAATTGTAATTCTATTTTTTGTTTGTTTATTTCAATAATAGAAGAATAACCTAAATGATATTTTACATCATCTATATTATTTTCTTTAAATAAAATATTTGAAAATTCATTAATTATATCTTGAATTTTTTTACCCATTATGTTTACTAAAAAATTTAATCTACCTCTATGTGCCATACCAAAAATTATTTTTTTTGTTTTATTTTTTAATGTACTTGTATAACGGATTATTTCTTTAATTAAAGGAATTAAAACATCACAACCTTCTAAAGAAAATCTTTTAGCTCCTGGAAATTTTTTTCCTATATTTTTTTCAAAAATTTCTGTTGCAATTAATTCTTCTAAAAACATTCTTTTTTCTTTTAAATGAAACTTGCATTGTGTAAATTCTATATTTTTTTGTATCCAATATTTTTCATTATCTAATAAATGAGCATATTCTATACCTATAGAATGACAATATTTTTTTTTAAAAAAATCATAAATATCAATTATTTTTTTATTTTTAACTAAATTATTTAATGTAATTTTTTTTTCTAAATCTTTTTCATTAAAATAATAATTTGGTAATTGTAAAATATTATTTAATTTTTTTTTATTTAAAATTAATGGATTTATATTTGCATCATAATGTCCTAAATTTCTAAAATTATTTATTAATTGATTAATTTTTTCTATTAAAATTTTTTCTTTATAAAAAAATTTTTTTTTTAATTTATCATTTGTATCTAAATTTTTATTTTTTTTCTGAAAATTTATAAAAATATCATACCAATCTTTATTTACAAAATTAGGATTTATTAAAAAATTTTGATATAATTTTTCAATATATAAAATATTTTCATATGAAATATTTTTTTTAAAATAATAATTATTCATGATAATCTCGAATTTAAATAAAATAATACTTATTTTATTTTTAAATAATATAAAAAAATATATATTAATATATGAAAATATAATTTATAAAAATATTTTTGTAAAATATTTAAAATAATTAATTAATTATATAAAACTAATTTTCTAAAATATTATTTTGATTAAAATGAATAATTATATAAATAATTATTTAATAAATTTATTAAAATTACAAAATTATATGATAAGTATCATACTAGATTTTTAATATTAAAAAGAGATAATAAATAAAAAAAATTTAAGTTTAAAATTTTATATAAATAAAATAAAATTATAAATAATATTAATAAATTACAAATATTTTTTATAAATGAATAATAAATTTTATGTAATTTAAAATTCTGATAATTAAATTTTATAATTATAGAAATAATTTATTATTTAATGAATATATCATATTTTATATATGATTAATTTTTAAAAAATTTTTATTTTTAATGTAATTTTAAAAAAAATATTTTTATATATATTTATCATAATTAAATATGAAAAAATTTTTAAAATTTTAAAAAAAAATATAGGTGAATTATAATATAATTAATTCACCTATTTAATAAAATTAAATTTTTTTTAAAATATATTTATTAATTAATATTAAAATTATTTATATTTTATATAATTTTGATAAATATTTTATTTTTTTTAATTATTAAAATTATATATATTAAAAAATATTTTTATATTATAACCATTTTTTTCTTTTAAAATAAAAATAAGGAGCTAAAGCTGAAATTACCATTATAACAATGGCATATAAATAACCATATTTCCATTTTAATTCTGGTAAAACAGAAAAATTCATACCATAATTAGATGCTACTAAAGTAGGGGGTAAAAAAATAACTGATACTAATGAAAAAATTTTTATAATTCTATTTTGTTCTATATTAATAAAACCCATTGCTGCTTGTACTAAAAAATTAACTTTTTGGAATAATGATTCATTATGAGGTAAAAGAGATTCAATATCTCTTGAAATTTCTCTAGCTTGTTCTATTTGAATTTTTGGTAATCTAGTTTTCCTCATTAAAAAATTTACTGCTCTTTGTGTATCCATTAAACATAACCTTACTTTCCATCCAATATCTTCTAATTCAGCTAAAGTAGAAAGTGCATTATTAAATTGATCATTCTTATGTTCTTTCATAATAATACAACTAAGTAATTCTAGATGACTATATATATTTTCTATTTCATCAGCTAATTGTTCAATTTTAGTATCTAATATATCTAATAATAATTCATAAGGATTTCCATAAATCATAGTATTATGTTTATGCATACGTATTCTATATAAACGAAAGGCAGATAATTCTTTTTCTCGTAAAGTATATAATCTACCATTTTTAATGGTAAATGCAACTGTAGTTGTACCAGCATGTTCATTTTTATTTTTATAAAAAAAGAAAGAATGTATATGTAATCCTTCTTGATTTTCAAAAAATCTTGCTGATGCTTCTATATCTTCTAATTCAGGTCTAGTAGCTAAGTTTTGTCCTAATAAATAATAAATTTTCTTTCTTTCAATATTTTCAGGTTTTATTAAATCAATCCAAATTGCATCTAAAAGATTATTATAATTATTATCTAATTTTAGATAAACTAAATGTTTGTTATATATTTTATATGCATTTAACATAATAACTCCTAATTAGGATATTATTTTAATTAATATTAAATAAATATATTTATTTTTTAAATTTTATTTTATAAATATATTTAATTTTTTATATATAAGATTGTATATAATTAGACATTATCCATTTTATTAGTGTATTATTAAATTTAATTTGTAACTTTTTATTATTTTTAATAATTTCTATTTTTAGAATAATTCCTTTACCAAAAATTTGATGATAAACTATTTGTCCTATAAAATATTTTTTTTTATTTACGAAATCATTACTATTTGATATAAAGGAAATATTTTTTTTCAAATAACTAATTTTTTTAATACAATTTTCTGGTAGTTCATTAATAAATCTTGATGGTATTGAATTAATTTCTTTACCATATAAATAACGGTTTTTTGTATAAGTTAATGTTAATTTTTTTTTTGCTCTAGTAATACCTACATAAGCTAAACGTCTTTCCTCATTTATATTATCATTAGTAAAAGAAATTTTACTAGGGAAAATACCTTCTTCCATACCTATTATAAAAACTTCAGAAAATTCTAACCCTTTAGATGCATGAATAGTCATCATTTGTATATAATTATTAGTATTTTGATTTATTTTATTCACATTAACATCTTCTTTTAATAATGTTTGTGAAAGAAAATCTACTAATAAAGTATTTTTAGAAAATAATTTATTTGTATTTTTTAATGAAATTTTTGTAAAATAAACAGCTGCATTAATTAATTCTTTTAAATTATTTATTTTATTAAAATTTTTTTCGGACAAACAACTTTTGTTATACATTTTCCATAATCCAGAATTTTTTATGGTTTCCTGAATAATTATTGGTAATGATTTATTCTTCAAATTATTTTTTAAAGATTTAATTAATATAATAAATTTTTTTAATGCATTAAATGACATAGTATTTAAATATTTTTTATTTTTCAAAATATAAAGACTAGATTTCCATAATGTTAAAAAATATTTTTTAGAAACATATTTTATTATACTTATTGTATTATCGCCAATCCCTCTTTTCGGAATATTTATAATTCTTTCAAAAGAATTATCATCATTATAATTAGATATAAATCTTAAATATGATATAACATTTTTTATTTCTTGACGTTCAAAAAAACGTATTCCTCCGTAAATTTTATAAGGAATACAAAATTTTAGCATAATTTCTTCTAAAATACGAGATTGAGAATTATTTCTATAAAGAATTGCACAGTTATCTAATTTTATATTTTTTTTTATAAAATTTTTATCTATATATTTTGCAATATATTGTGCTTCATCAAATTCATTTAATGCAAAATATATAGAAATAAGTTTTCCATTTTCTTTTTGAGTCCATAATTTTTTTTTTAATCTAATATTATTATGAGAAATTAATTTATTTGCAGCTTTTAAAATATTTGAAGTAGAACGATAATTCTGTTCTAATAAAATTGTTTTAACATTATCAAAATCTTTTAAAAAAAGATTCATATTTTCAATTTGTGCACCTCTCCATCCATAAATTGATTGATCATCATCACCAACAAGAACAATTTTAGTATTATAATATTTATTATATAATAAAGAGATAAATTTATATTGTATATCATTTGTATCTTGAAATTCATCAATTAAAATATTTCTAAATCTTTTTTGATATATTTTTAATATATGAGGATTATATAAAAATAATTTATATAAATATAATATTAAGTCATTAAAATCAATAACT
Organism: Enterobacteriaceae endosymbiont of Donacia cinerea; assembly: GCF_012569925.1. Taxonomy (NCBI): domain Bacteria; kingdom Pseudomonadati; phylum Pseudomonadota; class Gammaproteobacteria; order Enterobacterales; family Enterobacteriaceae; species Enterobacteriaceae endosymbiont of Donacia cinerea. The sequence goes on along the minus strand of NZ_CP046204.1, from coordinate 207,365 downwards.
TCTATAATTTTACAATAATTTTGATATTCACTATATATTTTAGATAAATTAATATTTTGTACATTATTCACATAAATATAATTTTTTTTCTTATTAAAAAAATTATTTTTAAAATTATTTATATATTTTAAAATATTATTTATTGAATAATTTTTATCTTGCAAGGATAATTTTTTTAAAATTTTTTTAATTAACATTTTTTGATCAGAAACATCTATAATCTGAAAATTTTTTGTTAATTTTGCTTCTATATAATGAATTCTTAATATATAATAAGCGAAACTATGAAATGTTCCTATCCAAATATCATTTTTTTTACAATTTTTTATTAATAATGTAATTCTATTTTTTAATTCTAGTGCTGCTTTATTTGTAAAAGTAACAGCTAAAATAGATTTAGGAGAACAATTTTCTTTATAAATTAACCATGCTATTCTACGAATTAATACAAGTGTTTTTCCACTACCAGCTCCAGCTAATATTAATAAATTTTTTCTAATTTCAGATACAACTTCTCTTTGTTTACTATTTAAATTTTTTAATAAATTAATATCTTTCATTTACTAATATACCATAATTAAAATAAAATTTATTATAGTATTATTTTACCATCATAAACATAACTAGCACTTCCCTCCATATATAATTTATTATTATTTCCTTTCCAGAAAACAGTTATCTTACCTCCAGGTAGATGAACAAAAACTTTGTTTAATAAAATATTTTTTTTAATTCCTATAGCAGCAGCTGCACAAGCACCTGATCCACAAGATTTAGTTTCTCCTACTCCTCTTTCAAAAACTCTTATTTTTATATTATTAACATTTAAATATTGCATAAAACCTACATTAATTTTTTTTGGAAATAATTTATAATTTTCAAAAAATGTACCTATTAATGATACTGCAGTATTTGATACATCTTTAACTTGAATAACACAATGTGGATTTCCTAATGAAACAACATTAAAATAAATATATTTATTTTGAAAAAAAAGTTTATAAGTATTTTTAATACTATTTGTAATAAATGGAATTTCTTTTGGATTAAATAAAGGAATACCCATATTTACAGAAATAATATTATTATTTAATAATTTTAAATATAATAAACGATTTTTTGTACTTACACATATTTCATTTTTTAATATTAATTTTTTTATTCTCAGATATAAAGCAAGACAACGTGCTCCATTACCACATTGTTCTACTTCGTTACCATCAGCATTAAAAATTCTATAATGAAAATCAATATTTTTATTTGATGATAATTCTACTAATAATAATTGATCAAATCCTATTCCTAAATATCTATTAGATAATTTTTGTATTATTTTTTTTTCAAAGAAAAAATTTCTTTTTATATTGTTTATAATAATAAAATCATTACCTAATGCATGCATTTTAGTAAATTTTATTTTCATATAATATATTTTAAATTTTAAAAAAAAAGAATAAATTTATTTTTTTTTATTTATTACGGATACTGTATAATTTTTATTTCCTATTATGATTATATCAGCACATCTTTTAGTAAATAAACCAACTGTTACAATTCCAGGAATATTATTTATATATTTTTCAATTTTAACAGGATTATCTAAATTTAAATTATATACATCTAATATTAGATTACCATGTTCTGTAACTGTATTTATACGAAGTTTTGCAATAGCTCCTATATAAGATAATTTTTTAATAATAAAATTTTTTGCTAAGGGTATAATTTCTATAGGAACCGGATGTATACCTAAATATTTTACATATTTTGATTCATCAACAATACAAATAAATATTTCTGATAAACTTGATATAATTTTTTCATTAGTTAGTGCAGCTCCTCCTCCTTTTATCATTTGCATTTTATGATTAATTTCATCAGCACTATCAAAATATATACCAATTTTTTTTATTTTATTAATATTTAAAATATTAAAATTATATTTTTTTAATTTTTTTGTAGAATTTTCAGAGGCAGATATTATACCTTTAATATTATGTTTTTCAGTAGATAAAAGATCAATAAAATGAGATATTGTTGTTCCTGATCCAATACCAATAATATTATTATTTTTAATATATTTTATTGCAACTTTAGCTGCAATCTTTTTTAGTTTATTAAACATATATATTTATATCTTTATATAAGATATAATCTATATTATATTAAGTATAATAATTTGTAAAAAATTATTTTATTTTAATTAAATTAGTTAAGACAATCATATAAAATTATAAATATATTATCATATATAACAATATATTTAAATTAATTAATTTTATATTAATTTTATTTAATAAATCATATTATGAGATTTTTTATGAGAAAATTAAAAAAAATTTTTTGTGTACTTTTTTTTCTTAGTATATTAACTATAACACATAAAAATATCAATGCTAAATTATTACCTTTTGGTTTAACTAAAAAATATGATAATCAATCATTGCCAAGTTTATCAAAAATATTATTAAAAGTTGTTCCTTCAGTTGTTAGTATTAATGTTCAAGGAAGTACTTTTGTATCACAATTTAATTTACCTTCTAAAATACAAGAATACTTAAATGAACATTTTTCATTATGTAAAGAAGGATCACCATATGAAAATACGCCTCTTTGTGGAAATAGTAATAATATTCTTGAACAAAAGTTTCATTCAATTGGATCGGGTGTTATTATAAATTCTAAAAAAGGTTTAATTATTACTAATAATCATGTTGTTGATCATGCTAATTATATTTTAGTAGAATTACATAATGGAAAAACTTATGAAGCAAAAATTATAGGAAAAGATCCACAAACAGATATAGCTTTAATACAAATTAAAGATAAAACAAAAAATTTAAAAGATATTAAAATAGCTAATTCTGATAATTTAAAAGTTGGTGACTATACTATAGCAATAGGTAATCCATATGGTTTGGGAGAAACTGTTACATCAGGAATTATATCTGGATTAGGAAGAACAGGACTTAATATTGAAAATTTTGAAAATTTTATTCAAACAGATGCCGCAATTAATAGAGGTAGTTCTGGAGGGGCATTAGTTAATCTAAATGGAGATTTAATTGGTATAAATACCGCTATTTTAACTCCTAATGAAGGTAATATTGGAATTGGATTTGCTATACCTAGCAATACTGTTATTAATTTAGTTAAACAATTCATTAAATTTGGTAAAGTTAAAAGGGGTTCTTTGGGAATTTATGGAGTAGATCTTGATCCTCAATTAGCTAAAGTTATGCATGCTTCTAATGTAAGTAAAGGTATTTTTATACGAAAAACTAAATCATTTAAAAATAATAAATTACAACCTGGTGATATTATTGTTACATTAAATGGTAAAAAAATATATAGTTTTACTTTATTAAGAGCAAAAATAAGTACCCTTATCAAAGGTACTATTATTCGATTAGGTATCGTAAGAAAAGGTGTTTTTAAAATAATAAAAATAAAATTAAATGATTATTGTAATGATGATTCTGAAAAAAATGCCATGTATTATGGAATAGAAGGAGGATATTTAAATAATATTATTTTAAAAAAAGAAATTTTCTTTTTTAAGAAATTTAAAAAAAATGCAGTAAAAGTTGTAAAAATAATCCCTAATTCTCCTGCATCAATGATAGGTTTAAAAAAAGGTGATATAATATTATCTATTAATAAGCAACGTACAAAAAATATAAAAGATGTAAAAAAAATTTTAGATAAACATCCATTATTAATTCTATTATATATTATGAGAGGAGAAAAAAGATTTTATTTACTTAATTAAAAAAAAATATAAATTTTATTGAAATAAATTTGAAAATATACCATACTATCTAAAGTAATAATGGCCCTTTAGCTCAGTGGTTAGAGCAAACGACTCATAATCGTTAGGCCGTTGGTTCAAATCCAACAAGGGCCAGATTATATTAAAATATATTTTTTGTTCATATTAATTTAAAATATAAGTAGATATACTATATCTTAGTGTTTAGCCGAATTAAATTTAGATTTAAATTAATTTTTATTTAAATTTAAAAATTAGGAAAAATATGTTAGAAATCCATTTAATACAAAATAAACTAAAAGAAATAAAAGAAAAAAATATTTTTATTAGGGGGTTTCTTTAATTATTCAAAATATCAAAAAAAATTATTAATAATAAAAAATAAACTTAAAAATCCCGATATTTGGAATAATATTTATTACACCCTTACTTTAAATAAAAAAAAAATAAATATAGAAAATTTATTATCATCATTAGATGAGATTAACCAAGAAATTATTGATATTAATGAATTAATTAATTTAGCTATTGATACTAATGATAAAAAAATATTAAAAGAATCTATAAAGATATTGTCTAATATACGAAATAAAATAAATATTTTAGAATTAAAAAAAATTTTTATTAAAAAAAATGATGAAAAAAATTGTTTTATTGATATACAAGCTGGATCAGGAGGAATAGATTCCCAAGATTGGGCAAAAATGATAATGAAAATGTATGTAAAATGGGCAGAAAAAAAAAATTTTAAAGTAAAGATAATACATGAATCTTCAGGAGATATTATAGGAGGAATTAAATCATCTACATTACATATTATAGGTCATTATGCTTTTGGATGGTTACGTACAGAAAATGGTATTCATCGTTTAGTTAGAAAAAGTCCTTTTAATTCAGCAAGAAGAAGACATACATCTTTTGTTTCAACATTTATCTATCCAGAAATTCAAGATAATATTAATATATCTATTAATTCAGAAGATTTGCGTATTGATGTATATCGATCTTCAGGAGCAGGAGGACAACATGTAAATCGTACAGAATCTGCTGTTCGTATTACACATATTCCAACTGGATTGGTAACACAATGTCAAAGTAATAGATCACAACATAAAAATAAAAGTCAAGCTATGAAACAAATAAAATTTAAATTATATGAATTACAAAATAAAACAAAACAAAAAATACAAAAAAAAATAGAAAAAAATAAATTTAATATTAGTTGGGGATATCAAATACGTTCTTATATATTAGATAACTCGAGAATTAAAGATATAAGAACAGGAATTGAAATTAATGATGTACAATATGTACTTAATGGTAATTTAGATAAATTTATTCAAGCTAGTTTAAAATTAGGTTTATAAATATAGAATAGGATTATTTATTATGTCTGAAAATAAAAAAAATTTTAATGATAATATTAAAAATATAAATAATAATGAAATAAAATTTCGACATAAAAAATTAACAGAATTAAGAAACAATAATAATATAGTTTTTCCTAATGATTTTAAAATTAATATTTCATTAAATGAAATATATAAAAAATATGATCATAAAAATCATTTTCTAAAAAAAAAATTATTTCATATTGCAGGACGTATTGTAAATTTAAGAATTATGGGTAAAGCTTCTTTTATTAATATTCAAGATTATACTAGAAAAATACAAGTTTATGTGTCTCAAAATAAAATTTCTTTAAAAGAATATAAAAAATTTTTAGAAAAATATGATATTGGAGATATTATAGGTGTAGTTGGTTATCTTTTTAAAACTAAAATTAATATTTTATCTATTTTTTGTAAAAAAATCTATTTATTAACAAAAGCAATTCGACCATTACCTGATAAATATCATGGTTTACAAAATAAAGAGATAAAATATAGAAAAAGATATTTGGATTTAATTGTTAATAAAAAAACACGTAATATTTTTCAAAAAAGATCTCAAATTATATTAAATATTCGTGATTTTATGTATAAACAAGATTTTATCGAAGTAGAAACACCTATGATGCATAATATCCCTGGAGGAGCTGTAGCTAGACCATTTATAACATATCATAATACTTATAATCAAAATATGTATTTACGTATTGCTCCTGAACTTTATTTAAAACGTCTTATAATTGGAGGTTTTAATAAAATTTTTGAAATTAATAGAAATTTTAGAAATGAGGGTATTTCAACTCAACATAATCCTGAATTTACTATGATGGAATTATATATAACATATTCCGATTATCAAGATTTGATGATTTTATTTGAAAAATTGTTTAAAACAATCTATAAAATAATATTTAAAAATTATTTATTAAAATACGATAATTATATTTTTGATTTAAAAAAAAAATTTAATAAATTAACTATGAAAGAATCTATTATATATTTTTATCCTGATTTTTCTTTAGAAAATTTAGAAAATACTAAAAAACTAATAAAAATTGCTGATTCATTAAATGTTAAAATAAATAAAAACTGGAGTCAAGGTAAAATTATTTCTGAAATTTTTGAAGAAAAAATTTCAGATAAAATTATAGAACCAACATTTATTACAGAATATCCCATTGAAATCTCTCCACTATCAAGAAAAAATGATTTAAATCCTTTATTTACTGATAGATTTGAATTTTTTATTTGTGGTATGGAAATAGCTAATGGTTTTTCCGAACTTAATGATCCCGAAGAACAAAAAAAAAGATTTGAAGAACAACAAAATTTTAAAGATATAAATAATGATAAAAATATTTATAAAAATTTTTATGATCAAGATTATATAGAAGCATTAGAACATGGACTACCCCCTACAGCTGGTTTAGGTATAGGTATAGATAGATTAATTATGTTATTTACTAATATAAAATCAATTAGGGATGTAATCTTATTTCCAATGTTAAGACCTATTTAGTAGACTTATTATTTTTTCAGTTTTTTTAACTAAAGCTATAAAATTTTCTATTTCTAAAGAAGCTTTACCTATTAAAAATCCATTAATAATGTTTTTTTTAAAAAAAGTATTTATATTAGAATAATTAACAGAACCACCATATAAAAAATATATATTTTTTGCTACTTGTTTATTTAAAGAAGATATATATTTTTTAATAAATAAAATAATTTTTTGTATTTCAGAAAAATTAGCATTTTTTCCGGATCCAATAGCCCAAACAGGTTCATAAGCTATGATTGTTTTATTTAAAATATTAATATTACTGTTTTTAATTATATTATTAATTTGTTGAATAAATATTTTTTCTGTTTGATTATATTTTTTTTGTTCTTCAGTCTCTCCTAAACATAAAATTGGAATTAATCCATTATTTTTAATCAAAATAAATTTTTGGGATACTAAATTATTACTTTCATTATGAAATAATCTTCTTTCTGAATGTCCAGTTATAACATATTTTATACCAATATCTTTTAACATTTTAATAGATGTTTCACCAGTAAAAGATCCTTGTAGGTGAATATCAACATTTTGTGCTGTTAAAGATATAGATGTATTTTTTAAAAAATTATTTATATAGTTTATATAAACATAAGGAGGAGCTATAGATAAATTACAAAAAGATAAAGAATTATCTATTTTTTTTGTCATTAAATTAATATTTTTATTAATAAATTTTAAATTACCATTTAATTTCCAATTAGCAATAATTAAAAATTTTTTCATCTTTATTCTCTTTATAATAAATTATATTACCAATATCTCTCGGATGTTATATTGCCATTTTTATTTTTTAAATTTTTAGAAAAACCTTTATTTTTTTCTAAAAAATCTTGTGTTTGTTTTATCATTTCTGGATTACCACATAACATTACATGACTATTATGAGAACTAATTTTTATTCCAATTTTCTTTTCTAGTTCTCCATTTTTAATTAAATTAGGAATATAACCATATAAAAAATTATTAATATTAATATTTCTAGTTAAAATAATTTGAATAATTAATTTATCAAAATAATTTTTTTCAATTTTTTTTACTAAATTTAAATAATTAAAATCTTCTATATATCTAACAGAATGTACTAAAATTATTTTTAAAAATTTTTTGAAACATACTTTATCTTGTAATATTGAAAGGTAAGGTCCTATACCGGTACCTGTTGATAACATCCATAAATTTTCACAAGGTTGAATATTATTTAAAATAAGATTACCTGATGCATGTTTAGAAATAAAAATTTTGTCGTTAATTCCCAAATTATATAAATATGGACTTAATTTTCCTTTTTTAATATTAGAAATATAAAATTCATAATTTTGATTACTTGGAGAATTAATATAAGAATATGCTCTTTTTATTTTTTTACCATTAATATCTAATGCTAATTTAGTAAATTGACCTGCATAAAAATTATGAATTTTTGCATTTATAATAATACTAAATAAATTTTTTGTCCAGTATTTTATTTTTTTTATTTTACCAATACTCCATTCTGTCATATTTTGCCTTTTATTTTATCAAAAATATTATTAAAAAATATATCATAAATAATATATATCATATATATTATATAAAAAAATTAATAAATAAAAACTTTTTATTAAATTTGAAAAATATTTCAACAAAATTTATTAATTTTATTAATCTTTTTTTATAAAAAATATTATTCATTTACATATTTTTTATATAAATTTTTTATTGAATCAAGTAATGTAATACATTACTATTAATAGTAGTAAATATATTTATTATATAAATAATAAAAGGGGTGTAGTTTAATTGGTAGAATATTGGTCTCCAAAACCAATGGTTGAGGGTTCAAATCCCTCCACCCCTGAAAATTTAAATAAATTTATATTAATATTTAATAATTTTCCAAAAATTTTAAATAACATATCAAATAAAATAAAAAATCATATTTTTAAAATTTTTTAAATTTAAATAAATTACGTTGAATTATGCATTTTATTTAATAAAATCAAAGAGGTTAAAATATGAATGGAGCACAATGTATAATTCAAGAATTAAAAAAACAAAATGTTAAAATAGTATTTGGATATCCTGGTGGAGCAATTATGCCTCTTTATGATGCATTATATGATGGAGGTATTGAACATATTTTATGTAGACATGAACAAGGAGCAGCTATAGCTGCTATTGGATATGCTAGAGTAACTGGAAAAGTAGGAGTTTGTATCGCTACTTCTGGACCAGGAGCTACTAATTTGATTACAGGAATTGCCGATGCTATGGTAGATTCCGTGCCTATTATTGCTATTACAGGACAAGTATCACTTTCATTAATTGGTACTGATGCTTTTCAGGAAATAGATATTATAGGTATGTCTTTATCATGTACTAAACATAGTTTTTTAATTACTTCATCACTAGAATTATCTTCAACAATACAAAAAGCTTTTTTTATAGCATTATCTAATAGACCAGGTCCTGTATTAATAGATATACCTAAAGATATACAATTATCTAATCTACCAAAAATTATTAAATTAAAAAATAAAAAAAATAATTTTATTAAAAAATTAAAATTTTCAAAAAAAAAAATTATTAAAGCTAATTACTTATTAAAAAAATCTAATATGCCTATATTATATATAGGAGGTGGTGTTAATATAGGTAATGCAGTTATAACATTAAGAAAATTTGTCAAAAATTCTAAAATACCTACAGTTGTAACATTAAAAGGTTTAGGTACTATAGATTATAATGATCCATATTATTTAGGAATGTTAGGTATGCATGGAAGTAGAGCTGCTAATTACACTGTACAAAAATGTGATTTATTAATAGCTATTGGAGCTAGATTTGATGATAGAGTAACAGGTAATATAAAAAAATTTGCCCCTTCTGCAAATATTATTCATATGGATATAGATCCTGCTGAAATTAATAAAATTTGTAAAGTAAAAGTAGAATTATTAGGAAATTTAAATCATTTAATTCCATTATTAGAAATTCCTCAAAATATTTTAAAATGGCAAAATTATATAAAAAAAATAAAAAAAAAATATTCCTATAAATATAATTTATTTACGAAAAATAATAAAATTTATGCTCCTTTTTTACTTAAAAAATTATCAGATATCAAAAAAAAAAATACTATTATTACTACTGATGTAGGACAACATCAAATGTGGGTAGCTCAACATATAACTTTTTCTAATCCTAAAAATTTTATTACTTCTGCTGGATTAGGAACAATGGGGTTTGGATTACCTGCAGCTATTGGTGCACAAATTGCTAAACCTAATAATAATGTTATATGTATTACAGGAGATGGTTCTTTTGTAATGAACATTCAAGAACTAAGTACAATTAAAAGGAAAAAATTACCTATAAAAATTATATTACTAGATAATAAAAGATTAGGCATGGTGAGGCAATGGCAACAACTTTTTTTCAGTAAAAGATATAGTGAAACTACTTTATATGATAATCCTAATTTTATAAAATTAGCTAAATCTTTTGGAATATCAGGACATAGTATCAGTTATACAAATGAAATTGAAGAAAGTTTAAAAAAAATTTTATTTATAAATAAACCTTATATATTACATGTTTCAATTAATGAATATGATAATGTTTGGCCCTTAGTTCCTCCAGGATATAGTAATGATAATATGATGGAGAAAGATTAAATGAATAAATATCAATTATTGATTAAAACAAATATGAGTCCTGAAATTAGTGAAAGAATAATAAGAATTATTCGTCATAGAGGATTTTTAATTAAAACTATAAATATTAATGTAGTAAAAAAATTAAAAAATATTAATTTTAAATTAATAGTAGAGAGTTATAAATCTATTAATTTTCTAGTTAATCAAATTAAAAAATTAATAGATGTATTAGATATAATAATAATATCATAGATTTTATGATAACATTATTTTAAATATAATAAGGAAATATAATAATGTCTATGAAAAAGGCAGATTTTATTTGGTTAAACGGTGATATTATAAAATGGAATGATGCTAAAATTAGTGTTATGACTCATGCATTACATTACGGAACATCTGTTTTTGAAGGTATGAGATGTTATAAAACATATAAAGGACCTGCTATTTTTCGTCATAAAGATCATATTATTCGTTTATATAATTCTGCTAAAATTTATCGTTTTCCATTAAAATTTACTATACAAGAGATAATGAATGCCGTTCATAGATTAATTAAGATTAATAATCTTGACGAAGCCTACATTAGAATTTTAGCATTTATAGGCGATGTTGGTTTAGGTATTAATCCACCTCAAAATTATTATACAGATATAATGATTAGTACATTTCAATGGGAAGATTATCTCGGTAATAATACAAAAAAAAATGGTATTCATGCTATGGTATCTTCTTGGAATAGAATGAAACCTAATACTATACCTAGTTTATCTAAAGCAGGTGGTAATTATTTGTCTTCTTTGTTAATTGGAAACGAAGCTCGTCGAAATGGATATGATGAAGGTATTGCTTTAGATAGTTTCGGTTTTGTTTCAGAAGGAGCTGGAGAAAATATATTTAAAATTAAAAATAATATTTTATTTACTCCTCCAATTACTTCATCTATCCTTCCAGGAATTACTAGAGATTCAGTTTTAAAAATAGCAAAGAATTTTAATTTAAAAATAAAAGAATGTTTAATTCTAAGAGAATCTTTATATTTAGCTGATGAAATATTTTTAACAGGAACAGCTGTTGAAATTACTCCTGTTTGTAGTATAGATAATATATCAATTAATGATGGTAAAAGAGGAAAAATTACAAAAAATATACAAAAAGCATTTTTATATTTACTTAAAGGAAAAATAAAAGATAGATGGAATTGGTTAGATCATATTAAAAAATAATTACTTTTTATTAATTTAAAAAAAAGAAGAATAGTATGCCTAATTATCGTTCGTTTACTACAACAAAAGGCCGTAATATGGCTGGAGCAAGAGCTCTTTGGAGAGCAACAGGAATGAATGATGAAGATTTTAATAAACCTATTATTGCTATAGTTAATTCTTTTTCAGAATTTGTTCCTGGACATATACATTTACGATCATTAAGCAAAATTATTGCTAATGAAATTAAAAACAATGGAGGAGTACCAAAAGAATTTAATACTATAGCAATAGATGATGGTATAGCTATGGGACATAATGGAATGTTATATTCTCTACCTTCTAGAGAACTTATTGCAGATTCTATCGAATATGTTATAAATGCACATTGTGTTGATTCTATGATTTGTATATCTAATTGTGATAAAATTACTCCAGGAATGTTAATGGCTAGTTTACGATTAAATATACCAACCGTATTTATATCTGGTGGCCCAATGGAAGCAGGAAAAATTAATATAAAAGGAACTAAAAAAATAAAAAAAATTGATTTAGTAGATGCTATGGTTCAATCGGGGATATCAGAAAAATCAAAAGAATATCTAAAAGATATTGAATTGAATGCATGTCCTACTTGTGGTTCTTGTTCTGGGATGTTTACAGCAAATTCTATGAATTGTATAGTAGAAGCTTTAGGTTTAGCATTACCTGGAAATGGATCTTTATTATCTACACATATCAATCGTAAAAAATTATGTATAAAATCTGCTCATAAAATAATAGAAATTACAAAAAAATTTTATTTAAAAAATAAAATTAATTTTTTACCTCAAAATATTGTTAGTCAAAAAGCATTTGAAAATGCAACAATGTTAGATATTGCGATGGGTGGTTCAACAAATACAATATTACATCTATTAGCTTTATCACAAGAAACTAAAGTACAATTTAATTTAAAAAAAATTGATCAATTATCAAAAAAAACACCATGGTTATGTATGGTGTCTCCAAGTACAAATAAATTTTATATAGAAGATTTTCATAGAGCAGGTGGAGTTATAGGAGTTTTAGGAGAATTAAATAAAATAGGATTAATAAATAAAGATGCTAAAAATATATTAGGATTAACAATAGAAGAAACAATTAATAAATATGATATAACAATTACAAAAAATATAAAAATAAAAAAATTTTATCAATCAGCTCCTGGTAATATAAAAACAATACATCCTTTTTCACAAAATAAAATATGGAATAACTTAGATATTGATAGAAAAAAAGGTTGTATACGTGCATATAAGTATGCATTTAGTAAAGATGGAGGATTAGCAGTCTTATATGGTAATCTTGCTAAAGATGGATGTGTTGTCAAAACTGCTAGTGTAAATAAAAAATTACTGATTTTTAAAGGTAAAACAAAAGTATTTGATAGTCAAGAATCAGCAATATATGCAATTTTAAATAAAAAAATTTTTCCCGGAGATATTATTATAATAAGATATGAAGGACCTAAAGGAGGTCCAGGTATGCAAGAAATGTTATATCCTACATCTTACTTAAAATCCATGAAATTAAATAATAGTTGTGCTTTAATTACTGATGGAAGATTTTCTGGAGGTACTTCTGGATTATCTATAGGTCATGTTTCTCCTGAAGCTGCAAGTAAAGGAATTATAGCTTTAGTAAAAAATGGAGATATTATTAATATTAATATTCCAAATAGATCTATAATTTTAGATGTTTCATCTGATGAATTAAATAATAGAATAAAGAAAGAAAAAAAAAGAGGTAATCTAGCCTATACACCTTTATTAAAAAGAAAAAGAAAAATTTCTTTTGCATTGAAAACATATGCTTATTTTGTTACTAGTGCTGATAAAGGAGCAGTAAGAGATAAGGATAAATTAAATTAATAATAATTAATATTTTTTTTAAAGAATAAATTAAATTATTTATTAATTAATATATAAATCTTTTTTGTAATAAAAAATATTTTTAAAATTTAAATTTAAAACTAAAAAAATTTTTATCAAAATTAATTATATTAAATAAATAATTAAATAATTTTAATTTAAAATATATATAAATTTTTTACTAAATAGTAAAATAATATTTATTCAGATTTAATAAATATTTTTGTTAAAAATGTTTATTAAACTAATCAAATATGAATTTTTTTTATTATAATAAAGGATTACTAAATGAATAATTATTTTAATAATTTAAATTTTCGTAAAAAATTAAAAAATTTACAAAAATGTAGATTAATGAGACTTGAAGAATTTATAGATGGTATAAAATATTTAAAAAATAAAAATATTGTTATTATAGGTTGTGGATCTCAAGGATTAAATCAAGGATTAAATATGAGAGATTCTGGACTAAATGTTTCTTATGCATTAAAAAAAGAATCTATAAAAAATAAAAATTTATCTTGGCAAAGAGCATATAAAAATAATTTTCATATTGGTTCATATAAAGAATTAATACCTGATGCTGATTTAATAATTAATTTAACTCCTGATAATAATCATCATAATGTTTTACAAAATATTAAACATTTAATAAAAAAAGGAGCTACATTAGGATATTCTCATGGTTTTAATATTATTGAAGAAGGAGAAAATATTTCTAAAGATATTACAGTAATTATGGTAGCGCCTAAGTGTCCTGGTACTGAGGTAAGAGAAGAATTTAAAAGAGGTTTTGGTGTACCATCCCTAATAGCTGTACATCAAGCTGTCCATCAAGGCAAAAATAATAATATTAATGGATTTAATATTGCTAAATCATGGGCTTTTTCAATCGGAAGTCATAAAGCTGGTGTATTAGAATCATCTTTTTCTGCAGAAGTAAAATCAGATTTAATGGGAGAACAAACAGTATTATGTGGAATGTTACAAACAACATCTATTTTATTATTTGATAAATTATTAAAATTAAATATTACTCCATCATATGCTTCACAATTAATTCAATTTGGTTGGGAATATATTACAGAATCTTTAAAACAGGGAGGTATTAGTTTAATGATGGATCGATTAGATAATTTTAGAAAAATACGTGCTTATGAATTATCATTAATTTTAAAGAAAAAATTAAAACCTTTATTTAAATTACATATTGATAATATAATTTCAGGTAAATTTTCTAAAGAACTTATAGAAGATTGGAATAATAATAATATTAATTTAATAAAATGGAGAAAAATATATAAAAATAATAATTTTGAAAAAACTGAAAATATTAAAACTTCTCACATAGAAGAACAAGAGTATTTTGATAAAGGAATTGTAATAATAGCGATTATTAAAAGTAGTATTGAATTATCATTTGAATTAATGATAGAATCAGGAATATCTGCTGCATCAGCATATTATGAATCATTACATGAATTACCTTTAATAGCTAATACTATTGCAAGAAAAAAACTATATGAAATGAATAAAGTAATATCTAATACAGCTGAATATGGTAGTTATTTATTTTCCAATAATGCAATTCCGTTATTAAAAAATTTTATAAATAATCTTACATCAGAAGATTTAGGTATTATAAAAATAAAAAACAAACTTATAAATAATAAATATTTACTTAATTTAAATCATAATATTAGAAATCATCCTATTGAAAAAGTAGGTTATATTTTAAGAAATTATATGACTCATATGAAATCTTTAACTAATATTAAAAAATAAAATAATTACTCTCTTTATTTTATAAAGAGAGTAATTTACAATTAAATAACGTTTTAATTAATTATTAATTATTTATTTTTAAAAAAATTATTATTTAATTTTAAATTTTATTTTATTATATAAAATTCTAATATAGAATATTTATATAAAAAAATAATATAAATATGTAAATAATACATAATTATTTTAATGTATTTTTATATGAATTATGGAGAATAAATTGAATAATAAAGCCATAATATTAATGGAAGATGGAACTAAAATTTTTGGAACATCTGTAGGAGTTAATGGAATAGTTATAGGAGAAATAGTATTTAATACTGCTATTACTGGTTATCAAGAAATAATTACTGATCCTTCTTATTATAAACAAATTATAACTTTTACATATCCCCATATTGGTAACGTAGGAACTAATTTAGAAGATAATGAATCATCAAAAATTTATTTAAAAGGAATTATTATCAATAATTTATCAAAAAAAGCAAGTAATTATCGTAGTACTGAAAATTTAGATATATTCCTTAAAAAAAATAATATTGTTGCTATTGAAGGAATAGATACTAGATATTTAACTAGATTAATATGTAATAAAAAAATTAAAAAAATAGCATTAATTGTTACTAAAGGATATTTAAATTATGAAAATATTATTAAAAAAATTAATAAATATAATGGACTACAAGGATTAAATTTAATTAAAGATATTACAACAAAAATAAATTATTCTTGGATTAAAGGTAATCAAGATACTAAATTAATTAGATATTACAAATTTTCTATGCATATTATAGTAATAGATTTTGGTGTAAAAACAAGTATTTTAAAAATGTTTGTAGATAGAAAATGTAAAATTACTGTTGTATCAGCTTTTACCAGTTATGAAAATATAATTTTATTAAATCCTGATGGTATTTTTTTATCTAATGGCCCAGGAGATCCTACTCCTTGTTTTTCTATAATAAATACAATAAAAAAGTTTTTAAAAATAAATATTCCAATTTTTGGTGTCTGTTTTGGTCATCAAATATTAGCTATTGCAAGTGGAGCAAAAATAAAAAAAATGGATATTGGTCATCATGGAAGTAATCATCCTGTTAAAGATTTAAAAAATAATAAAGTATTAATTACTACTCAAAATCATGGTTTTACTATTGACAAAAATCATATCCCTAAAAATATAGAAATTACACATAAATCTTTATTTGATAATACTATACAAGGAATTCATTTTATTAATAAACCATTTTTTGGTTTTCAAGGACATCCTGAAGCTAGTCCTGGACCACATGATGCATCTATTTTATTTGATTATTTTATAAAATTAATTCAAATATATTGTAAAAAAAAATATAAGAGATTATAAAAATGCCAAAACGTACTGATATAAAAAATATTATGATTTTAGGATCTGGTCCAATTATAATTGGACAAGCTTGTGAATTTGATTATTCGGGCACTCAAGCATGTAAAGCTTTAAAAGAAGAAGGATATAATTTAATTTTAGTAAATTCTAATCCTGCTACTATTATGACTGATCCTGATATTGCTAATATTACTTATATAGAACCTATGAATTGGGAGAGTATTGCTAAAATTATAGAGAAAGAAAAACCTGATGTAATTTTACCTACGATGGGTGGTCAAACAGCATTAAATTGTATTTTAAATTTAGAAAAAAATAACATTTTAAAAAAATTTAATGTAAATACTATCGGAGTATCTATTGAAACCATAAATAAAGCAGAAAATCGTTATTATTTTGCAAATTTTGTAAAAAAATTAGGGTTTAATATACCTAATTCTATTATTATTCATAATATTAATGAAGCATTAAATAATATTAAAAAAATTGGTTTTCCATGTATTATTAGACCATCATTTACTATGGGTGGTAGTGGGGGAGGAATTGCAAATAATATAACAGAATTTGAAAAAATTTGTAAAAATGGCTTAAGTTTATCTCCCAATCATGAATTAATTATTGATGAATCATTAATTGGGTGGAAAGAATATGAAATGGAGGTTATCAAAGATCAAAATAGTAATTCTATTATTGTATGTTCTATTGAAAATATAGATCCTATGGGTATTCATACAGGAGATTCAATTACAGTAGCACCAGCACAAACTTTATCTGATAAAGAATATCAAATAATGAGAAATGCATCCATATTAATTATGGATTCTATTGGTATTAAATCAGGAGGAGCTAATGTTCAATTTGCAATTAATCCAATAACAGGAAAATTAGTAGTAATTGAAATGAATCCTCGTGTGTCACGATCATCAGCATTAGCATCTAAAGCAACAGGTTTCCCAATTGCAAAAATATCAGCTAAACTTTCTATTGGATATACATTAGATGAATTAGTAAATGATATAACAAGTAATCACATTACTGCAGCTTTTGAACCTTCTATCGATTATATAGTTACTAAAATACCTAGATTTAATTTTGAAAAATTTCATAATGTTAATGATAGATTAACAACACAAATGAAATCAGTAGGTGAAGTTATGTCTATAGGTAGATCTTTTCAAGAATCACTTCAAAAAGCATTATGTAGTTTAGAAACAGGAATTAATGGTTTTAATCCTAAAATTAATATAATTAAAAATAAAAAAAATTTTAATTTAATTATAAAAGAATTAAAAAAACCAGGTCCTGATAGAATCAGGTTTATTGCAGATGCTATAAGATTAAATATATCAATAAAAGATATTTATTATTATTCAAAAATAGATAAATGGTTTTTATTACAAATAAAAGATCTCATTAATATTGAAAATAAAATAAAAATATTAGGTATTAAATATTTATATGATAGAGAAAATTTTTTTAATTTAAAAAAAAAAGGATTTTCTGATGCTAGATTAGCAAATTTATTAAATATATCTGAAAATAAAATAAGAAAATTACGATATAAATTAAATATACATCCAGTATATAAAAGAGTAGATACATGTTCTGCAGAATTTAAAACAGATACTGCTTATATATATTCAACATATGAAATAGAATGTGAAGCTAAACCTAGTAAAAATACAAAAAAAGTCATAATTTTAGGAAGTGGTCCTAATCGAATAGGACAAGGTATTGAATTTGATTATTGTTGTGTACATGCATCAGTAATATTACGTAAAAATAATTTTGAAACAATTATGATTAATTGTAATCCAGAAACTGTCTCTACTGATTACGATATTTCAGATCGTTTATATTTTGAACCTATTACATTAGAACATGTATTAGAAATTATTAGAATAGAAAAACCACAAGGAGTAATTATACAATACGGAGGACAAACTCCATTAAATTTAGCTAAAAAATTAAAAAAAGAAAATATTAATATTTTAGGTACTAGCCCAAGATCTATAGATCTTGCTGAAGATAGAAAAAAATTTCAATATATTATTAATTCTTTAAAATTAAAACAATCTCCTAATTATATAGTAAATAATTTAAATGAAGCTTTAATAAAAGCAAAAATTATAGGTTTTCCTATTATAGTCAGACCTTCTTATGTTTTAGGTGGAAGATCTATGGAAATAATATATAATGAAGATAATTTAAAAAATTATTATTTATTAAATATAAAAAATAATATTTCTGTTTTATTAGAAAAATTTTTACAAGATGCTATAGAAGTTGATGTTGATGCTATTTGTGATAGAAAAAATGTTTTTATAGGAGGTATTATGGAACACATTGAATATGTAGGAGTTCATTCTGGAGATTCTGCGTGTTCTTTTCCTACACGTACCTTAAGTAAAAATATTTTAAATAAAATTAAAATTCAAACTAAACAACTAGCTATTAGAATTAATGTATGTGGATTAATAAATATCCAGTTTGCTATAAAAAATAATAAAATTTATATAATAGAAGTTAATCCTAGAGCATCTAGAACAATACCCTTTATTTCTAAAGCAATAAATATACCATTAGCAAAAATGGGTGCATTAGTTATGATAGGTAAAACTTTATTAGATTTAAATCTTAATAAAGAAATTATTCCTCCATATTTTTCCGTCAAAGAAGTAATGTTACCTTTTAATAAATTTGATAATATAGATCCTATTTTAGGTCCTGAGATGAAATCTACGGGAGAAGTTATGGGTATAGGATTTTCTTTTGCTGAAGCATTTTATAAAGCAATGTTAGGAACTAAAGTTTTTATAAAACAAAAAGGCATTATATTAATATCTATACAAAACAAAGATAAAAAATTAATTTTACCAATAGTACAAAAATTAATAAATTATGGATTTAAAATCGAAGCAACAAATGGTACTGCTCAATTTTTACAAAAATTAAATATATTAGTGAAAAAAGTCAGAAAATTTAATGAAAAAAAACCAAATATAGTTAACTTTATAAAAAATAAAAGATATACTTATATAATAAATACTAGAGAAAAAAAACAGTGTACTAAAAATTCCAATTACATTGGAATTTTAGCTTTAAAAAATAATATTTATTATAATACAACTATTAATGGAGCTAAAGCTAGTGTAAATGCTATGAAAACTAATTTAAAAAAAAGAGTATTTTCTTTACAAGAATTACATAGTTATTTATTAAAATAAAAAATTTTATTATTTTAATAATAAATATTTTAATTTTTAGAAACATTATTTTTATAAAAATTATATGTTAAGTAATATAGAAAGAAAAAATATAAAAAAAAAAAATTATAATGTAAATAATTCATTAAAAATTTTTAATTTAAATAATTTACAAATTTTAAATATTAAAGGTCCTGATAGTAAAATATTTTTACAAAATCAATTAACTATTAATATTAATAAATTAGATAATAATAATTATTTAAATGCTTTACATTGTAATTCTCAAGGAAGAATATTAACAAATATGCATATTTTTAAAAATTCTAATAATTATTATAAATATATTATTCAAAAAAATATATTAGAAATATATTTAAAAAATATTAAAAAATATACTTCGTTATATAATATAAAAATTTTTTTAGATTCAAGAGAAACAATTTTTGGTTTATCAAGTAAAAATTTAAAAAAAATTGTTTCTGAAATTTTTAAAAAAAATAATGTTTTATTAAAAAATAAAACATTATTTTTTTTTAAAAAAGACATTTTTTTAAAATTTTGTTATTCTAATTATTATTATTTTTTAGTTTTATCAAAAAAAAATATTAAATTTTTTATGCAAGAATTTTATTCTAAAAAAATAATTTACACTATAAATAATAATATTTGGAATGAATTTTACATGAAAATAGGTTATCCTATTATTGATATTAATCATAATTGTAATTTATTTTTTCCTCAACAAAGTAATATGGAAACATTTAATGCTATTGATTTTAATAAAGGTTGTTATTTAGGACAAGAAATAATTAGTACTTTAAAGTTTAAAAACAACAAAAATAAGACATTATTCTTACTAGAAGGTAAAACTAATTTTTTACCATTATTTAATGATTTATTAGAAATTCAAAATAATAAAACCAAAAAATGGCAAATAATAAGAGGTAGTATTATTTTAAAATCACTAATACTTAAGTCTAACTTAATTTGGATACAAGTTATATTAAAAAATAATATTTTAAAAAATTCTTTGATTAGACTAAATAAAGATAAAAAAAGTATTTTTTCTATTATTAAAATTTTTAATAATTAAAAGAATATTTTAAAAGATATAAATTTTTATATTTTTTTTAATTTTACTTATATTAAAATTTTTTTAAATTTATAAATTTTTAAATAAATAAGTAAGATATATAAAATATAAATTTGAATATTATTCATTTAATAATAAAAGGTTTATATAAAAAATGAAAAAAATAACTATTATTTTTATGATGATTATCATGAATATTTATAATATTGCAAGTGCTGAACCTAATTTTCAAGATTATTGGTATTTTGGTTCTAAATTTGGTTTATCACGTTATGATCATATTAAATTATTCGGTAAAGATATTGATAACAAAGAATATAATATTTTTAACAAAATAGGAACTGGAGTATTTTTTGGATATCAATCAAATAATTTTTTAGGTTTAGAAATAGGTTTTGATTGGTTAGGAGCTGTTAAAAAAGATATTGAAGAAAAAGGAATTACAAATTTTTTTGAATCAAAAGGGTTACAATTAACATCTAATTTTAGATATCCTATATACAAAAATATATATTTATATAGTCGCTTAGGTGGTTTATTTACTCAATCAATTAATCAACAATATAATAAAAATAATTATTATAAAAAAAATATAAATAATATATCTTATGGGATATATCCATTAATAGTAATAGGAGGAGAATTTAACATAAATTATCATTTTTCAACAAGATTAGAATATCAATTCTCAGGTCATATAGGAAATAAAGATATTGATGATTTAGGACAAAAAACAAATAATTCCATGTTCACTATCAGTTTATTATATAAATTTACTGATAAATATCATGTTCCTTCAATTAAAAATTTAATACATAAAACTAAAAATCATTATTATAATAATTATGGTAATGATGACATATTATTATCAACAACAAAAGTTTATTTTAATTTTAATAAAAGTGTTTTAGGAAAACAAAATAAAAAAAATTTAAATAAAGTATTAGATGAAAATATTAAAAATAAAAATTTATCTAAAGATAATAGTATTAGAATAGTTATTCTAGGTCATTCTGATTATTTAGAAAAAGATAATGATAATAATTATATTTTATCACAAAAAAGAGCTCAAAAAATTGCTGAGTATTTATCATCAAAAAATGAAAATTTATTAAAAAAAATAATTATTATTAAAGGATTAGGAAGTAATTTATCAATTAATAAAAATTGTCAAAAAATAAAAAATTATAATAATTTAAAAAAATGTTTAGTTATAGATCGTTATGTAGAAGTAAAAATTTTAAAAATTCCTAAAGTTATTCAAAAAAATATGTTATGCAAAAACCATTTTTTAATGGGTCATAATTATGATTATGATGATTATTTAAATAATCAAATGAATAATAATTGTAATAATAAATTTTTTACATATAAAAAATATAACTATCAATACAATTTTTTTCCTAAAAATGAATTTAAAAAAATATATCAAATACAAAAAAATTTATATTTAATAAACAAAATAATAAGTAATTTTTTTATATAAATTAAAAATAAAAAATGCAGAAAATAAAAATCTTTCTGCATTTTTTTATTTTTAATAAAAAAATATAAAAAATATTTGAATAGTAAGATTAAAATGCCCGAAGGCGGAATTGAACCACCGACACGGGGATTTTCAGTCCACTGCTCTACCAACTGAGCTATTCGGGCATATATAAAAAAATATATTTTATTATGACAATATTTATAAGTAAACGTCAATATTTTTTATTAAAAAATATTAAATAATATTATTATATAAATGATTAATTATTATTAATTATGATAACATCATAATAATGTATTAATTGTTTTTTATTTTTTTTAAAATTTTATTTTTTCATAAATAAAATTTTTTAAAATAGTACTTGAAACATAGACTATATGTCCTTATCTTTCAGTTCACATTATTCAAAATAAATTAATATTAATTTATAATAGTTAGACTTCTTAAAAGGAGAATTATTAAATGAATATTCGTCCATTACATGATCGTGTTATTGTAAGAAGAAAAGAAGTTGAATCTAAATCTTCAGGTGGAATTGTCTTAACAGGTTCTGCTGCAGGAAAATCTACAAGAGGAGAAGTATTAGCAGTAGGAAAAGGACGTATATTAGATAATGGTGTTGTAAAACCATTAGATGTAAAAAAAGGCGACACAATTATATTTAATGATGGTTATAGTGTTAAAACAGAAAAAATTGATGATGAAGAAGTTCTTATAATGTCTGAAAGTGATATTTTAGCTATTATTAAATAATAAAATTTGTCATTAAATAAAATTTTTTAAAAAATTTTATTAATTTATGTAAATGAATTTAAGGAATATTTAAAATGGCAGCTAAAGATGTAAAATTCGGGAATGACGCACGCGTTAAAATGTTACGAGGTGTAAATGTACTTGCAGATGCAGTTAAAATTACACTTGGACCAAAGGGTAGGAATGTAGTATTAGATAAATCATTTGGAGCTCCAGCTATAACTAAAGATGGAGTAACAGTTGCAAGAGAAATAGAATTAGAAGATAAATTTGAAAATATGGGCGCACAAATGGTTAAAGAAGTTGCTTCCAAAGCTAATGATGTAGCAGGTGATGGAACAACTACCGCTAGTGTATTAGCTCAATCTATTGTAAGTGAAGGTTTAAAAGCTGTTGCTGCTGGTATGAATCCTATGGATTTAAAAAGAGGGATAGATAAAGCAGTTATTGCTGCTGTAGAAGAATTGAAAGTAATTTCTGTTCCATGTTCTGATTCAAAATCAATAGCTCAAGTAGGAACTATTTCTGCAAATGCAGATGAAACTGTAGGTGATTTAATTGCGCAAGCAATGGAAAGAGTAGGAAAAGAAGGAGTAATCACAGTTGAAGAAGGTACAGGATTACAAGATGAGTTAGATGTAGTTGAAGGTATGCAATTTGATAGAGGATACTTATCACCATATTTTATTAACAAATCAGAATCTGGAACCGTAGAACTTGATAGTCCATATATACTTTTAGTTGATAAAAAGCTCTCAAATATTAGAGAAATTTTACCAGTTTTAGAAATGGTTGCTAAATCAAGTAAATCTTTATTAATTATAGCCGAAGATGTTGATGGAGAAGCATTAGCTACTTTAGTAGTTAATACTATGCGTGGTGTAGTAAAAGTTGCTGCTGTTAAAGCTCCTGGTTTTGGAGATCGTCGTAAAGCTATGTTACAAGATATTGCTATCCTTACAGGTGGTAATGTTATTTCAGAAGAAATTGGTTTAGAACTAGAAAAAACTACATTAGAAGATCTTGGGCAAGCAAAACGTATAGTTATAAATAAAGATACAACTACTATTATAGATGGTACCGGAAAACAAAAAGATATTTCAGGACGCGTAAATCAAATAAGACAACAAATAGATGAAGCAACTTCTGATTATGATCGCGAAAAACTTCAAGAAAGAGTAGCAAAACTAGCAGGTGGAGTAGCTGTTTTAAAAGTTGGTGCTGCAACTGAAGTAGAAATGAAAGAAAAAAAAGCTAGAGTAGAAGATGCTTTACATGCAACTAGAGCTGCTGTTGAAGAAGGTGTTGTAGCAGGAGGTGGAGTTGCATTAGTTCGGGTAGCAGCTAAATTAATGAATTTAACTGGTCAAAATGAAGATCAGAATATGGGTATAAAAGTAGCCTTAAGAGCAATGGAAGCTCCTTTACGTCAAATAGTTTCTAATGCTGGAGAAGAACCATCAGTAGTTGCAAATAATGTAAAAGATGGTCATGGTAATTATGGATATAATGCTGCAAATGAAGAATACGGAGATATGATTAAATTTGGTATTTTAGATCCGACTAAAGTTACAAGATCAGCATTACAATATTCAGCATCTGTAGCAGGTCTTATGATTACAACAGAATGTATGGTTACTGATTTACCAAAAGAAGAAAAACCAGAAATATCTACACCACCAGGTGGTATGGGTGGAGGTATGGGCGGTATGATGTAATCTAAGCTGTTTAAAAAATTTAAATTTATTAAAACTATAATTTTATTAATATATTAATATAAGCTGTGCATTAAATAGCACAGCTTTTTTTATAATAAAATTATAATTTTTTGTTTTTTTAAATAATAAATTTTTTATTTTTACTTCCATAAATATCTTTAGTTAATTTAGGAACCAAAAATCCTGATAATGATAATAATATTTTTTTCATGATTTTTTTAGCTTTATTTTCAGAAACATTAAAATGCTTACTACCATTTACTTTATCTAAAAGATGTAAATAATAAGGAATAATTCCAATATTAAATAAAGTATTACTTAATTTAATTAAAATTTTATGATTATCATTTATATTTTTTAATAAAACACTCTGATTTAAAATAGTTATTCCTATTTTTTTTAAAAAATAAATTTTATCAGATAATTCTTCACTAATTTCATTAGGATGATTAATATGAGTAACTATTACGATATGAAATTTACATTTACTAAATATTTTTAATAAATTTCTAGAAATCCTTTCAGGAAGAATACTTACTAGTCTAGTATGTATTCTTAAGATTTTAATATGAGGTATTGTTTTTATATCATTAAGAAATAAACTAATTTTCTTATCATTTAAAATTAATGGATCTCCTCCAGAAAAAATAATTTCATTAATTTCTAAATTTTTTTTTATATAATAAATTATTTTATTCCAATCACATATTTTAATTGAATTAATCTTTTTAGTATTCTTTCGGAAACAATATCTACAATGTACTGCACAAATTCCTGTTATTAGTATTAATACTCTATTTTTATATTTATGTATCATCCCCGGAATAATAAATTGTTCATTTAATGGATTACTATTATATTTTTTATACTTAATTAATTCTTTTTTATTAAAAATAAATTGTAATAATATTGGATCTTTATAATTATTTTTTTCTATCCTTTTTATAAAAATTAAAGGTATTTTAACTTTAAAAAATATATTCTTTTTTTTATATAAAAAATGATAACTATCTTCTTTTTTAATTTTTATAATATTCATAAGATCATAATTATTATTAATAATATTAGATAATTGTTTTATCCATAATTCTTTCATAGAATAATTTTATTTTATAAATATAATATAATTATAAATTAATATTTATTCAAAAAAAAGAAAACATGATTAATTATTATAGTAATAATTTTAAGATTGGAATGAAATTTATATTTTTAAATCAACCCTATATTATAGAATCAAATGAATTTGTAAAACCTGGTAAAGGACAAGCATTTGTAAGAATAAAGATGAGAAATTTAATTACAGAAAAATTAATTGATAAAACATTTAAATCAACTGATAATTTAGATACCGCAGATATTTTAGAAAAAAAATTAAAATATTTATATAATGAAAAAAACTATTTTTATTATTTTATGGATAAAAATAGTTTTGAACAAACTGTTATTAGTTATAAAATTATTAAAAACAAAAAAAAATGGCTAATTTCTCAGTATGATTATACTATAACATTTTGGAATCAATTACCTATATTCTTAACATTACCTAATTTTATAAAATTAAAAGTAATAAATACAAGTATAATTTTAAAAGGAAGTATTATTAATAATAATAAAAAAGCTAAAATAAGTAATGGAGAAATAATAAAAGTTCCATCTTTTATTAAGATTGGAGATATAATTAAAATTGATACAAGAAAAAAAAAATATATTTCTCGATTTAAATAATAAAAAGTTTAAAATAATATGAAAAAATTTAATTACTTAACTAGTGCAAAAATTAATGATTTAATTCAACGTTCTAATATAATAAAAAAAATAAGAAATTTTTTTGATAAAAAAAATTTTATTGAAGTAGAAACACCAATACTAACTAAATTTGAAAATACAAATATTTATTTACAACAATTTAATACAAATTTTATTTATTTTGAAAGAAAAAAAAAATTATTTTTAATTACTAGTCCTGAATACCATATGAAAAGAATACTAGCATCTAAAATAAATAATTCAATTTATCAAATATGTCATAGTTTTCGTAATGGAGAATTTGGTAAATATCATAATCCAGAATTTACTATGTTAGAATGGTATCATAAAAATTATAATTTAAAACAATTAATGTCAGAAGTAAATAATTTTTTTGTAAAATTTGGATTTGATAAAATTAAAAAATATTCATATAAAAAAATTTTTTTAAAATATTTAAAAATAAATCCTTTTAATATAAATCAAAAAAAATTATTATTTTTAATTCACAAAATAGGTTTTATAAAAGAAAAAAAAAATAATTATCTCTTTATTAAAAATGATTATTTACAAATATTATTTGATTTATATATTGTACCCAAATTAGGATTTATATCTCCAATATTAATATATAATTTTCCATCATCACAAAAAACTACTGAAACTATAAATAAAAAAAATAAAAATATAGCAAACAGATTTGAAATATTTTTTAAAGGTGTTGAATTAGGTAATGGATTTCATGAATTAACTAATTATAAAGAACAAAAAAAGAGGTTTAATGAAGATAATAATAAACGAAAATTAATTGGTTTACCCCTTAAAAAGGTAGATAATTATTTATTAAAAGCAATGAAATATGGTATTCCAAATTATTCAGGTATGGCTATAGGTTTAGATAGATTTATCATGTTTTTATTAAAAAAAAAATCTATTCATGAATCTATTAGTTTTTCTATAAAAAATTCTTAATATATAATAATTTTTTATTTCAAATAATATATGCTAATAATTCTCCAATTTTAATTTTCATTCCTTTTTTTAAAATTGGATTAAATTTAATTGTTTTAGGAGGAAATAAAGTAATAACAGTAGATCCTATATTAAAATAACCCATTTCTTCACCTTTCTTTAAATAAATAAAATCTTTTTTATAAAAATTATTTATGTATGGCCAATTCCAAATTTTAATATTATTTTTTCTTGATGAAATAACTGAACCGTACCAAGAAGTATAAATACTTCCAACTATTTGAGCACCAATTAAAATTTTTATCATAAATCCAAAAGATGTTTTAAAAACAAAAATTACTCTTTCATTTAAAATGAATAAATTACATAAATTTTCGTATATTATATTATTAACTGGAAATAATTTTCCAGGAATATATATCATTTTTAATAATGTACCATTACAAGACATATGTACTCTATGATAATCTTTAGGTGATAAATATACATTTATAAAAAATCCATTAGTAAAAATTTTATTTATTTGGGAATTTTGTCCTATCAGATTATAAAGTGAATAATTACAACCTTTAAATTGAAAAAGTGTATTTTTTTTTATAATACCTAATTCGTTAATTATTCCATCTGTATTTTGAATAATATGGTTTTTATTATTATCAATTGGTCTTTTATTCATGTTTAATTTTCTTATAAAAAATTTATTAAAAGTTTTATAATAAAAAATATTAGGATATTTTACTTCTTTCATATTTATTTTATATATTTTAATAAATAAAAATATTAAAGAAGTAGTAATTATACTAAGTTTTTTTTTTGAAAAATAACTAAAAAAATTTGTAATTAAAAGTTGTGGTAATATATTTTGTATATACAAATAAATTTTTTTTTTCATTTTATA
This sequence comes from Enterobacteriaceae endosymbiont of Donacia cinerea, assembly GCF_012569925.1. Taxonomy (NCBI): domain Bacteria; kingdom Pseudomonadati; phylum Pseudomonadota; class Gammaproteobacteria; order Enterobacterales; family Enterobacteriaceae; species Enterobacteriaceae endosymbiont of Donacia cinerea. The sequence continues at coordinate 178,850 of NZ_CP046204.1, read as the reverse complement.
AATAATCTTTTATGTTATATTTAAATATAATACAAAAAAATATTATATAATAATATTTAAAATTGGAATTTTATAAAAAATTTAATATAAGGATATTATTTTGTGCAAATCAATGATAGTTTAGTATGGTTAGATTTAGAAATGACAGGTCTTAATCCTAAGATAGATCGTATAATTGAAATTGCAATTGTTATAACTAACTCTAATTTAGAAGTTATAAATAAAGGAATAGTTATACCAATATATCAAACAAATAATATTTTAGATACTATGAATTTATGGAATAAAAATATACATAAAAAAACTGGTTTAATTAAAAAAATTAAAAATAGTAAATTTAATGAAAAAAAAGCAGAAATATATATTTTAAATTTTTTAAAATTATGGATTAAACCTAAAAGTACACCTTTATGTGGTAATAGTATTTATAAAGATCGTATATTTCTATATAATTATATGCCTAAAATAGAAAAATATTTTCATTATCGAAATATTGATGTTAGTTCTATAAAAGAACTTGTTAAAAGATGGAATCCTCAAATCTATTCTAGATTAAAAAAAAAAAATAAACATAGTGCCTTTTATGATATATATGAATCTATAAACGAACTAAAATTTTATAGAAATTTTATTTTTAATAACAAATAATATTTTAAATAAATATATTGACAAATAAAACTTAAATTTCATATCATTAATAAAATTATTTATATTTATATTTAGCGGGAATAGCTCAGTATGGTAGAGCACAACCTTGCCATGGTTGGGGTCGCGAGTTCGAATCTCGTTTCCCGCTCTATTTTAAATAAATTTTTTTATTAATATTATAAATAATGCATATTAAAATTTTACCAAAAGATGTTATAAAAAGAATTGCTGCAGGAGAAGTTATAGATAGACCTGCAACTATAGTTAAAGAATTAATCGAAAATAGTATTGATGCAAAAGCTTCACAAATAAATTTATTTATAAAAAAAGGAGGAATTAAATATATTTATATTAATGATAATGGAATAGGAATGAATAAAAAAAATTTAAATTTATGTATAAAAAAACATGCTACTAGTAAAATATTTAGTTTAAATGATCTAGATTCTTTTAAAAGTTTTGGTTTTAGAGGTGAAGCTTTAACTAGTATAAAAGCTATATCTAGAATGACTATCACATCTAAAACATTAAAACAGAGAATTGCTTGGCAATTATATACAGAAGGATTTAATGAAAAAATAATTTATTTAAAACCAATTTCACATCCAACTGGAACAACCATAGTTTTATCTGATCTTTTTTATAATTTTCCTGCAAGAAGATTATCTCTTTCTAATGAAAGTATAGAATTTATTTATATTAAGAATATTATTAAAAAAATTATTTTAATGAGATTTGGTATAGGAATTACATTTAAATATAATGATAAAATAGTTTATAATTTTAAAAAAGTAACAGATAATATTTCTTATATAAATCGTATAAAAATAATATGTGGTAAGAATTTTTTAAAAAATTCTTTAAAAATTAATTGTATTAATAAAAAATTAGAATTATATGGTTGGATGATTATATATAAAAAAAAGAGTTTAATAAGTAATTTATTTAAGTATTTTTATGTTAATAATCGTATAGTGCGTACCAACTTTATTTATCGTATTCTCAAAGAGATATTGTACAATAAATTTAATAATAATTATAAATTATCTTTTATTTTTTTTTTAAACATAGCACCTAATCAAATTGATATAAACATACACCCACAAAAAAATGATATATGTTTTTATAATATATCAAAATTATATAATTTTATATTTAATAATATAACAAAATTATTATACAACAAAAATTTTATCAAAAAAATTAATAATAATATAAATATTAATTTAATAAAAAATAATAATAAAAATAAATTAACATCAAAAGATGTAGAATGTTTTTTTACTCAAAAAACACTTTCTATAAAAAATCAATTACTATTTAATAATATTAAAAAAAAAAACTTAGTATATTTAGATAATTTACCAATTTTTAATTTTAAAAATTTTGGTAAATTTTTAACAATTTTTAAAAATACTTATATTATTATAGAAAAAAATAATCTTTTATATTCTATTTTAATAAAGGAACTTTTTTCTTTATTATTAAAGATAAAATTTAAATTACATTTAGAAAATAAAAATATAATTAATATTATTAAAACTGATATTTGTATAAATATAGAAAAAAAAGAATATTTTATTTTATATAAAATAAAAAATTTTTTAATAAAATTAGGTTTTAAATTAAAAATAAATAAAAAAAACATAATATATATTTTATATATACCTATCTTTTTATCATTTTATGATGTAAAGAAATTTTTTTTATATTTATTAAAATATTTTTTAAATATAAAAAAAATTTCTTTAAATAAAATTAAAGAATGTATAATTAATTATTTAATTAATATAAATGAAGAATGGGATTCTTCAAAAATTATAAATTTATTGATGGAGTTAGAATTGTTAAAATTAGAAAAAAATAATTTTTCAATAAAAAAATTATTTTATATCATTAATATATAATTCATAATATGAATAAAAAAAATAAAAAATTACCAACAGCTATTTTTTTAATGGGAACTACAGCTTCTAAAAAAACTTATTTGGCTACTAGACTAGCTAAAGTTTTACCTGTTGAATTAATTAGTGTAGATTCTTCTTTAATTTATAAAAGATTAAATATAGGAACAGATAAACCAAAAAAAGATAATTTTTTTTATACCAAACATTGGTTAATTGATATTAAAGAACCTTATCAATCATATTCTGTAATGGAATTTTATAATGATGTTTTAAGTATTATGGATAAAATTACTAAAAAAGGGAAAATACCATTGTTAGTTGGAGGAAGCATGTTTTATTATAACACATTAATTAATACTATGTCTCCTTTATTACCTGCATCTAATTTTAAAATACGTAATATTATTATGAATAAAATAAAAAATAAAATATATAAATCATATCATGATATGTTAAAAACAATTGATATTATATCTGCAAATAAAATTCATTGTAATGATATACAAAGAAATTTAAGAGCTTTAGAAATATTTTTTTTAACAGGAAAAACTTTAAGTGAAATAAAAAAAATTCCAGGTAATAAAATTCCTTATAATATATATCAATTTGGATTAACATATTTTAATAAAACAATTTTACATAAAAATATAGAAGATAGAATTTTTAAAATGTTAGAATTAGGTTTTGAAGACGAGGTAAAAAATCTTATTAAAAACAAATATCTAAAAATTTACTTTCCTGCAATACGTTGCATTGGATATAAACAAATGTTTTTATATATTTTAAATAAAATTAATTATAAAGAAATGATACAAAAAACTACTATTGCAACACGTCATTTGGCAAAAAAACAATTAACTTGGTTACGTTATTGGAAAAATATATATTGGTTTGATAGTAATCATATTTATAAAGCTTATGATTATATTATAAAATTTATTGAAAAAAATAAGTTTATTTTAAATAAAAAAATTTAAAATTATATTTTTATATTATGATATATTTAATTTATTAAAATTAATGATTAAATAATATGAAAGATATTATTTTTGGTATACATTCTGTTATTAGTATTTTAAAAAAAAATCCTTTTTGTTTAAAAAAAATATTTATTTTAAATAGTAAAAAAAAATCTAATAAAATTAAAGAATTATTTTTGTATATAAATAAATATAATATTAACATATATAAAGTAAGTAAAAAGTGGTTAGATAAAAAAACTAATAATAGTATCCATCAAGGAATTATGGCTAAAATAAGTATAGTAAAATCTTTTACAGAAAAAGATATTTTTAAAATTATAAATAAATCTAAAAAAATATTAATTCTTATTTTAGATCGTCTTACAGATACTCATAATTTTGGGGCATGTATTAGAAGTGCTGTTGCATTTGGTGTTAGTATGATTATTTTACCTAAAAGACATTCTGTTAAAATTAACGCTATAGTAAAAAAAATATCTTGTGGAACATCAGAATATATACCTATAATTTTTGTAAAAAATTTAATAAATATTATTAATTTTTTAAAATCTAATAACATTTATATTATTGGAGCTGATAATAATAAAAAAAATAATATTATTTATTGTAATAAATTAAAATATCCAATATGTTTAATTATTGGATCTGAAGATAAAGGGATAAGATTTATTATTAAAAAATATTGTGATGTATTAGTTTCTATACCTATGTTTAACAATTTAAATTCTTTAAATGTTTCTGTAGCTACTGGAATTTGTTTATTTGAAATAACTAGACAAAATAATACTTTTTAATTTTATCATTAATTAATTAAGAAAAATATAATTTATTAAATAAATATATTATTTAATAAATATTAAATATTTTCATATATTTATATATACATTGGAAATTTATTATGAATAATCCGTTATTATCTGATTTCCTATTACCTCCTTTTAATAAAATTACTAATAATTGCATGTTATCTGCAATAAAAATTACTATTAATAATTCTAAAGAAAAAATTAATAAAATTTTAAAAAAACATCAAAATAATTATAATTGGCATAATTTTTGTCAAAAAATATTAGAATTAGATGAAAATTTATATCGTATTTTTTCACCAATAAATCATTTAAATTATGTTTGTAATAATCATGAAACAAGAAAAATTTATGAAATTACTATTAAAATAGTAACTAATTATTGTTTATGGTTTAAACAAAATAAATATTTATATAATGCTTATATACAAGTACAAAATAATCAAAAAAATTTAAATTTTGATAAATTAAAAATTAAATCTATTAATAATATTATACGTGATTTTAAACTTTCAGGAATTTTATTATCTAAAGAAAAAAAAAATATATATTCAAAAATTATTACACGTTTATTAAAATTACAAAATATTTTTAATAATAATATTTTTGATAGTACTCAAAAATTAGAAAAAAATATTTTAGATAAAAAAGAACTAGATGGGATACCAGATCATATAATAAATATTATGAGTAAAAATGCTTTGTTAAAAAATAAGAAAGGGTATTTAATTACTTTAGATATTCCTATTTATTTATCAATTATAACATTTTGTAAAAATCATGTTTTAAGAAAAAAAATATATTATATGTATAATACAAGAGCATCTTCTTTTGATCTTAATTCATCAAAATTTAATAATGAACCTATTCTAATAGAAGAATTATCATTACGTTCAAAATTATCAAATTTATTAGGATATAATTCTTATGCTGAACAATCTTTAGCGGTTAAATCTGCTAAAAAAGTTTATAAAGTTTTATCTTTTTTATATAAATTAATACAATTATCAAAAAAACAAGCTGAAAAAGAAGTTTCAAATTTAAAAAAATTTATTAAAAAAAAATATGATTTAAACAATATAAATCCATGGGATATATCATTTTTTGCAGAAAAATACAAATTTTATCTATATGGAATAAATGATAATATTATTCGTAATTATTTTCCAATTAATATTGTAATGAAAGGGATGTTTATTATTATTAATAAAATATATGGTTTAATTTTTAAAAAAAGAAAAGTATCAGTTTGGCATAATAGTGTTATGTTTTTTGATGTTTTTAATTCTAATAATGAATTATATGGTAGTATTTATTTTGATTTATATATACGTTCAGAAAAACGTAGCGGAGCTTGGATGGATATATGTCAATCCAGAATATTAAAAGAAAATGGGATACTTCAATATCCAATAGCTTATGTTAATTGTAATTTTACTCCTTCTATTAATAATTTTTTTTTACTTAATCATAATGAAGTCTTAACTTTATTTCATGAATTTGGACATGCTTTACATCATATTACTTCCAGAATAAATATACCTAACATATCAGGAATTAATGGAATACCTTTAGATATTGTAGAATTTCCTAGTCAATTTATGGAATATTGGTGTTGGGAATTAGAATCTTTAAAATTAATTTCACAACATTATAAAAAAAAAAATAATTTTCCAGTAAGTATAATGAATAAATTAATTGAATCTAAAAAATATAATTCTGCTTTATCTCTTATGCGTCAAATAGAATTAAGTTTATTTGATATAAGAATACATAAAGAATTTAATTTTAAAAAAAATAATCAAATATCAGATTTAATTAAAGAAATAAGAAAAAATTTAATTACAATATCTCCTATCCCTAGTTGGTATAAATATACAAATGTATTTAATCATATATTTGGTGGAGAATATGCTGCTGGATATTACAGTTATTTATGGTCAGAACAATTAGCTGCAGATACTTTTTTATACTTTAAAAAAAATGGATTATTTAATTCAAAAATAGGAAAAAAATTTTTGAATAATGTCTTATCTTTAGGTAGTTCCGCAGATCCTATTATTTTATTTAAAAAATTTAGAGGTAAAGAATTAAATATTAATTCTTTACTTATACAAAGAGGGATTGAAATATAATTAAAAATATTTATTTTATAAAAATTGATTTTCTATATTTATAGGTTTTTAAAAAATTATTTTATGAAAAATATAAGAAATTTTTCAATTATTGCTCATATTGATCATGGTAAATCAACATTTGCCGATAGATTAATTGAAATTTGTGGTGGTTTATCTAAAAGAGAAATGACATCACAAGTATTAGATAGTATGTCATTAGAAAAAGAAAGAGGTATTACAATAAAAGCACAAAGTGTTTCTTTAAATTATAAAGCAAAAAATAATAATTTTTATAAATTAAATTTTATTGATACTCCTGGACATGTAGATTTTTCTTATGAAGTTTCAAGATCATTAGCTGCATGTGAAGGAGCTTTATTATTAATAGATGCTTCACAGGGAATAGAAGCTCAAACTTTATCTAATTATAATACTGCTATTACAATGGGATTAAAAGTATTACCAGTTATTAATAAAATTGATTTATTAAATATAAATATTGAAAAAATAAAAAAAGATATATGTAATATTATAGGTATTCAATCTAAAAAATTTCTTCAATGTTCAGCTAAAACTGGATTAGGAATAAAAAATATAATAGAAAATTTAATTAAAAATATTCCTTCACCTACAGGAAATATTAATACTTCTTTACAAGCTCTTATTATAGATTCATGGTTTGATAAATATTTAGGAGTTATAGTTTTAATATGTATTAAAAATGGTAAAATTTTTAAAGGAATGAAAATAATTATTTTAAATACTCGAAAAAAATATTTTATAGAAAAAATAGGTATTTTTACACCAAAAAAAATAAATTTAAGTAAATTAAAATGTGGTGATGTCGGCTGGATAGTATTAGGAATCAAAAATATAAATGAAGTACCAGTAGGGGCTACTATAACATCATATACAGAACCATCAAATATACTATTACCAGGATTTAAAAAAAGTGTTCCTAAAGTTTTTGCTGGTTTATTTCCTATAATATCTGATGAATATAAAATTTTTAGTAATGCATTAAAAAAATTAAGTTTAAATGATTCTGCTTTATTTTTTGAACCAGATAATTCAGAGATACTGGGTTATGGATATAGATGTGGTTTTTTAGGTTTATTACATATGGAAATTATACAGCAACGTTTATTAAATGAATATAATATAAATATTATTATAACTATACCTTCTGTAAAATATGAAATAGAAACAATTAATAAAGATATTCTATATATAGATAATTTATCTAAATTTCCTTCATCTCATTTTATAAAAGAAATAAGAGAACCAATTTTAAAATGTAAAATACTTTCTCCAGTAAAATATATTGGAAAAATTATTCAATTATGTATTACTAAAAACGGTATACAAAAAAATATAATGTATCATGGAAATCAAGTTATATTAATTTTTGAAATACCTATGATTGAAGTAATTATAAATTTTTTTGATAAATTAAAATCTATTACAAAAGGATATGGATCATTAGATTATAATTTTTTAAAATTTAAAAAATCTAATTTAGTTTGTATTAATATTTTAATTAATAAAAAACGTGTTGATGCATTAACAACAATTACTTATAAAAATAAAATTTATTCTTATAGTAAAATATTAGTAGAAAAAATTCAAAAATTAATTCCAAGACAACAATTTAATATTGTAATTCAAGCTGCAATTGGAAAAAAAATTATTTCTAGTGCAAATATTAGACAATTACGTAAAAATGTAATTGCTAAATGTTATGGAGGAGATGTTAGTAGAAAAAAAAAATTAATTCAAAAACAAAAAGAAGGGAAAAAAAGAATGAAAAATATTGGTAATGTAAAATTACCCCCTTCAGTTTTTCTATCTATATTAAAAACTGCTAAATAATTTATTTTAAAATAAAATTTAAATAATATTTATATTTTTTTATAAAATAAAAATTTTAAATTATTTTATTTTTATAAAAAAATATATCTAACTTAATTAGATAAAATATATGCTAAAAAAAAAATATTTAATAAAACAAATAAGCTCTCTATTACCTATAATTATATTAATTTTTATAGTTCGTTTTTTTATATATGAATCTTTTTATATACCTTCAGGTTCTATGGCACCTACCTTATTAGAAGGTGATTTTATTTTAGTAAATAAATTTATTTATGGAATTAAAAATCCTTTAAATAATAGAATTATTATTAATAATAAATTACCTAAAAGAGGGGATATAGTCGTTTTTAAATATCCTAAAAATACTAAAATAAATTATATTAAAAGAATTATTGGATTACCAGGAGATATTATTGTTTATAATTATAAAAATAAACAAATTACATTATATAATAAAAAATATATAAAACAAAATATTTTTATATATAAAAAACTTAAAAAAAGTAACTTTATTAAAGTTTCTAAAAATAAAGATGAAATATCATTTATTAACATTTCTGAAAATTTTAAAAAACATTATAATTTGAAAAAATTAAGATTTTTTCAATATACAGAATATATAAATAAATTATCACATAAAATATTATTTATTCCTGAATTAGACAATGAATCATTAAATATATATAAACAGAAAAATACCCCATTATATACATGGATTGTTCCAAATAAATGTTATTTTGTGATGGGTGATAATCGTGACTATAGTTTTGATAGTAGATATTGGGGTTTTGTACATAAAAAATATTTATTAGGAAAAGCTATATTAGTTTGGTTAAATATTAAAAAAAAATCAAATTCATGGTTTTTAAAAATTAGATTTAATCGAATACATAAAATTAATTAATTTATTAAAAATATTACTTATTTTATATAATAAATTAAAATATAATTATGTGAATTTTATTATGATTAATCAATTACAAAAAAGATTAGGTTATATGTTTAATCATCAAGATTTATTATATCAAGCTTTAACACATAGAAGTGCAAGTAGTAAACATAATGAAAGATTAGAATTTTTAGGAGATTCTATATTAAGCTATATAATAGCTAAAGCATTATATAATAAATTTCCTGATGTAAATGAAGGAAATATGAGTCGTATGCGCGCTACTTTAGTTAAAGGAAATACATTAGCAAGTATTGCGAGAGAGTTTAAATTAGGAGAATATTTATTTTTAGGTCCTGGTGAATTTAAAAATGGGGGATATAATAGAGAATCTATACTTGCTGATACAATGGAAGCTTTAATTGGTAGTATATGTTTAGATAGTAATATAAAAGTTGTAGAAAAAATTATTTTGTTATGGTATCAGTTTAGATTAAAAAAAATACTACCTGGTAATAATCAAAAAGATCCTAAAACAAGATTACAAGAATATTTACAAAGATCACATCTTCCTTTACCTTATTATTTTATAATACAAATAAATGGTGAAGTACATAATCAAAAATTTACTATACAATGTAAAATTAGCGGTATATCAGCAATAATTATAGGAATAGGATCTAGTCGTAGAAAAGCTGAACAATCAGCAGCAGAAAAAGCTTTAAAAAAACTTGGTTTAGAATAGTTTACTTTAATAATAAAGGTTATTTATGTGAACAAAATATCTACATACTATGGTAGTATTTTAATTATAGGTCGATCTAATGTAGGAAAATCTACTTTATTAAATACTTTAATAGGAAAAAAAATATCTATAATTTCTCATAAAATAAATACTACTAATTATAATATTATAGGTATATATAATAAAGATCATTATCAAATAGAATATATTGATACCCCAGGAGATATATTTTATAATAATAAAATTTTAGATTTACTAAAAAATAGTGGATATAATTATGTTTTTTTTATTTTAGATAAAAATAAATGGAATTATATAGAAGAAAAATTTGTAAAAATTTTAAATAAAATTAATATACCGATAATTTTAATTATTAATAAAATTGATAAAATAAAAAATAAAAATATTTTACTACCTTATATTAATTTTCTCAAACAAAGAATTAAATTTATCTATTTATTTATTATTTCAGCTAAATATAAATTATATACTAATGATATTAATCATATAATTTGTAAAAAATTACCTAAAAAAAAACATAATTATCCTAGTAATTATATTACCAATCAAACAAAAGAATTTATTTTGAAAGAAATTGTAAGAGAAAGTATTATAAAATATCTTCATCAAGAATTACCTTATTTTATAAAAATTAAATTAAATTATCTAAAAAAATTAAATAATTTACCAGAAAAAATAAATATTTTTTTATTTATTAAAAATATAAGACAAAAAAAAATAATAATAGGCAAAAATTCTGTAACAATAAAATTAATTAAATATAGATCTGAAAAAAATATAAAAAATTTTTTTAAAAAAAAAATAAATATAAATTTTTGGATAAAAGTAAAATAATATTTTTTATATATAAATTTATTAAAATTAAAATTAAAGTTATAAATATGAAAATTATTGGTATTGGTATTGATATTATAGAAATAAGTAGAATTAAAAAAATTTTTATACGTTTTGGTAAACGTTTTGCATATAAAATACTTACTAAATATGAATTATCTATTTATAAAAAAAGTAATAATAAAGTAAAAATTCTAGCAAAATTTTTTTCAGTAAAAGAAGCTGCAATTAAAGCTTTAAATAATAGTTTTACTAATGGTATTTTCTTTAATCAAATAGAATTGTCTAACTATAGGACAGGAAAACCAAAACTAAAATTTTTTTATCAAACATTAAAATTTTTGGAAAAAAAAATATATAATTACAATATTCATGTTTCATTTTCAGATGAAAAAAAATATGCTTGTGCAATAGTTATAATTGAAAAAAAATAAGATTTAGTTCATGTTATATGTTTTTTAATTATATTATATGCTCTATGTATGTTTTGTGTTTTAATTTTTGCTATTTCTAATTGTTCAGATGAATATCCTTTTGATACTAATTTATCCGGATGATATTTACTGATTAATTTATGATATGCTCTTTTTATAGTTAATAAATTATCATTATAATTTATTCCTAATAATTCATATGCTTTGTCTAATTCTGATTTATAATTTTTTTGATTTTGAAATTTATTTTTTTCTTTATAAAAATTATAAGTACTATTAGTAGAATAGTCTCTTTTTTTTTTTTCTTGAAAAAAATCATAAAAAAATAAATCTTTTTCATTAATAAAATTATTATTACATTTTAATTTTTTTATTATAAATAATATTTCATTAGTTGAAATATTAAGTTCTTGAAAAATAATATTTAATATTTTTTTAGTTTTAAAATTTAAAAAATTATTTATAAAAGATAATTCAATTTGTATTTCTAAAAATTTATTTATTAAATTTTTGTTTTTATAAATTAAATAATTTAAATTATTTAATTTATAAATTAAAGGATAGTTTATTTTTTTACCATTTTTAAATGCTTTTTTTACAAAAATTATCTCTTCACTATTTAAATTCATTTTTTTCATTAATTTAATAGTAAAATTTATATCATTTTTACTAATAAATCCTTTAGATTTACTAATATAACCCATAACTTCAAAATTTATTTGAAGAAATAATTTTTTTATATTATTAACATAGTTAAAATTATATTTTTTGTTATAAAATTTTATTATTTTATTAATCAAAAAACTAATTAATATAATTATCATTATATTTAATAAATTAAAATTTATATAATAATTAATAATTAAATTTATTAAAAAGAATAATAATTGTGAATAAGAAAACATATATTCCTCAATAAATATATTTAAACTATAATTTTATTATCTATAATAATTACTTATTATATAAATTTGCAATCATTAAATAATATTTTTAATATTTATTATTTAATAAATTTTATTTTTTATGATTAATAATAATAAATTTAATTAGTAATAGGATAAATAATGATGATTAAAAAAATAATTTATATTTTAATATTATCTTTTTATTTTTGTAATGTTTCTAAATGTATGTCTATGCAAAATACTAATAATATTAAAATAATTTTAAATAATGATATAATTTTACAAAAAAATATAAATGAAATTCTCTCTATTACACAAAAAATTTATAATATTAAATATTTTAAATTATATTCTTTTTTAAATATTAAAAACATAAAGGATGTAATAAAATATTTTATTTTTTTAAAAATAATACAAGATTATGGTTTTTCCGTATCTGAAGAAGATTTAAATAATCTAATATTAGAAATATATAAATTATGTCATATTAATGAAAATATATTAAAAAAAGATTTTATAATTAATAATATTAATTATAAAAAATTTTATAAAATTTTTAAAAATATTATGTTAATTAATGTATTAAAAAATAAATTTTTACCAAGAGATATTGATATTTATGATGAAGAAGTTGAATCATTAACCAATCAATTATATTTAAAATTAAAAAATTATAAAATTTATGATATTACTATATTTTATTTTACAATTCATAATAATCCTTTAAAAGATAAATTTAATTATAAAATTTATTTATTAAATCAATTAATATATTTTTTACAAAAAAAAAAATTAAATAATAATTTTCAAAAATATAATGAAAAAACATTTATTTCTCATTTTAATATAAAAAGAAAATTCTTAAAAAATAAAAGAGAAAATCAATTACCAAAAGATATTATTAATTATTTAGATAATTCTAAAAAAAAAGATATCATAGGACCAATATATTCAAATTCAAAATTATTTCTTATAAAAATAAATAATATTCTTATAAAAGATAATATAGATAATGAGAAAGTTTTATTACAATTTATTTATATAAAAAAAAATAATTTAAGTAATAAAGATTTTAATAATAAAATTAAAAATATATATTTTAATCTTTTAAAAAAAAAAATTACTTTTAAAAAAGCAATTCAATTATTTTCTGATGATGTATTAACAAATAAATTTGGAAATAATAAAAATTGGATGTTATTAAATAATTTTTCTCCAAAATTTCAAAAAATTATAAAAAAATTAAAAATAAATGAGTTTAGTTTACCTATTCAAGAATCTGATAGTTTTTTTATCATACAATTATTAGATAAAAGTAATATTCAAAATAATAAATTATTTTTAAAAAAAGAAGCATATAAAATTATTTTACAAGAAAATATAGAAAGAGAATCTGAACTTTTTATTTACGAATATGCTAAACAAATATATATAAAAAATATAAATTAATAATATAAATATTAATTTAATTAATAATTAATATTATATATAAAATAAAAAATTTTAAAAAAAAAGATCATATATGAAAATTATTTTAAAAAAAAAATATGGACAACATATATTAACTAATAAAAAAATTATTAAAAAAATTATTTCTTTTATAAATCCTAAATATTATCAAATTATGGTTGAAATAGGACCTGGATTAGGAGCATTAACTATTCCAATTATAAAATATAATAAAAATCTTTCTATTATTGAAATAGATAAAAAATTTGTTAATATTTTAAAAAAAAATAAAATTTTAATTAATGCAAATATTAATATTATTTTAAATAATATTTTAAATTTTAACTTTTTCATTTTCACAAAAAAATATAAAAAAAGAATACGTATATTTGGTAGTTTACCGTATAATATTTCTATAGAAGTGATTTTTTATTTATTTAAACATTTAAAAAATATTAAAGATATGCATTTTATTATGCAAAAAGAAGTAGTAAATCGTTTAACTGCTTATCCTGGGAGAAAAAATTATGGTTGTTTAAGTATAATAGCACAATTATTTTGTAAAATAAGATCTTTAATAGAAATTAAAGCAAGTAATTTTTTTCCTCAACCTAAAATTATTTCTAATATGGTATATATGAGACCTTATATTAATAATCCTTATAATTTAAATAATATTTTTTTTTTAAAAAAAATTATAAAACAAGCTTTTAGCATGAGAAGAAAAATTTTACGAAATAGTTTAGTAAATTTATTTTCTATAGAAGAATTAAATTATTTAGGTATTGATTATAAAATTCGTGCTGAAAATGTTTCAATATCAGAATATTGTCAATTAGCTAATTGGTTAGAGTTAAATAACAAAAGGTTATAAATTTATGAAATCATTGTTATCTCAAGTTTATATAAAAGGAAGTAGTATTTATATAAAATCACAATCAATACCTACAGCTAATCATTATGTTTTTACATATACAATTACTATTCATAATTTAGGAAAAAAAATTTTACAATTAATTAGTCGTTATTGGAGTATAACTAATGGTAATGGTAAAAAAATTCAAATATATGATGGGGGAATAATAGGACAAAAACCTTATGTTAAACCAGGAAATAATTTTCATCATACTAATATAATCATTTTAGAAACTCCAATTGGAATTATAGAGGGACATTATATCATAACAGATGAAAATAATAACGTTTATCATGTAGAAATTCCTATTTTTCGTTTAGCAATTAAAACTTATATTCATTAATTAATATAACTAATTTATAAAAAATATGACTACTTATTTTATTGGAGATATTCATGGTTATTATAATGAGCTTATTTCCTTATTAAAAAAAATTAATTTTAATTATAAAAATGATAAACTTTGGATTACAGGAGATCTTATAGCAAGAGGGCCAGATTCTATAAAAGTTTTATATTTTTTATATTCTATTAAAACATCTATAAAATTAGTTTTGGGAAATCATGATTTATATTTAATATTTTTAATTTTAAGTTCTGATAATTATAATATTAATGATCCAAAAATTTTAGATTTACTAAAAAATAAAAAAATACTATTTATTGTAAATAATTGGTTAAAATATCAACCTTTAGTACAACATGATAAAAATAAAAAAATTTTAATGTCACATGCAGGTATCCCTCCTCAATGGGATAATATTAATATTATTTTATCTGCTTCAAATGAAGCACAAGAAATTATTTCAAAAGAAAAAAATAGTTTTTTTTTAAACTATATAAATAATGAAAAATATCAAGTAAATAATTGGAAAGAAAATACATTAATAGGTTTTCAACGTTTTAATTATATTATTAATGCATTAACTAAAATGAGATATTGTTATTTAGATGGTACATTAGAAATGTTTACTAAAAAAGCGCCAAATGATATAAATAATAAAACATTAAAACCATGGTTTTGGTTTTCAAATATATTATATAATAAATATACAATATTTTTTGGTCATTGGTCTGATTTACAAGGAGGAGGATATACTCCAAAAAATATAATAGGTTTAGATACTGGATGTTGTTGGGGAAAAAATTTAACTGTTTATTCATGGGAGAAAAAACAATTTTATAGTATAATTTGTAAAGTTTAAAATGTATACACTATTACCAATAAACAAATATTTTTTACGCTTATTCAAAAATAAGTTTTTAAATAAAAAAGTTATTTTTGCTGGAGATTTTAAAGATAAAATACCTATTTATTTAAATACTCTAATGAGTTTCGTAAATACTCATAATTATGATTATTATATATGGTTAAAAAAACAAATGAATAATAATGTTTATTATGGATTAATGAATAATAAATATAAAAAATATAATTTTAATATTCTTATATTTTTTTGGTTAAAAAATAAAAAAGAATCTTTATTTATATTAAATAATATTTTATCATTTTTGTCTTTAAAAGTTGAAATATTTATTATTGGTTCTAATAATAGTGGTGTAAAAAAAATTAATAATATACAAGAATTAGAAATAATAAATTTAAAAAAAATTATTAATGCAAGAAAACATATTATTTTTCATGGAATTTTAACTAAAAATATTTTTTTTAATATAAATCATTATTGGAATTATTATTATTATGATAATTATCCAATATATAGTTTACCTGGCATATTTAGTGGGAATAAAATTGATAATGGTAGTAAATTATTAATTTCTACTATTATTAATAGTAATTTTTTAATAAAAGGAAAAATATTAGATTTAGGTTGTGGTTCTGGAATTATTTCTACTATTATAAATAGTAATTTAGAAAAATATAATATAAAATACTCAATATATGCTACTGATATAGATATAAAAGCAATCTATTCAACTAAAAAAACATTAAACAGAAATTTTATAAAAAATATAAAAGTATTTCCTAGTAATATTTATTCTGATATTAAAGAAAAGTTTAATTTTATTATATCTAATCCTCCTATACACAAAAATGTAAACTTTTCTTTAAAATTTATTTATAAAATGATAAGTAAGTTTAGAAAAAATACATATTATAAAGGAGAATTACTATTTGTAATTAATAATTTTATATCATACAAAAAAATTTTTAATAATTTCTCATTAAAATTTTCTATTTTATCTAAAAATAAAAAATTTTCAGTGTATAGAATAAAAAATATATAAATTTTAAATTTAAATTTTTATTTATTGATAAGTGATTTTTTATTAATTCCTGTTATTAACGCTATTGCTGACATAATATATATTGAAGAAATTGTGCCTATTATTACACCAATAATCATTATAAATATAAAATTCTTTAGAAATAAACCTCCAAAAAAATATAAATTTAATAACATTGTTAATAATATAGATGAAGTAAGAATACTTCTTTTTATTATTTGATTTATAGATAAATTAATAATATTAAAATTATTCTCATCTTTTAAACAAGAATAATTCTCTCTTATTCTATCTAAAATTATGATACTATCATTTAAGGAATAATTTATTATTAATATAATAGAAGTAATAATATTCAAATCTATCTCAATATGTAATAAAGAAATAATTCCCATTGATATTATTATATCATGGATTAAAGATACTATTGTACTAAATGCTAAATACCATTCAAATCTAAATCCAATATATAACCATATACTTAAAAATATAGCGAAAATAGCTGTAATTCCAGATAAAATAAAATCATTGTCTACACTAGGACCTAAAAATTCTATTTTTTTAATTACATACTTTTTTTTAAGTATATTATTAAATATATTTAATAATTTTTTTTTTATAAATTTATCTTTTATAAGATTTTTTGATAATTTAATTAAAAAAATATTTTTTTCTTTAAAAAAATTAATATTATTTTTTTTATTCAAAAAAAATGATTTTTGCAAAAAAAATTTTATTTTATTAAAATTATTTATTGGTTCATGAATATTTAATTCAATTTTCGTTCCTCCTGTAAAGTCTAAACTCCAATTAAATTTATTAGAATAAATAATAATAAAAGATAATATAATTAATATTATTGAAATAATAAAAACATATTTATTCCACTTCATAAAATTATAATATTCTAATTTTCTATTCTTTAATAATTTATTTTTTTTTTTATTAAAAATATACATAAAATTTAACTTTTTTAAATAGATAATTTTTTTATTTTTTTATTTTTATATAAAAAATTAATTATTATCTTCGTAATAAATACAGAAGTTAATATAGACGTAATAATACCAATAAAAGTAGTAATAGCAAATCCTTGCATTTCTCTAGATCCAAAAATATATAAAATAACAGTAGTAATAATATTTATTATACTTGAATCTAAAATGCTATATAAAGCACCTTTATATCCAAAATAAATTATTTTCTGAATAGATAATATTTTTTTAATTTCTTCTTTTATTCGTTCATTTATTATGATATTATAGTTTATTGCTATAGCTAAAGTTAATATTATTCCTACAATACCTGACATAGTTAAAGTAAAATTAGGTAATAAAGAAAAAAGACTAATCATTAATAAAATATTTAAAAATAATGCTATTACCGCAATAACACCAAAAATTTTATAATATAAAATCATAAAAATAATACATATAATAATACTTATAAAAAAAGCTTTTATTCCTTTCATAATATTTTTTCTTCCAATTAAAGGTTCTATAATTTCTTCTTTTATAATGTTTATGGGGGTATTTAATTTTCCTGACTTTAATAAAAGTGTTAATTTTTTTGCTTCTTGTAAATTTTTAAAACCTATAATGCTAAAAGAATTTTTAATCTGTGTTTTAATTTTTGCTATATTGAGAACTTCTATTTTTTTTATTACAGAAAATTTATTTTTTATATTCTTTTTATTATTTATATAACTTACTAATAAAGTAACTACATTTTTTCCAATATGTTTTTTAGTAAAATTAGAAAAAATTTTATTTCCTTTATTATTTAAAAAAACATTTACCTGAGGTTTATTATATTCATTTTTATTATAATTAGCATTTATTATATATGTTCCATCTATTATAATTTCTTTATCTATTAATAAAAAATTATTTTTTTTATTATTAAAATTATCTTCATTAATTAAATGAAATTCTATTGTAGATGTACTACCTAATATATCTTTAGCTTTTTTAATATTTTGTGTTCCTGGTAATTCTACAATTATATTATTTGAATTCCTTTTTTGTACTATAGCATTAGTAATACCCATTTGGTTTACTCTATTACGTAATACATTAATACTATTTTCTATAATAGAATTTTTTATTTTTTCTAATTCATTATTATCTAAATATATTCTAATTCCATTATTATTAATAATTTTATAATTAATAATTATATTATTATTTTTTTGATTTTTTAAAAAAGAAAAAACTTTATCTCTATAAGAGAGATTTTTAAAAAAAATTTTATAATTAAAATTATTTAATTTTTCATTTTTAATAAAAAAAATATTTTTTATATTTATAATTTTTTTTATATCTTCAATATTCTTTTCTTTTAATTTTTTTAAAAAATAATTATTATTAATTTGTATTAAAAAATACACTCCTCCTTTTAAATCTAAACCTAACATAATTGGTTTAGCTTTTATAAAAAGTAACCATTTAGGAATTGAAGATAAAAAGTTATTATTAATAGAAATTATACTATTATTTTTATTTAATTTGTTTTTTATAATTTTATATGCATTTAATTGATTTTGAATATTGTTAAATATAATTTCCATACTTTTATTGTATAAGTATATTTTAATATAAATTAAATTATTTTTTCTTATAATTTTATTAATATTATTAAAAACTTTAATATTAAAATTTTTATTTTTTAACAAACATATTTTAATACTTGGAATGTCATTATAAATATTTGGTAAAGAATAAATTATTCCAAATAAGAATAATGAAATTATAAAAATATATTGTTTAATATTATATTTATTTAACATAAAAATTATTTATTTTGAATAAATTTAAAAATATTATCAACTATTTTATAATAAAAATAAACTTTATTAATTAATATATTAAAATATAAAAATTGTGTAATAAAATTACATTTTATTTAAAATAAAAATCTTAATTAATAAATTTTTTTATATTTTATAATAATTTTATATATAATATTATTATATTTATAATAAATAAATTTAAAGAGAAAAATATGATTTTAGTAACTAAAAAAGCTCCTGATTTTAATGCTTCTGCTGTTTTATCAGATGGATCAATTATTGATAATTTTAATTTATATAAATATTCAAAAAATATGGTAACTGTATTATTTTTTTGGCCTTTAGATTTTACATTCGTTTGTCCTACAGAAATTATATCTTTAAATCAACATTTTGATAGTTTTAAAAAAAGAAATGTGAATTTATTAGGTATATCATGTGACTCTCAATTTGCACATCAAGCATGGAGAAATACTCCTATAAATAAAGGAGGAATAGGTCATATAAAATTTATAATGATATCTGATATCACAAAAAATATACAAAGATCTTATGGTATTGAACATCCACAATTAGGTATAGCTTTAAGAGCTTTATTTTTAATAGATAAAAAAGGAATAATAAGACATCAGTTAGTAAATGATCTTCAATTTGGAAGAAATATAAATGAAATAATTCGTATAATTGATGCTTTAAAACATTATGAAAAATATGGAGATGTATGTCCTGCACAATGGGAAAAAGGTAAAAAAAGTATAGCACCTACTTCTAAAGGAATTATTAATTATTTATCACATAATATACATGAATTATATTAATAATTAGAAATTTATAACATCAATACATTGTGCACGATAACGTAATAAATGATCCATTAAAATTATAGCAACCATAGATTCTCCTATTGGTACAGCTCTAATACCTACACAAGGATCATGTCGTCCTTGTGTAACACAATATGTTTCTTTTCCTAATAAATTAATTGTTTTTCCCGGCATCGAAATACTAGAAGTTGGTTTTACTACAAAATTTATAATTATATTTTGTCCTGTGCTAATACCTCCTAATATTCCTCCAGCATTATTACTTTGAAATCCATTTTTCCTTATTTCATCTCTATAATTACTTCCTAATTTATTTACAGAATTAAAACCATCTCCTATTTCAATTCCTTTTACTGCATTAATACTCATTATTGCATGAGCTAATTCAGCATCTAATTTATCAAATACTGGTTCCCCTAATCCTACTGGTACATTTTCTGCAATAATAGTAATTTTAGCTCCTATAGAATCACCAGATTTTTTTAAATCATTTATCATATTTTGTAAATATTTTATTTGATGTTTATTGGGACAAAAAAAGGGATTTTTATTTACTTCTTCCCAATTATCAAAATCACAAATTATATCACCTATTTGAGATAAATATCCCTGAATTTTTAAATTATATTTTATTAATAAATATTTTTTAGCAATAGCTCCTGCTGCTACACGCATAGTTGTTTCTCTTGCTGATGAACGTCCACCACCTCTATAATCTCTTATCCCATATTTTTTTTCATAAGTATAATCAGCATGACCAGGACGAAAAATATTTTTAATATTATCATAATCTTGAGATCTTATATCAATATTATTAATTAATAATCCAATACTTGTCCCTGTTGTAAAATTATTAAATACACCTGATAAAATTTGTATTTGATCTAATTCTTTACGAGGAGATGTATATTTTGATAATCCTGGTTTACGTCTATCTAAATCTTTTTGTATATCTTTAATTGTTAAAGGAATTTGAGGAGGAACTCCATCTATTATACATCCTAAAGATTTTCCATGAGATTCCCCAAAAGTTGTAACTTTAAATAATTTTCCAATACTATTACCTGCCATAAACATTTACTCCCAAAGTTTATAAATATTATTTCTATAAAATAATAAATTAAATATTTTCTATTTTAAATATTCCTATACCACCATTTTTTATATTAATCCATTGAAAACAAATTTTAGGATATTTTTCTATAATATCTAACATTTTATCTCCTACTTCGCAAATTAAAATACCATTTTTTTTTAGATAAAGAGGTGATTGAGATATTATTTTTTCAATAATTGCTATACCGTTATTTTTACAAAATAATCCTATTTTAGGTTCATATAAATATTCTTTTGGTAAAAACTTTATATCTTCTTTATCTACATATGGAGGATTAGTTATTATTAAATCATAAGTTGATTTTTTTAATTTATGAAATAAATTACTACATATAGGAGTAATACGATTTTCTAATCCGTGTAATTGGATATTATATTCTGCTACATTAATAGCATCAGTAGAAATATCTACTGCATCTATATGTGCATTTGGAAAAATATATGAACAGGCAATAGCTATACAACCACTGCCAGTACATAAATCTAATATATAGTTAGGTTTTCTATGTGGTAAAATAATGGATTT
Source organism: Enterobacteriaceae endosymbiont of Donacia cinerea (assembly GCF_012569925.1). Taxonomy (NCBI): domain Bacteria; kingdom Pseudomonadati; phylum Pseudomonadota; class Gammaproteobacteria; order Enterobacterales; family Enterobacteriaceae; species Enterobacteriaceae endosymbiont of Donacia cinerea. Next base: position 156,811 of record NZ_CP046204.1, on the reverse strand, counting down.
AAATTTATTATTAATTAGTTCAGCAATTGGAGATCTAGGTATTAATACTCTATTGTCAATATATAACTCATGTCCGCAAAACCAAGTTTTTTTTGTTAAATATGCTACTGGAATTCTTTTTTTTATACGTTTAAATACTAATTGATAAATTAGTTTACGTTCTTTAAAAGATAGTTTAGATTCACGAACATTATTCCATAAATAAGGAGGTAATCCTAATGAAGGTAAAACTAAATTTAAAGCTTCATCCCATGGATTATCACTACCATGACCATACCATAAATTTGAAATACTAAAACAACTTGTTATCCAGCGTATTATATCTTGAATAGAGAAAAGTTCATTTATAATTTCTTCATTAAATAAATGTTTTAATTTTATTACCATATAATATATGGTCCTTTAATAAAATATTTCTCAATAATATAAAAAAGTATAAAAATATATTTTATGATATAAAATTTTAATAATTTTAACTCCCCTGACTGGATTCGAACCAGTGACATACGGATTAACAGTCCGCCGTTCTACCAACTGAACTACAGAGGATCTTTGAGAACTTTTATAAGTTATTAGTTAGTAATTTTAATATATATATTATATATATGTCAAGAAAATTATATTTTTATCAAAAATTGATAATAATGTGATTAAATAATATTATTTAAAATAAAAAATATATTAAATTTTAAAAAATTTTTATTTAATATTATAAATTTTTTAATTCTTGAAAAAAAATTTCATATTTTTTACTTATATTAATACCAACATCATTTTGCCATATACCTTTATTAATTATTTGATTATTAGGATATAAAACATTATTATTAATCATATTTAATGGTAATAATTTTTGTGCTTGTAAATTTGGAGTAGAAAAACCTGTTTTTTGAGCTATTTTTGATGCAATATCAGGTCTTAATAAAAAATTAATTAATTTTAAAGCACCTTTAATATTTTTAGCATTACTAGGTATAACAAAACTATCCATCCAAAAAATACCTCCTTCTTTAGGCCAAATAAATTTTAAAGGGATACCTAATTGTTGAACAGAATAAGCAGAACCATTCCAAATCATTCCTATATTTACAGAACCTTCAATAAAGGGATATCCAGGATTATCAGAATTAAATGAAATTATATTAGGCATTAATTTTTTTAAATCAATAAAAGCTTCTTTTATATACTGAAGATTAGTTGTGTTGCCTGGATAACCGAGTTTTATTAGTGACATTTGGAATACTTCTTTAGCATCATCTATTAAAGAAATAGATTTATAATATTTTGGATTCCATAAATCATTCCAACTATTAACAGAATCTGGATTTATGATATTAGTGTTAATTCCTATAGCTGTGGCACCCCACATATATGGAATAGAATATTCATTATTTAAATCAAAAGATTTATTTAAAAATCTAGAATCTAAATTAACAAAATTAGGTATCTTTTTTTTATCTATTTTTTGTATCATACCTTCATTTTTCATTTTTGCTACAAAATATGTAGAAGGTACAACTAAATCATAAGATTGTTTTTTGTAAGTTTTTAGTTTAGCATACATACTTTCATTAGATTCATATGTAGAATAGATAATTTTAATACCAGTTTCTTTAGTAAATTGGTCTAAAATTTCTTGAGGAACATATTCTGTCCAATTATAAAAAAAAATAGTATTTTGAAAAGATTTTGTAAAATTTAAATATTTTTTTGTTATTGGTAAAAATAATATTATAAAAATAATACATATTAATCTAAAAAATAAAAACATTTTATTAAACCTTATTATTAATCATTTATATTGTAAAAATATTTTCTATAAATAAAACTTGTTATATATAGATTATTGATATTTTAAAAAAATAATATTCTATTTATATAATTTTGTAAAAATAAACATATTTTCAATAAAAATTTTATTAATAATTAACTAATTATCATTTTTTATAAAAATTTTTTAGATTTATTTATAAAAATAATAATATTATTATTAAAATATTTCTTCTTTTAATAAAGAAGTCATCATTATAGCTTTAATAGTATGAATTTTATTTTCTGCTTGTTGAAATATAATACTATTGTTAGATTCAAAAATGTCATCTGTTATTTCTACTCCATTATATAAATTATATTTTGAAATTATTTCTTTAGTAAATAAGTTTTTATAATGCTTATATAAATGTAATGATGGTAAACAATGCATAACTTTAACATTATTATTTTGACTTTTTTTAAGCAATAATTTATTAACTTGATAAGTATATAATTTTTCTATTTTTTTTTCCCATGCTTGTGAAGATTTTTTTTCTCCCATAGATAACCAAACATCAGTATAAATAAAATCTGTATTTTTAATACCTAAATTAATATTATTGGTAATATTAATATTACCATTATTATTAATTTTTTTTATTATATTATTTATATAAATATTTTTACTAAAATTAAGTTTTTGTGGTGAAATTAGAAATAATTCAAAACCAATTATACTTGCTGCTTCTATTAAACTATAAGATATATTATTATTAATATCTCCTATATAAGATAATTTAATTTGATCTATTTCTTTATTTTTAATATTTTCTTTAATAGTTAATAAATCAGCTAATATTTGAGTAGGATGAAATTCATTTGTTAATCCATTCCATACAGGAATAGTTGAATAATTAGCAAAAATTTCTAAATTTTTTTGATGTTTCCCTCTATATTCTATTCCATGATACATATTATTTAAAATTCTAGCTGAATCTTTTAAAGATTCTTTAACACCAATATGGCTATCTTTAATATTTAAATAAGTTACATTAGCTCCTTGATCAAAACAAGCTATTTCAAAAGAACATCTAGTTCTTGTTGAATTTTTTTCAAAAATAAGAATAATATTTTTATTAACTAATTTTTTTTTTTCTTTAAAATTTTTTTTTTCATATTTTAATTTTTTTGAAATTTTAATTAATTCATAAATATTTTCCTTTGAAAAATCTGATAATTTTAAAAAATGTTTATTATAAAATTGATTCATAAAACATATCCTTATTTTAAAATAATTTAAATATAAAGAAATATTATAAATTTTTAATTAAAGAAATTTTTTGTAATAATTCTTTTTTTAAAATTTTACAATTTTTTAATTTTTCTAAATTTTTTAATATAATATTCTCGGGAGCCTTAGATAAAAAATTTTTATTTATTATATTTTTGTTTAATAAATCTATTATTTTTTGGTTAATATTTAATTTATTATTCATTTTTTCTAATAATTTTTTTTGATTAATAATTTTATTATTTAGTGGAATAGCAAATTCAATATAATTTATTTTATTTACTAACGTTTTTTCCGGAAAATTAATATTCTTTTTAAGAAAAATAATTTTATTAAGATTCACAAATTTTTTAAAAAATTTTTTGTTATTTTGTAAAAAAATATCAAATTCATTATTCATATTTTTTATATATAAATTAATTTTTTTATTATTTTTTATATTCATTTCTATTTTATTATTACGAATAATTGTAATAATTTTAATAAAAATATTAAAAATATTTATTATTTTTTTATTTATTTCTATTTTATTAATTTTTGGGAAAGACTGTATCATGATACTACTTTTAGAAAATTTTTTATCATTTTTAATTATTTTTTGCCATATAACTTCAGTAATAAATGGAATTATTGGATGAGATAATCTTAATAATGATTCAAAGAGATGATATAATGTATAATGTGTACCAATATGTTTGGTTTGATCTTTTTCCTGAAAAATTATTTTACTATATTCTAAATACCAGTCACAAAATTTGTTCCATACAAAATTATATAAAATATTAGTAGCAAAATCAAAACGATATTCATTTAATGCTTTAGAATAATATTCTACAACTAAATAATATTCAGACCAAATCCATCTATCTATAATAGATAGATTTCTTTTTTCATTAGTAAATTTATAATTAATATTTTTTAAAATAAAAATACTAGCATTCCAAATTTTATTACAAAAATTACGATATCCTTCTAATCTAGTCATATCCCAATAGATATCACGACCTGTTGATGATAATGCAGCTAATGTAAATCTTAATGCATCAGCTCCATAAACTTTATTATTTTTTACTTTTTTTATAGAAGAAATACCTTCAATAAAATTCATAGGATTAATAACATTTCCTTTTGACTTAGACATTTTATTTCCTTTTTCATCTTTTACTAATCCAGTCATTAAAATATTTTTAAAAGGTATTTGAGAAATATTATTTTTATTTTTAACAATATGCATTGTCATCATAATCATTCTAGATATCCAAAAAAAAATAATATCAAAACCACTTATAATAACATTAGTAGGATGAAAAAAAAAAAAGTTTTTATTATTAGGCCAATCTAAAGTAATAAAAGTCCATAAACTAGAAGAAAACCATGTATCTAAAACATCAGAATCTTGTTTTAAATAAAAATTTTTATCTAAATTATATTTTTTTTTTATTTCTTTTTTATTTTTCCCTATATAAATATTATTTTTATTATCATACCAAACTGGTATTTTATGTCCCCACCATAATTGACGTGATATACACCAATCTTCAATATTATTCATCCAAGAATAAAACATATTTTCATATTTTTTAGGAAAAAATATTATTTTCTTTTCTTTTACAGCATTTATTGCATTTTGAGCTAAAATTTTAGTTTTTAAATACCATTGATTTGTTAACATAGGAATAATGATAGTATTACTACGAATACTAAATGGGATTAATCTATTTTTTATTTCATATTTATCTAGTAACCCTTGTTTTTTTATTTTTTTTAGAATAATATTTCTTGCTTTTAAAAAATTTATTTTTTGTAAAAATTTTGGAATATTATCAGTTAATTTTATAAATTGTTGTTCTTTATTAAAAATTTGACATTTTTCTAAAATATTACCTTTTAAATCAAAAATATTAATTAAAGGTAAATTATGTCTAATTGCAATTTGATAATCATTAAAATCATGAGCAGGACTAATTTTTACACATCCTGTTCCTTTTGTAATTTTAGCATAATTATCTGCTATAATAGGAATTTTACGATTAATTATAGGTATAATTACATATTTACCAATTAAATAATTATACCTTTTATCTAAAGGATTTATAGCAATTGCACTATCTGCTAATAATGTTTCTGGTCTAGTTGTAGCAACAGTTAAATACTTTTTATTATCAAGAGTTTTTATTTGATCTGAAAAAAAATATTTTATATACCATAAATTTGTTTTATTTTTTTTATATTCAACTTCTAAATCAGAAATTACAGTTTTAAGTTTTAAATCCCAATGTATTAACCTTTTTTTTTTATAAATTAATCCTTGATTATAAAGGATAATAAAAATATCTCTTACAGATTTAGTAAATTTAGCATCCATTGTAAATCTTGCTTTATTCCATTCTGTAGATAAACCTAAACTTTTCATTTGGTTATAAATAATATTACAATATTTATTTTTCCATTGCCAAATATTATCTAAAAAAAATTTTTTATTATAATTATTTTTAGTTTTTCCTGTTTCATTAAAAATTTTTTGTTCTATTAAATTTTGAGTAGCAATACCTGCGTGATCTATTCCTACTTGACATAATATATTTTTATCTAACATCCGATGATAACGTACTAAAATATCAATGAGAGTATATTGTAATGCATGGCCCATATGTAAAGAACCTGTAATATTAGGTGGTGGGACCATAATAGAAAAACATTTTTTTGAATAATCTAATTTATTTTTTAAAAAATTATTATTTTCCCAATAATTATAAATTTTTTTTTCAAAAATTTTGGGATTATATATTTTATCCATAATAAAAAATATCTCTTATAAAATATAAATTTATATTAAATTTATAAAAACTATTAATCATTGTATACTTGATTAATTAAAAATTGACATAACATACTAATAGGTCTTCCAGAAGACATTGCTTTTTGATTAACATAATACCAGGCTGTTCCAGCAATATCTATATGAGCCCATTTATATTTTTGAGTAAATTTAGATAAAAAACAGGCAGCAGTTATTGCACCAGCAACACCATCACTACTATTTACTAAATCAGCAATATTAGATTTTATTTTGTCAAAATATTTCTTATCATTAATAGGTAATTCCCAAACACGATCATCTGTTTCTAATGAAGCTGTTATAATTTTTTTACATAAAATATTATTATTTGACATTAAACCACTAATATTATTACCTAATGCAATAACACATGCTCCTGTTAAAGTAGCAATATCAATTACATATTTAGGTTTATATTTTTCAATATATGATAATATATCACATAAAATTAAACGTCCTTCAGCATCAGTATTTACAATTTCTACATTAAGACCAGACATTGTTTTAATAATATCACCAGGTCTATATGCATTAGAACTAGGCATATTTTCACTACCAGCTAAAATAGCAATAACATTTATAGGTAATTTTAATTCAGCTATTGCATATATAGTTCCATACACAGCAGCAGCACCACACATATCATATTTCATTTCTTCCATATTTCTACTAGGTTTTAAAGATATACCTCCTGAATCAAAAGTTATACCTTTACCTAATAGTATTATAGGTTGTGATTTTTTATCATTAAAATTATATTTTATTATAGATATAAAAGGTTTATTTTTAGATCCTTTACTAACAGCTAAATAAGCATTCATACCTTTTTTTTGCATAATTTTTTCATCAAGAATTTTTACAGATATATTTTTATATTTTTTTTGTAATTTTTTTGCTTTAATAGATAAATATTTAGGGGTACATATATTAGGAGGTAAATTAGCTATGTTTTTAGCTTTTTTTATACCTAAATTAATAGCATTACCATATTTTATTGCAGAAAAATAAATATCTTTATTATTATCATGAATATTAAATTTTAATTTTGATGAAAAATATGATTTATTTTTTTTAAATCTATGAAATAGATAAGTATTTTTTTCAAAAATATCAATTGTATCTCTTATATTCCAATATAATTTATAATTATCTATTTTTAGATCTGTAAGATACCATATAATTTCTTTAATAGAATATTTTTTTAAAATGTTAATAACATTATTTAAAATTAATTTATTTTTTTCTCTATTAAGTTTATTTTCAATACCACAACCAATAATAATTATTTTATTACACAAAAAATTAGGAATTTTATATAAAATTATATTTTGGTTAATTTTTCCTTGTATACTATTTTCTTTTAAAATATTTAATATATAATTATTAGATATATCATTAATTTTTTTCAAAATTTTAGAAAGTTTATATTGTTCAAATATAGGGATTACTATACAATCAAACGAACTTTTGTTTGAAATATTTATTTTTTCTGCTGTATATTTCATGTTATAATTCCCATAGTTATTAATAAAATTAATTTAGATAAAAATTAATAGTTTTCATTAATTTTAAAAAATAAAAAAATAATAAATGAAATTTTTTAATTAAAAATAATAAAATGTATATAATTTATATATAATATTATTTTTAAGAAAATAACTTTATTTTAAATGAGTAAAATTTTTTATATTTAAAAAATAAATTTAGATTACCCCCTTGATGCATTAATATGTGACCCCATTTCCCCTTAATTAGGAAACTATAATTTATATAATACATGTAAAACATATTATCAAATTTTTTTTAATAAGTTTTATATTTTAAAAAAATTAATTAACTTATAGGAGTTAATAATTTATATGAGTAAAATAATTGGTATTGATTTAGGAACAACAAATTCTTGTGTAGCCATCATTGATGGAAATAAGCCTCGTGTTTTAGAAAATGCTGAAGGAGATAGAACTACACCTTCTGTTATTGCTTATACACAAGATGGTGAAATTTTAGTAGGACAACCAGCAAAACGTCAAGCAGTTACAAATCCTCAAAATACACTTTTTGCTATTAAAAGATTAATTGGTCGGAAATTTAATGATAAAGAAGTACAGCGTGATATAAAAATAATGCCTTATAAAATTATAAGATCCGATAATGGAGATGCATGGATAGATATTAAAGGAAAAAAAATGGCTCCACCTCAAATTTCAGCAGAAATTTTAAAAAAAATGAAAAAAACAGCTGAAGATTTTTTAGGTGTTAAAATAAATAAAGCTGTTATTACAGTACCAGCTTATTTTAATGATGCTCAACGTCAAGCAACTAAAGATGCTGGTAAAATAGCTGGATTAGAAGTAAAAAGAATTATTAATGAACCTACAGCAGCAGCATTAGCATATGGATTAGATAAAGGACAAGGTAATCGTATAATAGCTGTATATGATTTAGGTGGTGGAACTTTTGATATTTCTATAATTGAAATAGATGATGTAGATGGTGAAAAAACTTTTGAAGTATTATCCACTAATGGTGATACCCATTTAGGAGGAGAAGATTTTGATAGTCGAGTTATAAATTATTTAGTAACAGAATTTAAAAAAGATCAAGGAATAGATTTAAAAAATGATCCTTTAGCTATGCAAAGATTAAAAGAAGCAGCAGAAAAAGCTAAAATAGAATTATCTTCTGCACAACAAACAGATGTAAATTTACCATATATTACCGCAAATGTTTCAGGACCAAAACATTTAAATATTAAATTAACTAGAGCTAAATTAGAATCTTTAGTAGAAGATTTAATAGATCAGTCAATAAAACCTTTAAAAATAGCTTTAAAAGATGCTAAGCTCTCTTCTTCAGATATTAATGATGTTATTTTAGTAGGTGGACAAACTCGTATGCCTATGGTGCAAAATAAAGTAGCATTATTTTTTGGTAAAGAACCAAGAAAAGATGTTAACCCCGATGAAGCAGTAGCTATTGGTGCAGCAGTACAAGGAGGAGTTTTAGCAGGAGATGTTAAAGATGTTTTATTATTAGATGTAACTCCTTTATCTTTAGGAATAGAAACTATTGGTGGAGTAATGACTTCATTAATAAATAAAAACACTACTATTCCAACTAAACATAGTCAAGTATTTTCAACTGCTGAAAATAATCAATCTTCTGTTACAATTCATGTTTTACAAGGAGAACGTAAAAGAGCAAATGATAATAAATCTTTAGGACAATTTAATTTAGATGGTATTAGCCCTGCTCCACGAGGTGTACCTCAGATAGAAGTAACATTTGATATAGATGCAGATGGAATTTTACATGTTTCAGCTAAAGATAAAAAAAGTGGTCAAGAGCAAAAAATTACAATACAAGCATCATCAGGTTTAAATAAAAATGAAGTAGAAAAAATGATAAGAGATGCTGAAGCTAATACTGAATCTGATCGTCTTTTTGAAGAATTAGTAAAAATACGTAATGAAGGTGATCAACTTATACATAATACTGAAAAAAAATTACAAGAAGTAAATGATCAAATTAAAGATGAAGATAAAAAATTAATCAAAAATTCAATTAATGAACTAAGTGAATCTCTTAAAAGAGAAAATAAAAATGATATACAAGTAAAACTACAAAAATTAATTGAAGTATCTAGTAAAATTATGAATTTAACTAATACTAAAAATACTAATGAGGAAAAAGATAATATAAAAACTGAAAACCAAGAAAATGAAGTTGTTGATGCTGAATTTGAAGAAGTTAAAGATAAAAAAAAATAATTATTTAATAATCTTATAAATAAATTATTAAATTATTTTATTAGTATTATTTATCTTTTATAAATAATACATATTTACAAAATTATGGGATTAAAGATTAGGACAATAATTTATTATGTCAAAAAAAGATTATTATGATATTTTAGGTATTACTAAGAATGCTGAAGATCGTGAAATTAAAAGAGCATATAAACGTTTAGCTATAAAATTTCATCCAGATCGTAATCCCGGGAATAAAAATGCTGAAAATAAGTTTAAAGAAATTAAACAAGCTTATGAGATTTTAAGTGATTCAAAAAAAAGAGCTGCTTATGATCAATATGGACATTCAGCTTTTGAACAAGAAAATATAAATAGTACAACTGATTTTGGTGATATTTTTGGAGATGTTTTTGGAGATATATTTGGAAGTAGTGCAAGAAATAAAAAGAAATCTAGAAAAGGATCTGATTTAAAATATTTAATTGAAATTTCATTAGAAGAAGCAATTAAAGGAATTACCAAAAAAATAAATATTCCTATTTTAAAAATTTGTAATTATTGTAATGGAACAGGTTCTCAAGGATCTTTACAAAAATGTAATACATGTAATGGTTATGGCCAAATACAAATGAGTCAAGGTTTTTTTACTGTTCAACAAACATGTCCAAGATGTCATGGAAAAGGTAATTTTATTAAAAATCCTTGTTTTTATTGTAAAAGTAAAGGTAAATTAGAAACTTATAAAACTTTATCAGTAAAGATACCAAGTGGTATTGATAGCGGAGATCGTATTAAATTAAATGGTGAAGGAGAATTAGGTGATAATGGAGCTCAATCAGGAGATTTATATATAGAAATTAAAATTAAAAAACATTCTCTTTTTGTTAGAGAGGGTAATAATTTATATTGCGAATTACCTATTAATTTTATTACAGCTATATTAGGTGGAAATATAAAAATACCTATATTAAATGGTTACGTAAAATTAAAAATTCCAGAAGGTACTCAAACAGGTAAAATACTTAGGATCCGTAATAAAGGGATAAAATCTATTAGAAGAAATAGTAATTTTGGTGATTTATTATGTAAAATAATAGTGGAAACTCCAATTAATTTAAATAATGAACAAAAAAATATTTTATGTCAATTAAACAAAGGTTTTAGTTATAAAAATAATCCTAAAATAGGAAAATTTCTAGTAATAATTAAAAACTTTTTTTACAACATTAAAAATTAATAATAAAAGAGGGTATAAAAAATAAGTTTATTTTTTATACTCTCTTTTATTAAAATTATTTAATTATTTAATTATTAAACCATGACAAAATTTATATTTTTTACCCGAGTAACAAGGACATTTTTCATTTCTACCTATTTTTTTTTTGATAAAATTAGTGTTATTCAAATATTTATTATCTTTATTTATATAAGCATTAACTCTTTTTTTTAAGATTAATAAATTATTATTTTTTATATTATTATTAATACTTTTAGTATTTTTTAAAGTACTGGCAAATTTATAATAATCATTTATTATTTTGTTTTCTGCTTTATTTAAAGCAATAATTACTTCTTTTTTTAAATTATCTAACATTGTATTAAACATATAGAAAGATTCTTTTTTATATTCTTGTTTAGGATCTTGTTGTGCATAACCTCTTAAATGTATACCTTGTTTTAAATATTCTATTGAGGCAAGATGTTCTTTCCATAAATCATCTAAAATTTTTAAAATAATATTTTTTTCAAAAATTTTTATATCTTGTATTTTTAAATTATTGATTTTTTTTAAATATTCTTTTTTTGAAAAATCAATAATTTTTTTTAATAAATAATTTTTATTAATTTTTTTTTTATTTTTTTCTTTAAATATATTTATCCAATTTTTTAATGGTAAATTTAAATTTAAAATATTTAAAAAATAAGTTTTTAGTTCTTTTAAATTCCATTTTTCTTTAATAAAATTATCAGATTTTATATAATCATTTATTAATTTTGTAAATACATCGATTCTAAAATTTTTAATTATTTCATTAGTTTTTAATGATTTTAGTAATTTATTTCTTTGTGAATATATTGATAATCGTTGATCATTTATTACATCATCATATTCAAGTAATTGTTTACGTATTTCAAAATTATAATTTTCTACTTTTTTTTGTGCTTTAGATATAGCTTTTGTTATCCAAGGATGTTCAATATAATCATTATATTTCATTCCTAATTTTTGCATTAAAAATAACATGTTTTTAGGTGCAAAAATACGCATTAAAGAATCTTCCATTGATAGATAAAATCTTGACATACCTTTATCTCCTTGTCTTCCTGAACGTCCTCGTAATTGATTATCGATTCTTCTAGATTCATGACGTTCAGTTCCAATAACATATAAACCACCTAATTTAACGATTTCATCATGTTTTACTTTCCATTGTAATTTTAAATTTTTTAATTTATCTAAACTAAATTTACTATTTAATATAAAAATACCACCTAAAACAATATCAGTACCTCTACCAGCCATGTTAGTTGCGATTGTTACCGCATATTTCATACCTGCTTTTGATATAATTTCTGCTTCTCTAGCATGAAATTTAGCATTTAGAACATTATGTTTTATACCTATTTTTTTTAATTTTTGAGAAATTAATTCTGATTTTTTAATTGAAACAGTTCCAACCAAAATAGGTTGACCCTTAAGATGTTTTTCTTTTATGTCTTTAATTATGGCTTTTATTTTTTCTTTTTTAGTTAAATAAATTAAATCAGGTAAATCTTTTCTAACCATAGGCATATTAGTTGGAATTACTATTGTGTTTAATTTATAAATTTCTTTAAATTCAAAAGATTCTGTACTAGCAGTCCCCGTCATACCTGATAATTTTTGATATAATCTAAAATAATTTTGAAATGTAATAGATGCTAAAGTTTGATTTTCATTATTAATTTTTACATTTTCTTTTGCTTCTATTGCTTGATGTAATCCTTCTGACCATCTTCTACCTTCCATTAATCTTCCAGTATGTTCATCTACTATTATTATTTTATTATTTTTTAAAATATAATCTACATTTTTTTTAAAAAGATTATGTGCCCTTAAAGCAGAAATAATATGATGTAAAATAATAATATTTTTACTAGAATATAAAGATTCTCCTTTATTTATTATTTTTTCATCTATCAATATTTTTTCTAAATATATTAAACCTCTTTCTGTTAAATATGCTTGACGAGATTTTTCATCTATAAAATAATGTCCTTTACCTTTATAAAAACTAGAATCTTCTTTAGACTGATAAATTAATTTAGGAATAATACTATTTATTTTTACATATAGTTCTGAACTATCTTCTGCCGGTCCTGAAATAATTAAAGGAGTACGAGATTCATCAATTAATATTGAATCAACTTCATCAATAATAGCATAATGCAAACCACGTTGTACTTTATGAGTATAATCAAAAACCATATTATCTTTTAAAAAATCAAAACCATATTCATTATTAGTTCCATAAGTAATATCTGCTTGATAAGCATCTTTTTTTTCTTCTAATGACATAGAAGATATATTAATACCTACAGTTAATCCTAAAAATTTAAATAATACTCTATTATTTAAAGCATCTCTTTGTGCTAAATAATCATTAACAGTAACAATATGAACTCCTTTTCCAGTAAGAGCATTCAAGTAAGCTGGTAATGTAGAAGTTAATGTTTTTCCCTCTCCAGTTTTCATCTCCGCAACACAATTATTATTTAATACAATACCTCCTATTAATTGAACATCAAAATGACGCATACCAAATATTCTTTTACTAGCTTCTCTAACTGTTGCAAAAGCTTCCGGTAAAATATCTTCTAAAGAAAAATTTTTTTCTAATTTTTCTTTTAGAAATAAAGTTTTATTTTGTAATTCAAAATTAGTTAATTTTTCAAATTCTGCTTCCATCTCATTAATAATATTTACTGTTTTTTGAATACGTCGTAAAACATGATCATTATTACTACCAAAAATTTTAGTAAAAATTTTTTTTAACATATAAATACTCTTAATAAAAAGATATTTGTATAATTATAAATATTAATTAATATTTATTTTAACAAAATAAAAAAAATATATATAATTTTTTATAAAAAAAATAAGAGGATCAAATGATGCGTAATAATAAATTATTATTGATTAATAAAATTTTTAAAAAAAAACATTATTCATCTTATAATGATGTACTTTATAACATATATATACATACAGATGTTTTAATAAAAATTAATAATTTTCTTAAAAAATATTTACCTATACATTTACGTAAATGGTATAATGTTAAAAATTTTAAAAATAATGTTTTAATTATAGAAACATATAATGCTAGTTCTATGATTAGATTTTTATCTGAAAAATCTAATATTTTATATTATTTAAAAAAACACATTATTCCATCTTTAAAAGAAATAGATATCAAAATTAATCCTATTTTTTTTAAAAAAAAATTTGCTAATAATATCAATAAATATAAAATTAAAAAAAAAATATTAAGTAAATATAGTGCTAATTTATTATTAAATATTGCAGAACAGAGTCCTAAAAAATTAAAGTATATAATAAAAAAATTTATTAAAATAACGTATTGTATTGTTAATAAAAATTAATAAATATAATTAATTAAATCAAATTTTTTATTTATTTAAATTTAAAATTTTTAAAACTAAATCATAAAAAGATAATCCCATTTTTTTTGCTGCTATTGGATATAAACTATGAGATGTCATTCCAGGTATAGTATTAATTTCTAATAATTTAAATTTTTGATTTTCATCTAAAATAACATCAATTCTCCCCCATTTATTACATTTTACTACATTCCATGCTTTTAGAACTATATTTTTTAGTTCTTTTTCTTTGTTTTTATTTAATCCACTAGGACAGAAATATTTAGTAGTATTTAAATAATATTTGGCTTGATAATTATAAAAAGAATCAGGATATTCTATTTTTATAGGGGGTAAAATATTTTTATCTAAAATTCCTACTGTATATTCTTCACCTTTTATATATTTTTCAATTAAAATATCATCACTATATATAAATGATTTTTCTATTGCATTAAATAAATCATCTAAATGTTCAACTTTTGAAATACCTAAACTGGATCCATTACAATTAGGTTTTATAAATACAGGTAATTTAAATTTTAAAATTTTCTTTTCAATTTTTAAATAATTTAATTTTATAAAATTTTTTTTATTTAATAAATAATGAGGATAAATAACAGGTAATCCATATTCATTCCAAATAGTTTTTGTAAGAAATTTATTCATAGTAATTGCAGAAGATAATAAATTACTTCCAGTATAAGGAATATTAAGATAATTTAATATTCCTTGAATAGTACCATCTTCTCCTCCTTTTCCATGTAAAGATATAAAAACTTTTTTAAATCCATATTTATTTAAATATAACAGTGGAAAATTTATTGGATCTATCCCAATAGCATTAATTCCTAATTTTAATAAAGCATTTAAAATTTTTTTACCAGATTTTAAAGAAATTTCTCTTTCTGGAGAATTACCCCCAAATAAAACAGCTATTTTTTTAGACATAATTTTTAATTAAAAGTTATTAAAGTTATTTATTATTATTTAATTTTTTAAATTTTAAAATTTATTATTTATTAATAATGATGATATATGATTTATATCACCTGCTCCTTGAAAAATTAATATTTCATTACCTTTTAATTGTAAATATATATTATTTATAATATCATAATAATTTTTTGATTTAATTAAAATAGGAATAATTATACCAAATTTTTTTATTTTTTTAGTTAAATATTCACTATTAGCATTTTCAATTAATATTTCACCTGCAGAATAAACTTCTAGAATAAATAGTTTATCAACTTTAGATAATATTTTTACAAATTCAGTTAATAAATTTTTAGTTCTAGAATAACGATGAGGTTGAAAAACCATTATTAATTTTTTATTTGGCCATATTTGTCGTGCTGTTTTAATAGTCATATTTATTTCAGTTGGATGATGTCCATAATCATCAATAATAATTATATTTTTTTTACATTTTGTTTTTTTATGAGGGAATAAAATACCTAAAATATCAAATCTTCTTTTAATACCTTCAAAATTTTTTAAAGATTTTATAATTACAGAATAATCTATTCCTATATAAGATGATATTGCAAATGCAGCTGTTGCGTTTAAAGCATTATGATATCCAGGAATATTTAAATCTATTTCTATAGAAAGGTTTTTTATTTTTTCTAATAAAGAAAATTTACATTTGTAACCATTTTGTCGGTAATTATATAATTGAATATCAGCATTTTTATTAAAACCATACGTGATAATATTTTGTTTTAAAATATTTTTATTTTTTTTTATTAAATCATAATTATGAAAATTATCTATACAAATAATTATACATCCATAAAATGGTATTTTTTTTAGAAATTTTAAAAAGTTTTTTTTTAAAATTTCAATATCATTTTTATAAAAATTTAAATGTTCTTTTTCAATATTTGTAATTATATTTACAATAGGATTTAAATATAAAAAAGATTTATCACTTTCATCTGCTTCTGTAATAAAATATTTACCTGAACCTAAATAAGCATATTCTTTAGAAAATTTTAAAATTCCTCCGTTAATAAAAGTGGGATTTAATTTAGCTAATTTAAATATTTTATATATTAAAGCAGTAGTCGTAGTTTTTCCATGTGTTCCTGTAATTGTTATACCATAAGAAAATCTCATTAATTCTGCTAATATTTGTGCTCTACTAAGAATAGTAATATTTAATTTTTTTGCAGCAATTAATTCTGGATTATTATTATTAATAGCAGTAGATACTATAATAAGATCTATATTATTTGTAATGTTTTTAGCATCATGTTGAAAATATATTTTTATATTTAATAAATTTAAACTTTTTGTAATAAAATTAGAAAATAAATCTGAACCACTAACTTTATATCCTTGTTTTGCTAAAATTGTTGCAATACCTCCCATACCAGAACCACCGATACCAATAAAATATATATAATTAATATTTTTCATTTTTGGTATATTATTTAATATTTTTTGATTAAGCATATTTAAAATTTCATCTTATTTATAATAATTAAATTAATTAATTTTTATTTTATTTAATTCTTGATAAATTAATTCTGTTGAATTTTTTATAGACAAATTATAAGATTTATTTGACATATATATAATTTTTTTTGTGTTTAAAGTTAATATAGTATTAACAATTTTATTAATATTTAAATTATTTTGTTCATAAATTTTAGCAGCTCCTATTTTTTCTAAATGAATTGCATTAAAATATTGTTGTTTATCTTTATGTTGGAAAGGTATAAAAATAGCAGGTAGACCTATTGCTGTAATTTCACTTACAGTCATTGCTCCTGATCTACATATAATAATGTCAGCCCATTTATATGCTTTATCTATATTTTTTATATATTCTTTTAAAGCTAAATTATTAATAATAATTTTCTTATATTCATAAAATATTTTTTTTAAATTTCCTTTTCCCACTTGATGTAAAATAGATATTTTATTTTTTAAAATTTCAGCTAGTTTTATACCAATTTTATTTAAAATATCTGATCCTTGACTTCCTCCTGTAATAAATACACGAATTGGTTTATGAATTTTTAAAATAGATCTTTTATATAAAGATAATTTAATAATTTTTTTACTTATAGGATTTCCTACTAATATTGCATTATTTAATGTACTAGGATATGCTTGCATTTTTATTGTTGCTATTGTTGATAAAATTTTATTTGTTATACCAGGAATACTATTTTGTTCATGTATTATTAATGGTATATTACATAACCATGCAGCTAAGCCACTTGGACCAGAAATATAACTCCCCATGGTTAAAACTAAATGTGGTTTATATTTTTTATAAATTAAAATTGATTTATAAGTTGATATTAATAATTTTATTATAGTAATAATTATAGAAAAAATATTTTTATTTTTAAATCTAAAAAATTTTATTAAATAAATATGTATGTTTTTTTTAGGAATAATTTGCGATTCCATTCGAGATAATGATCCTAACCAGCGAACTTCCCATCCCTTTTTTATTAATTTATATGCTATATTTAAAGCTGGGTAAATGTGTCCTCCTGTTCCACCAGCTACTATAAGAATTTTTTTTTTTTTTTTCATTTTTTTAAAAAAAAATTTAATATAAATTAAAATATTTTAAATTATATAATATTTTTTTATAAAAATATATTATTTAGGATTATGAAATTTTTTAACTAATCTTACAAATTCTTGTCCACGATGTTTAAAATTTTTAAATTGATCAATACTAGAACAAGCGGGTGATAATAATACAACATCTCCGTATTCTACTAATTTAATTATTTGTTCTATACCTTGATGTATTGTTTTTACTATTTTTGCTTTAGGATAAATAGATAATATTTTTTTTCTTAATACTCCAAAACAATAAACATTAATATTATTTTTTTTTTGTAAATATTTTTTTAATAAATATAATTTACAATTTTTATCATATCCTCCTAATAATAACCAAATTCTTTTTTTTTTATGTAAATATTTTAAAGCAGCTTTAGTACTACTAATATTTGTAGATTTTGAATCATTAATCCAAGTTACTCCATTTTCTATATGTATTATTTGTAATATATGATCCATATTTAGATAATTACTTATTTGTTGTAAAGAAATTTTTTTAGAAATTTTTAATACATCTGTTACAGCCAATACTGCTAAAGCATTTAAATAATTATGAATTCCAATCAATTTAGTTTTATTAAAATTTAAAATTTTTTGATGATTGATTTGTAAATATACATCTTTTTTATTATAACATAATGTATATTTTCCAGAAAATTCTCCAAAAGTTATATATTTTTTTTTTTTTTTAAAATATTTAGGATAACATAATATATTATCAGCATTATATATACAAATAGAAGCATGTTTATAAATATGTAGTTTAAAATTACGGTATTGTTGAATACCTAGAGGATATCGATCCATATGATCTTCTGAGATATTTAAAATAACAGCAATATACACATCTAATTTTTTAATAGTTTCTAATTGAAAACTAGAAATTTCTAAAATATAAAAATCTCTAACAAAAGATAATAAATCTAAAACTGGATATCCGATATTACCCCCGATACTAACATTAAAATTATTTTTTTTCATAATTTTTCCAATCATGTTGGTAACAGTACTTTTTCCATTAGTTCCTGTAATCGCTATTACAGGTGTTTTATTATAACGAGCAAATAATTCTATATCTCCTATTATTTCAATGCCTTTTTTTTTTGCTTCTAATAAAAGATTATTAAATATTGATATACCGGGGCTTAAAATTATTAATTGTGAATTTAATATCCAATCTTTTTTAAAATAACCTAAATGGCATGGGACATAAGATGGTATTTTTTTTATAAATTTGGGATAATTAGATATATCCATAACGGAAGGTATAATATTTTTCTTTAAAAGAAAATTTAAACATGATATACCTGTTAATCCTAATCCTATAATAAGTATTTTTTTATTCATTTTAAATATTTTTATACTATTATAATTAAAGAAAACAATACTAATATTAATGAAATGATCCAAAATCTAATAATAATACAAGGTTCGGCAATTCCTTTTAGTTCATAGTGATGATGTAAAGGTGCCATTAAAAAAAAACGTTTTTTGTCATATTTAAATCTTAAAACTTGAATTATTACAGAAATTGCTTCTAATATAAACACACCACACATTATAAGAAATAAAAATTCTTGTCTTATTAATATTGCAATCATAGATATGATGCAACCTAAAGATAATGATCCTATATCTCCCATAAAAATTTTAGCTGGATAAGTATTATACCATAAAAATCCTAGTCCTGAACCAACAATAGATAAACATATTATTATTAGTTCTTTTATATTTTTTATATAAATAAAATGAAGATTTTTAGAAAAATATATATCTCCTGAAAAATAACATAATATAGATAATGCTAAAGAAATAAAAATTATAGGCATAATAACTAAACCATCTAATCCATCAGTTAAATTAACAGAATTACTTATTCCTATAATTATAAAATAAGAAAATGTTAAATATAAAATCAAATTTAAATTATATTTAATTCTTAAATTAAAGATTGGTATAATATATTGTATATATATTTTTTCTGTATTATTTATATAAATTAATACTATTATAAAAATAGTAGTAATAGATTGAAAAAAAAGTTTTTTATATGGAGATAATCCTGTAGAATTATTTAAAATAATTTTATAATAATCATCTACAAATCCAATTATTGCATATAATATCATTAGAAATAAGGCATAAAAGATATATTTATTAAATAAATTAGACCAAAAAATAACAGAAATAAAAATAGATAATAATAAAATTAAACCTCCCATAGTTGGGATATTATTTTTAGAATAATGTGTTATAGGTCCCTCTTTTCTAATAATTTGAGAAATTTTTTTTTTATTTAAATAATTAATAAAAAATGGACTTAAAAAAAAAGTAATAATAAAAGATGTTAATAATGACATTATTAAACGAATTTTAAAGTTTATAAAAAAAAAATTTAAATTTTTTGAAAAATATGCTAAACATTTAATTAATATTAATAACATTTTAATTTCTCCAATAAAATATCAATTAATATTTCCATTTTATTATTACGTGATCCTTTAAATAAAATTGTATAATTTTTTAATTTCTTTATTATTAAAAATAATTCATTTATTAATAAATTTTTATTTGAAAAATGTTTTGCATTTATATTATTTTCAGTAATATATTTACTATATTTTCCGATACTTAAGATATAATTTATATTAGTTTTTAAAATTAAATTTTTTATTTTTTTATGATAAAATAATGTATAAATACCTAATTCTAACATATCTCCAATAACTAAAATTTTTGTACCACGAAAATTTTTTAAAATATTTATAGCTATATTTACAGAATTAGGATTTGCATTATATGCATCATTAATAATTAATTTATTATTATCAATAATAATTGGATACATTCTTCCTTGGATTGCTTTAAAATGTTTTAAACCAATTGCTATATCTTTTAAAGAAGCTCCAATAGTAAAAGATAATGCAGAAGATGCTAACGCATTACTAATATTATGTATTCCTCCTCCTATTAAAAATAATTGAATTAATACTTCTCCTATAGGAGAAATTAAAATAAATTCAATTTTATTTGATAAAATCGTTATTTTTTTTGTAAAAAAATCAGCTTTTTTATTATGTAACGAAAAAGTTAAAATATTTTTATTATTAATTAATTTTTTTAATATTTTTTTTTGATTTTTATCATCATAATTAAGAATAGCAATTCCTTTATTTGTTAAATAATTAAAAATATCACTTTTACATTTAATAATATTTTGTAATGATTTAAAACCTTCTAGATGTGATGATGATATATTATTAATTATTGCAATATTAGGTTTAACTAAATTAGTAGTATAAGAAATATCATTAATTTGATTACCTCCTATTTCAATTACTGCACATTTATAATAATTTGTTAAATTTAATAATGTTAGAGGAATACCTATATGATTATTCATATTTTTCTTAGTATAAATAATATTATATTTTTTTCTTAATATAGATACTGTCATTTCCTTAACTGAAGTTTTACCTGATGAACCTGTTATTCCTATTATATTATTTTTGAATTGATTTCTTTTCCATAAACCTATTTTTCCTAATCCTAGGATAGTATTAAATACTATTATTTGAGGAATATTAATATTGCAAAATTTATTTACTAATATAGCTAGTGCTCCATTATTAATTGCTTCTTTAATAAAATCATGTCCATCAAAATTTTTTCCATGAATAGCAATAAATAAACATTTTTCGTTAATTTTTTTACTATTTATTGAAAAATTTATTATTTCAATATTATTTCCAATTAATATTCCATTAACTATTTTTGATAGTTTTTTTAAACTAATTAAATTATTCATGTAATATTTTTAATATATTTTGAATAGTATCAAAATCTGAATAATTTAAAATTTTATTATTAATAATTTGGTAATCTTCATGTCCTTTCCCTGCTACTAAAATAGTATCTTTTTTAGAAAAATTAAATATTGCATAACTAATAGCTTTAATTCTATTTAAAATAATAAATACATTATGTAATGTAATACATCCTTTTTTTATATCCTTGATAATATTATTTATATTTTCTGTTCTAGGATTATCAGTTGTTAAAATTATAATATCAGCATATTTAGTAGCTATATAACCCATTATTTTTCTTTTCCCGATATCTCTTTCCCCTCCACAACCAAAAATACACCATATTTTACCTTGAGTACTTGATCTTATTGCTAATAATATATTTTTTAATGCATCAGGAGTATGAGCATAATCAATTATTATATTAGAATATTTTTTTTTAAAAAAAATTTTTTCTACACGTCCTTTAACAGATTTTATTTTAGATGCTGTTTTCAATAATTTTTTTAAAGGATAATTTAATTTTAATAATGCAGCCATACTTAAAATAATATTTATAACATTAAATTTTCCTATAAGATTTATTTTTATTTTTCCATCACCCCAACTTGAATTAAACTTAATAATTGTTTTATTATATAAATAAGTTATTTTTTTTATATAAATAAATACATTTGATTTATATAAAAATTTTTTTTTAGTAGTAATTGGGATTGCATTAGGTAATTTTTTAAACCATTTTAATCCTGTATTATCATCAATATTTATAATTTTTTGTTTTATCTTATGGTCAGAAAAAAATTTCCATTTAGATAATTCATAATTTTTCATATTTATGTGATAATCTAAATGATCTCTAGTTAAATTTGTAAAAATACCAATAGAAAAAAATATATCAAATATTCTATATTGAGATAATCCATGAGAAGAAACTTCCATTATTATAATATTTGCTTTTTTATTTATAAATTTTTTTAATGTGGACTGTATTTCTATTGCTGAATCTGTTGTATTATTTGTTTTAATTAATTTTTTATTAAACCCATTACCGATAGTACTTAAAATAGCTGGATTACCTCCTAATAATTTAATCCATTGCATTAAAAAAATAGTTATACTTGTTTTTCCATTAGTCCCTGTAATTCCTATAACGGGTATTTTTTTACTTGGATGATCATATAATATTCCGGCAAAATGTGAAATATATTTATGTAAATTAGGTAGATATATAATAGGTATATTTTTTTTTAAAATAATATTATAAGATGATGTTTTTTCATCTGTATAAGTTAATATAGCAATAGCTCCTTTTAATATAGCATGTTTTATAAATTCTCTACCATTTTTTTTATATCCTTTTATTGCTATAAAAAGACAATTTTTTCCTTTTACTTTTCTACTATCTAAAACTATTCTATTTATTAAAATATTTTTTATTAAATTACTTTTTATATAATTATTTAATAATTTTTGTAAACTAAATAAAGAAACATTCAATTTTAAATCCTTAATTCAAGATATTTTATTAAAATTAAATAATAAATAAGATTATTCTTTTTATATTTTTTGTGCAATACGTAGTATTGCACTTCGAGATCTTGGATTTTCATAAATTTCTTTTTTACTAGGAAAAATCCTATTAATAATTTTTAATTTTATTTTATTATTTTTATAATAAAAATTATTTATTTCTTTCTCAGTTAAAGGTAATTTATTATGAATATTTTGTTTATTTAAAGAACTATATTTTTTCATAAAATACTTAATAATTCTATCTTCAATAGAGTGAAAACTAATTGTAGCTATAATGCCATTTTTTTTTAGTAATTCCAATGAAATATTTAAAGCTTTTTTTAATTCTTCTATTTCTTGATTTAAAAAAATTCTTATTGCTTGAAAAGATCTTTTTGCTGGATGTTTAAATTTATTATTTTTAGGAATAGAAGAACATATTGAATATGATAAATCTTTTGTGTTATGTAATTTGTTATTTAACATGTTTTTTTTTATATTATATGCTATTTTTTTATGATATTTTTCTTCACCATATATTTTTAATATTTCAGATAATTTCTTTTCATTTATGTTTTTTAATAAATTATAAGCTGTTATTTTATTTTTTTGATTTATACGCATATCTAATGGTCCATTAAACATGTAAGAAAAACCTCTTTTAGAATTATTTAATTGAAAAGAAGAAATTCCTAAATCAAATAATATTCCATCTATTTTACCTATTTTTTTATTTAAAATAGTTTTTAAATTTGAAAAATTATTATTTATATAAATAATTCTATTATCTAAAATTTTATATTTTAATATTGTTTTTATATCACAATCTATTGCATAAATTTTGCCATAATTTCCTAATTTAGATAAAATTAATCTTGTATGACCTCCACAACCATAAGTAGCATCTATATATATTCCATTATCTTTAATATTTAAACTATTAACGGATTCTTTTAATAAAACAGGTATATGATTCATTATATTATATATAAATAAATTAATTACTATGTAATTTATATATTATATTATATAATATAAATATAAATTAAAATTTATAATAAAAATATTTCTTAAAAAATTTGGTTTAATTTTAAAAGGTATAATTATGATAGAATATCCAAATTTAAAAAGTACAACTTTAAAACAAGAAAAAAATCATATACAAATTTATTTTAGAAAAGTATATAGTTGGATGTCTTGTGGTTTGTTATTAACAGCATTTATTTCTTGGTATGTATCTAATACACCACAAGTTATAAATTATATATTAAATAATAAAATTTTTTTATTAAGTTTATGTTTTTTACAATTTATATTAGTATTTGTTATTTCAAGTTTTTTAAATAGATTATCTGGAAAAACACTAACTACATTGTTTATGTTTTATTCTTCATTAACTGGATTAACTACAGCTGGAATATTTTCTGCATATAATCAAAATACAATTTTTACAGCATTTATAACTACATCATTTACTTTTTTATCTATGTGTATTTGGGGATATTTTACGAAAAGAGATCTAAGTTATTTAGGTAATATTATTATAATGGGGATATTTGGTATAGTTATAGCTTCACTTATAAATTTATGGATACAAAATAATTTAATTTCTTCTATAATAAATTATATTAGTGTAATTTTTTTTACATTACTTGTTTCATATGATACACAAAAATTAAAAAATATTGCAGAAAAAATTAGTTTAAACATAAATGATAAAGACAATTTAAGAAGATATGCTATTTTAGGTGCACTTATGTTATATTTAGATTTTATTAATTTATTTTTTGTAATATTACGTTTAATTGATAATAATGATAATAATGACGATAAATAATATTAATATTTTATTATTGAAAATAATAAATATTATTCATTATTTTTTATATAAAAATCTTATTTAAATAAAATTTATAAATTTTATAATAATTAATATTAAAAGTAATAAAATATGTCTATAACACTAACACCTATGATGGATCAATATTTTAAATTAAAAAAACAATATCCTAATATTTTATTATTTTATAGATTAGGAGATTTTTATGAAATGTTTTTTGAAGATGCAAAAAAAGCATCAAAATTATTAAATATTGTTTTAACTAAGAGAGGTAAATTAAATGGAAAACCTGTTCCTATGGCAGGTATACCAGTTAATAGTATAGATAATTATTTATCAAAATTAATTAAGTTAGGAGAATCTATAGCTATTTGTGAACAGATACAAAATAAAAAAACTTTATCTAAAAAAAAAATTTTAGATAGAAAAATAGTTAGAATTATTACACCCGGAACAGTTAGTGATGATATTTTATTAAAAAATAATATCGACAATTTATTAGGGTCAATATATCAAGATATAAAATTAGGATTTGGTTATGCTACACTAAATATTAGTTCTGGTGATTTTAGAATTATGGAAAATAAAGATATTAATATTATTGCTGGAGAATTACAAAGAACAAATCCTAAAGAATTATTATATTCTGAAAATTTTAAAGATATAAATTTATTAGAAAAAAGATACTGTATTAGACGTAGACCATTATGGGAATTTGATATAGATACAGCTATTCAACAATTGAATATGCAATTTAAAACTAAAAATTTAAAAAGTTTTGGTATTGAAAAATCATTATTAGCTATTAGAGCCGCAGGATGTTTAATACAATATGTTAAAGATACACAAAGAGTATATCTACCTCATATTAACAATATTTTTTTAGAAAGACATAATAATGAAATTATTATGGATGAAAATACTCGTAAAAATTTAGAAATTATTAATAGTATTTCTGGAGATAAAAATAATACTTTAGTTAAAATATTAGATTATACTACTACAAATATGGGTAGTCGTTTATTAAAAAGATGGTTAAATAATCCAATACGTGATATTAAAATTATTTTAAATAGACAAAAAAATATTTCTATTTTACAAAAATATTATTTTAATTTTAAAAAAATATTGTCAAAAATTGGTGATATTGAAAGAATTATTGCTAGATTAGCTTTAAGAACTGCTAAACCAAATGATTTAGTCTCTTTAAGAGAGACGTTAAATTATTTACCTAATATTCATAATATTTTTCAAAATATAAATGATTGTGAAATAAAATTTAAAATTTTAAAATTAGGATTATTTACTTCATTAAAAAATTTATTAAAAAAATCTATAAAAGAAAAACCAGCTCCCTCTTTAAAAGAGGGAAATGTTATTGCAACTGGATATAATGTATTATTAGACGATTTAAGAAAATTATCAAAAGATTCAAATAAATATTTATCTTATCTAGAAAATAAAGAACGTAATTCATTAAAAATAAAAAAATTAAAAATAGGATACAACACAGTTCATGGATATTATATCCAACTTAATAAAAGTTATAAATATAATCTCCCTAATAAATATATTCAAATTCAAACTTTAAAAAATTTTAATAGATATATTATTCCAGAATTACAAAAATATCAAAAAAATATTTTTTCTTCTAAAGAAAATCTTTTAAATTTAGAAAAAAATTTATATAACAAATTATTTTATTATATTAATCCTTTTTTAAAAAATTTACAAAAATTATCATTATATTTATCAGAATTAGATGTATTATGTAATTTAGCTGAAAGATCTATAACTTTAAATTATACTTGTCCTATTTTAAATAAAAAAATAGGTATTTCTTTAACTAATTCAAGACATCCTATTGTCGAAAATATTGTAAAAATACCTTTTATATCTAATAATGTATTATTAACTAAAAATCATCATATATTGTTAATAACAGGTCCTAATATGGGTGGTAAAAGTACTTATATGAGACAAATAGCATTAATTATTTTAATGACTTATATAGGTAGTTATGTTCCAGCGGATAAAGCTATTATAGGACCAATAGATAGAATTTTTACAAGAATAGGATCTACAGATAATATTTCTTCCGGATTATCTACTTTTATGGTTGAAATGATAGAAACTGCAAATATTTTAAGAAATGCAACTTCAAAAAGTTTAGTATTAATGGATGAAGTAGGAAGAGGTACATCTACACATGATGGTTTAGCTATAGCTTGGTCTTGTACAGAATATATTGCAAAAAAAAATAAATCACTTACTTTATTTGCAACTAATTATATTGAATTAACAAAATTAAAAGATAAAAATAAATGTATAAAAAATATATATTTTGATGCAATAAAAATTAATAATTCTATTGTCTTTTTACATAAAATTAAGAATGGATCAATTAATAAAAATTATGGTTTGTTTGTAGCATCTTTAGCAGGAATTCCTAAAGAAGTTATTAATAAAGCTAAAAAAAAAATTGAACAGTTAGAAAATTATAAAAATTAAATTAGATTTTTAAAAAAAATAATAATATATAAAATATACATAAATTTATAAAAATTAATATTATAAAATTAATATTTATTTTTTAAAACATAAATTTAAAAATATATAACTTATAAAATTGAGTTAAAAGGATATTTATTTACATGAATTCTTTTGCTAAAGAAATAAAATTAATTAATATTGAAGAAGAATTAAAAAGTTCTTACATAGATTATGCTATGTCAGTTATAGTAGGTAGAGCTTTACCGGATGTAAGAGATGGATTAAAACCTGTTCATAGACGTATATTATACGCTATGTATATATTAGGAAATACATGGAATAAATCTTATAAAAAATCAGCAAGAATAGTCGGAGATGTTATAGGAAAATATCATCCTCATGGAGATAATGCAGTTTATGATACAATTGTAAGATTAGCTCAATCTTTTTCGTTAAGATATCCATTAATACATGGGCAAGGTAATTTTGGTTCTATTGATGGAGATTCAGCTGCAGCTATGCGTTATACTGAAATAAAAATGTCTAAAATTTCGCAAGAAATCATTAATGATTTAGAAAAAAATACAGTAAATTTTTTACCTAATTATGATGGAACAGAAAAAATTCCTGAAATAATGCCCACAAAAATACCTAATTTATTAATTAATGGGTCTTCTGGTATAGCAGTTGGAATGACAACAAATATTCCTCCTCATAATATTATAGAAGTAATTAATGCCTGTTTAGCTTATATTAAGAATAATGATATTAAAATTAAAGAATTAATGAATTATATTCCTGGTCCTGATTTTCCTACTGCAGGTATTATTTATGGTATTAATGAGATTGAAAATGCATATATTACAGGAAAGGGAAAAATATTTCTTAGAGGACGTATTAAAACAATTAAAGATAAAAAAAAAAAATATAAAACAATTATAATTTATGAACTTCCTTATCAAGTAAATAAATCTAAATTAATAGAAAAAATAGCTAATTTAATAAAAGAAAAAAAAATTCAAGGTATTAAAACTTTAAGAGATGAATCTGATAAAGATGGTATAAGAATTTTAATTAGAATAAAAAAAGATACATCTATTAATGTAATTTTAAATACTTTATATAAATTAACTCCTTTGCAAACTACTTTTAGTATAAAAATGGTTTCCTTATATAAAGGTAAACCTACATTAATGTCTTTAAAAAATATAATTAAAGCATTTATTTCTCATAGACGTGAAATAGTAATAAGACGAACAAATTACGAAATAAAAAAATCTCGTATTAAAGCACATATATTAGAAGGACTAATAGTAGCTTTATTAAATATAAAAAAAATTATAAAAATTATACGTTCTTCTAAAATATCAGAAACTTTAAAAAATAAAATTTATTTACAATCTTGGAAAATACCAAATATATTTCAAATATTTAATTTACAAGAAAAAAAAACATTAAATATTTATTTAACTAATTCTAATTTAATAAAATTTAATGATAATTATCATTTTAGTTATAAACAAATTACAGCTATTTTAGATTTAAAATTAAATAAATTAACAAATTTAGAACATAAAAAATTATGTATAGAATATGAAAATTTAATATACAAAATATCAAATTTAACTAAAATTATTGAAAATTATGAATATTTAATGAAAGTAATATATAATGAATTAATATTAATAAAAAAAGAATTTGGAGATAAAAGAAAAACAGAAATTATTTCAAATAATCATTCTATAATTCAAAAAAAAGATTTAATTAATCATGAAAAAGTTATTATTACTTTGTCTCATCAAGGATATATTAAATATCAAAAAATTACTGAATATAATTTACAACATAGAGGAGGTAAAGGTAAAATAGCTATAAAATTAAAAGATAATGATTTTATATCTAAAATATTAATAGCATATACTCATGATAATATTTTATGTTTTTCTAATAAAGGATATTTATATTGGTTAAAAGTTTATAATATACCTGAAGCTAACAGGTATGCAAAAGGAAGACCTATTATAAATTTAATTCCCTTAAAAAATAATGAAATTATTAACACTTTTATTGTAATAAATAACTATAAAGATAATTTTAGTTTAATTATGGTTACTGCACAAGGAAAGGTAAAAAAAACAAATTTGAATAAATTTAATAAACCTAGATATAATGGAATTATTGCAATAAAATTAAAAAAAAATGATACTTTAATAGCTGTCTCTATAATTCAACAAAATGATAAAATTATGATATTTTCTTCTTTAGGTAAAGTAGTAAAATTTAATGAATCTCAAATTAAATCAATAGGAAGAAATACAGTAGGTGTAAAAGGCATTAGTTTTTTAAAAAAGAAAAAAGATTATGTAGTTTCATTAATAATTATAAAAAGTAATTTTCAAAAAAATATTTTTACTATAACAGAAAATGGATATGGTAAATGTACTAATAATAAAGCTTTTCCTACAAAATCTAGATCCACAAAAGGAATTATATCAATGAAAATTAATAATAGAAATGGAAAATTAGTAGATGCTTTAAAAGTTAAAGATAATGATCAAGTAATGATTATTACTAATATGGGTACATTAATACGTATTAATATATCTGAAATTTGTGTTGTTGGACGTAATACTAAAGGAGTTA
The DNA here is from genome assembly GCF_012569925.1 of Enterobacteriaceae endosymbiont of Donacia cinerea. Classification (NCBI taxonomy): domain Bacteria; kingdom Pseudomonadati; phylum Pseudomonadota; class Gammaproteobacteria; order Enterobacterales; family Enterobacteriaceae; species Enterobacteriaceae endosymbiont of Donacia cinerea. Next base: position 126,633 of record NZ_CP046204.1, on the reverse strand, counting down.
TCATAATAAAAACAAAACTTAATGAAAAAGTTGTTAGTATTCAAAAAATTTAATTTATAGTCATAAAATTTTTTATTTAATTTTAAAAAAATCTTTAAATTTATATACTTTATCTGTTTTTTCCCATGAAAAAATATTTCTACCAAAATGACCATAAGATGCTGTTTCTTTATATATTGGTTTTAATAAATCTAACATTTTAATTAAATTAAAAGGTCTTAAATCAAAAATTTCACGGATAAATGTAATTATTTTTTCATTAGACACTTTTCCAGTACCAAATGTATTTATCATTATTGAAATGGGATTAGCAATACCAATAATATATGCAATTTGTATTTCACATCGTGAAGCTAAAGATGATGCAACTATATTTTTTGCTATATAACGAGCAGCATAAGCTGCTGATCTATCTACTTTAGATGGATCTTTTCCTGAAAAAGCTCCTCCTCCATGTCTAGCCATACCACCATAAGTATCTACGATAATTTTTCTTCCTGTTAAACCACAATCACTTATAGGTCCTCCTATAACAAAACGACCTGAAGGATTAATAAAAAATTTTGTTTTTTTATTTATCCATATTTTAGGTAAAATGGGTTTAATAATTTCTTCCATAACAGCTTCTTCTAATTTTTTAAATGGTATTTCTTTTGAAATTTGTGTTGATAAAACTACAGAATCTATATTAATAATTTTATTATTTTTATATTTAAAAGTAATTTGACTTTTAGCGTCTGGTTCTAACCAGGATAAAATTTTTTTTTTTCTAATTAATGCTTGTTGATATACTAATTTATGTGCATATATAATAGGTGCTGGCATAAAGACATCAGTTTCATTTGTTGCATATCCAAATACAAATCCTTGATCTCCAGCTCCTTGATTATATTTATCTAAATTAGATGTTATTCCCCTATTAATATCTTCAGATTGTTTACTAATAATATTTAATATAGTACATGTATTAGCATCAAATCCTGAATTTGGATTAGTATATCCTATTTCTTTTATAGTTTTTCTAGTTACTTTTTCTATATTTAGAATAGCTTTTGTTGTTATTTCTCCTCCAATTAATACCATATTATTTTTAATATATGTTTCGCATGCTACACGAGAATTAATATCTTGTTTTATTATATCATCTAATATAGCATCAGAAATTTGATCTGCTACTTTATCAGGATGTCCTTCTGATACAGATTCTGAAGTAAATAAATATTCCGTCATTAGTAATACCTTCTATTTTAAAAAAAAAATCTTAATTAAGTTAGTATATATTTAAATAAAATAAAATGTAAATAAAGTTATTATTTTAAATAAATTTTATATTTAAAAATTTTAAAATTATAAAAAATAGATTTTAAAACATTTTACGTATATATTTCTTTTATATAAAGAATTTTTTTAAAAAATATTTTATTAAAATTTAGGAGTAATTTATATTATGCCTTCTAGAAAAGATCTTGCTAATGCTATTCGATTTTTAAGTATAGATGCTATAGAAAATTCTAAATCTGGACATCCTGGTGCTCCTATGGGTATGGCAGATATAGCTGAAGTACTATGGCGTAATTATTTAAATCATAATCCTAATAATCCCAAATGGATTAATCGTGATAGGTTTATATTATCTAATGGACATTGCGTTATGTTACTTTATAGTTTATTACATTTAACTGGATATAATGTAACAATTTCTGATTTAAAAAATTTCCGTAAATTATATTCTAAAACACCAGGACATCCTGAATTTGGATGTACTCCTAATATTGAAACTAGTACAGGTCCTTTAGGACAAGGATTAGCTAATGCTGTTGGTATGGCAATAGCTGAAAAAACATTAGCTGCACAATTTAATAAGTTAAATTATAATATTATTAATCATTATATTTATGTTTTTTTAGGTGATGGTTGTTTAATGGAAGGGATTTCTCATGAAGTATGTTCTTTAGCTGGAACACTAAAATTAAAAAAATTAATTGTTTTTTATGATAGTAACGGTATTTCTATAGATGGAAATATTAAAGGATGGTTTACTGATAATACAAAAAAAAGATTTGAATCTTATGGTTGGAATGTGATTTCTAATATAGATGGACATAATTTTGAAAGTATAGAAAAAGCTATTAATAAAACTAAATCTTTAAAAGAAGATAAACCTTCTTTATTAATTTGTAATACAATTATCGCTTTTGGATCACCTAATAAATCTGGAAAAAATATTTCACATGGTTCACCTTTAGGTGAAAAAGAAGTTTTCTTAACAAGGAAAAATTTAAATTGGAATTATCAACCTTTTAAAATTCCTTCTTCTATTTATAAAAAATGGGATGCTAAAAAAATAGGTAATATAAAAGAATTAAAATGGAAAAATATGTTTAAAAATTATTGTAATGAATTTCCTATTTTAGCTAAAGAATTAAAAAGAAGAATTAAAAATATACTTCCTTTAGATTGGAATAATAAAATTAATAATATTATTTTTAAATTAAATAATGATATTAATACTAATTTTTCTACAAGAGAATCATCTCAATATATTTTACAAAAATATTCAAAATTATTACCAGAATTGTTTGGAGGTTCAGCAGATTTATCTAGTAGTAATTTAACTTTTTTAAAAAATTCTAAACCAATTAATCAATTTAAAAATGGAAATTATATTTATTATGGAGTAAGAGAATTCGGTATGCTAGCAATAGCAAATGGTATTTCTTTATATAATGGTTTTATCCCTTATACATCTACTTTCTTAGTTTTTTCAGATTATTGTCGTAATGCAATAAGAATGGCTGCTTTAATGAAAATAAGAAATATAATGATTTTTACTCATGATTCTATTGGTTTAGGAGAAGATGGACCAACACATCAACCAATAGAACAATTATCTAGTTTGAGATTAATTCCGAATATTAGTATTTGGCGTCCATGTGATCAAATTGAAACAGCAATATCATGGAAAATTAGTATTGAAAATATACATAAACCAACGATATTAATTTTATCTAGGCAAAATCTACTAAAACAAAAAAGAAGTAAAAAACAAATATCCTTTATATCATATGGAGCATATATTTTAAAAGATTGTTTAGATAACAATCCTCAAATTATATTAATAGCTACAGGTTCAGAAGTATCTTTAGCGGTTAAAGTATATAAAAAGTTATCTTTTTTAAAATATAAAATTAGAGTAGTATCAATGCCTTCTACTGATACTTTTGATAAACAAACAAAAGAATATAAAAATTATATATTACCTAAAAATATAAAATGTAAAGTAGCTATTGAAGCTGGAGCAAAAGATTTTTGGTATAAATATGTAGGTTTAAGTGGTAGTGTAATTGGTATTAATACTTTTGGTTATTCTGCTTCTGCAAATAAATTATTTACAAAATTTGGTTTTACTGTTGAAAATATTATTTTAAAAATAAAAAAACTTTTAAAATCATATAATTAATGATTTTAATTATATTAAATAGGATTAATTATTTATGTTAAGTATTTTAGATTTAGATATTAAAAATAAAATTTTATTAATTAGATCTGATTTAAATGTACCTTTAGATATAAAGGGTAATATTACTTCTGATATTAGAATTAAATTATCATTACCTACTATACAATATGCTTTAGAAAAAAAATCTAAAATTATTATAGCTTCTCATTTAGGAAGACCTATTGAAGGAAAATATGATAAATTATTTTCTTTAAAAAAAATTGCTATATATTTAGAAAAAATTTTAAATCACAAAGTTGTTTTACAGAGAAATTATTTAAATGTATGTAATTTTAAAAAAGATGAAATTATTCTTTTAGAAAATGTTCGTTTTAATATTGGTGAAAAAAATAATAACGAAAAATTATCTAAACAATATGCATCTTTATGTGATATATTTGTAATGGATGCTTTTGCAACTTCACATCGTATTCATTCATCTACATATGGTATTATTAATTTTGCTAAAAAATCTTGTGCGGGATTATTATTAATAAATGAAATAAAAAATTTAAATAAGTTTTTAAAAAATCCTGAAAAACCTATAATTTCTATTATAGGAGGATCTAAAATTTCAACTAAATTTAATATTTTAAAAAAATTAGCTAAATTATCAAACAAAGTTATTGTAGGTGGAGGTATAGCAAATACATTATTATCATTAAATAATAATATCGGAAATTCATTATATGAACCTAATGCAATTTTACTAGCTCAAGAAATAATTAAAAAATATAAAAATATAATTATACCTACTGATTGTATAGTTAGTACATCTATTACTAATAATTCTTTAATAAAAAATAAAGATATTCATAATATTTTAAAAAATGAAAGAATTCTTGATATAGGTAATAAAACTATAAATGTAATAAAATATGAGTTAAAAAAAGCTAAAACCATATTATGGAATGGACCTATTGGAGTTTTTGAATTTAAAAAATTTAGAAAAGGAACTGAAATGATAATTAAAGCTATTACACATAGTAATGCTTTTTCTATTGTAGGAGGTGGAGATACTTTAGCTGCAATAGAATTATTTAATTCTTTTAATAAAATTTCATATATTTCTACAGGTGGAGGATCTTTTTTAAAATATATAGAAGGAAATTCATTACCTGTTATATCTATGTTAGAAAATATTTCATAATATTTTATTTAAAAATTAAAATAATAAAAATATTAACAAAAAAAAATTTTAATAAGGTATGTAAATTATATATTATGTCTAAAATTTTAAATTTTATAAAACCAGGCGTTGTTGTTGGTCATGACGTACAAACAATATTTAGAATAGCAAAAGAAAATAAATTTGCCTTACCGGCTATTAATTGTATAGGTACTGATTCTATTAATATAGTTTTAGAAACTGCAGCAAAATTAAAATCTGCTGTAATTATTCAATTTTCTAACTCAGGATCTTCTTTTATTGCAGGTAAAGGATTACAAGAAAAAAATCCAAAATTAGCTTCAATAATTGGAGCTATATCTGGTGCTAAACATGTTCATAATATTGCTAAATATTATGGTATTCCGGTTATTTTACATACTGATCACTGCCCAAAAGATAAATTATCTTGGATTGATAATTTACTAAATGAAAGTGAAAAATATTATTTAACACATAAAAAATCTTTATTTTCATCTCATATGATAGATTTATCTAGAGAATCTATTAAAAATAATATTAAAATATGTAGTCGTTATTTAAAAAGAATGTCAAAAATGCAAATGACATTAGAAATAGAATTAGGATGTACAGGTGGAGAAGAAGATGGTATTGATAATAGTAATATAAATAAAAAGTCATTATATACAGATCCCTATGATATAAATTATGCTTATGAAAAATTAAAACTAATTAGTTCTCAATTTATTATTGCAGCTTCTTTTGGAAACGTGCATGGAGTATATCAAAAAGGAAATGTACAATTATTACCTGAAATTTTAAAAGATTCACAAAAATTTATTAGTAAAAAACATAATATACCTAATAATTCTATAAATTTTGTATTTCATGGTGGTTCTGGATCTTCATTATTAGAAATTAAAGATTCTATAAATTATGGTGTTGTTAAAATGAATATTGATACAGATACACAGTGGGCTACATGGAAAGGTGTATTAAATTTTTATAAAAAATATAAAAAATATTTACAAAAACAACTTGGAAATCCAGAAGGTTTGAATAAACCAAATAAAAAATATTATGATCCTAGATCATGGATTAGAGCATCGCAAATTTCTATGCAAAAACGATTAGAAAAAACATTTAAAGAACTAAATGCAATTAATATTTTATAAAAAAATTATTTTAATTATAAAAAAAATACGAATTATTTCATAAAATGGATTATATAATATGAATAAATTTACTAGTGTATTAGATTTTATAATATCTTCTATCTTTCAAAATAAAATTTTTATTTTATATCAATGTGAACATTTTATTTTAGCTGGTATGATTCTATTTTTTGGATTATGGGGAGTTAAAATTGTTACTAAAACAATAAGAAATGTTTTTACTATTAGAAATATAGATCCTATTACAACTGGATTTCTTACAAATATTTTTAAATATAGTTTAACTGTATTTGTTATTGTTAGTGCATTAAGTAGTATAGGATTAAAAACATCCTCAATTTTTGCTGCATTTGGGACTATAGGATTAGTAATTGGTTTAGCATGGCAAAGTGCTCTAGCAAATTTAGCATCAGGATTATTAATTATTACTTTTCGTATTTTTAAAGTAGGAGATTATATTAACATTGGTAATGTAACTGGTAAAATTACTAATGTTGAAATTTTTTGTACTCTTTTTAAAACATTTAATGGAAGTATTATATCTGTTCCTAATGGGAAAATACTCACTGAAAATATAATAAATTTTTCTAAATCTAATGAGTATCGTAATAAAATTACTTTAGGTATTGCAAGAAATTTAATACAAAAAGATATAAATATAATAAAAAAAATTTTATTAGATACTGTTTCAGTAAATGATAAAATAATAAAAAATTCAATTGTTAATGTTATTTTAGATGAGATAACTAATAATTCTATTAATTTTACTATTTTTTTTTGGATTAATGATTTTATAAATAAAAAAGAAATTTGTTCAGATTTAATTAATATTTTAAAAAATAATTTAGAATTATATAAAAAATCATGTGTATTATGGATTAACAATGATTAATATTGTTATATTAATTTTTTCTAAAACAAATAATAATACGGTGCGAACGGGACTTGAACCCGTGACCCCCGGCGTGACAAGCCGGTATTCTAACCAACTGAACTATCGCACCATGATAATAAATATTATCATATATATCATATTGTTAATCGTCAATATTTTTTTATGTTTTTTTATTATTTCCATAAATTAAAACCACATGTATTTTTAATTAATTTTAATTTTAATTTATGTAATTTTAATTCTTCTTTAGAAGCTTTTACAATTAATAATTTTTTTTTTATCGATTTTTTACATAGAAATTCTAACTTATTATTAAAGTTATTATTTTTTTCTTTTAGAAAATCTAATTTAAAAGAATTTTGTTTTGTAGTCATAAATAAAAAAACTTTTGCTAATAATTTTGCATCTAATAAAGCTCCATGTAAATTACGTTTATTTATGTTAATATTAAATCTAGAACATAAAGAATTTAATGAATTTCTTTTTCCAGGAAACAGATTTCTAGCCATTTTTAATGTATCTCTTACTTTACAAATATTTTCAATTTTAGGTAATTTTTTTTTTAACAATGATAATTCATAATTTAAAAAACTAATATCAAATTGAGCATTATGAATAATAAGTTCAGAATCTTTTATAAAATTAAGAAAATTATTAAAAATATCAGAAAAAATAGGTTTTTTATATAAAAATTTATTAGAAATACCGTGGATATTAAATGCTTCTTTACTTATAATTTTTTGTGGATTAATATATGTGTGAAAATAATTTTTAGTAATATTACGATTAATAATTTCTATTATTCCTATTTCTATAATACGATGTCCTATATAGTAGGGATATGATAAATTCATTCCTGTTGTTTCTGTATCTAAAACTACTTGACGTATATTAATTTTTTTCATATTTGTTATGTAAATAATATAAGTTTTATTAAAATAATATGTATAAAAATATAAATATTTTTACTGATGGTTCTTGTATATATAATCCTGGTCCTGGAGGTTGTGCTGCTATATTACAATATCATAAATATGAAAAAATTTTGACTAAAAGTTTTTTTTTAACTACTAATAATAGAATGGAATTAATGGCTTCTATTATTGCATTAGAATCATTAAAAGAAAATTGTAATATTTATATATTTACTGATAGTAAATATTTAAAAAAAGGAATTACAATATGGTTACAAAATTGGAAAAAATGTAATTGGTTACGTAATAATAAAAAAAAAGTTAAAAATATTGATTTATGGAAAAGATTAGAATTATTGTTATCTAATCATAATATTTATTGGAAATGGATTAAGAGTCATTCATATAATAAAATGAATAATAAATGTGATAAATTAGCTCGTATTTCAGCCAAAAATCCTTTAAATGAAGATTTTGGATATATAAAAAAATAAATATTTTTTATTTTAAATAAAATTTGTTAATAAAAATAGTTGTTATTTTTTTATAACTTATTTAAGTTTAAATAAACTAATTAATTTTTAAAAAAAAATTAATGTTTGAAAATAAAAAAAGGATAAAAGTATGCTAGATAACAATCGTTTACGCATAGCTATGCAAAAATCTGGTCGTTTAAGCAAAGAATCTAGTAAACTCTTAAAGAGTTGTGGTCTTAAAATCAATTTACAACAACAAAAGTTAATAGCTTTTGCAGAGAATATGCCGATTGATATCTTAAAAGTACGTGATGATGATATACCCGGATTAATTATGGAAGGTGTAGTTGATTTAGGAATAATTGGTAAAAATGTTTTAGAAGAAGAAGTTTTAAATAGGTTATCAAGAGGAGATAATGCAAATTATTTAACATTAAGAAAATTAAATTTTGGTATATGTAGATTATCTATAGCAATACCTATTAATAAAAATTATACAGGTCTACAATCTTTACAAAATACTTGTATTGCAACTTCTTATCCTAATTTATTAAAAAAATATCTTGATCAACATCATATTACATTTAAATCTTGTATGTTAAATGGTTCAGTAGAATTGGCACCTAGATTAGGTTTATCAGATGCTATTTGTGATTTAGTATCCACAGGAGCAACTTTAGAAGCACATGGAATTAAAGAAGTAGAAATTATATATACTTCACAAGCATGTTTAATACAACGTTATGATAAAATAACAAATTTTAAACAACAATTAATAAATAAATTATTAACAAAAATTAAAGAAGTTATTAAAGCTAGAGAATCTAAATATATAATGTTACATATCCCTAATAAAAAATTAAAAACGGTTATGTCTTTACTACCATATGTACAAAGTCCTACTATTTTACCATTAGTAGGTGAAACTAAAAAAGTAGCCATACACATGGTGTGTAATGAAACACTATTTTTAGAAAAAATGGAAAAACTAAAATTATTAGGAGCAAGTTCTATTTTAGTTTTACCTATTGAAAAAATAATGGAGTAATTAAAATGAAAATTATGAATAATTTAATTTATTGGCATAATTATAATAAAGAACAAAAAAAAAATATATTATCTAGACCAATATTTTTAATAGATAAAAAAATTAAAAATAATGTAACTGATATTTTAGATCAAGTAAAAAATAAAGGAGATGATGCATTAAAAAAATATAATTTTTTATTTGATAAAATTAAAGTTAATAATTTAAAAATCAATGAAAAAAAAATATATAATTCAAAAATTTATATAGATAAAAAAATTAAAAATGCTATAAAAAATGCGTATAATAATATATATAAATTTCACAAATATCAAATATTAAAAAATAAAATTATTGAGATTATACCTGGAGTATTTTGTAAACAAATTTATCGTCCTATATCTAAAATAGGATTTTATATTCCTGGAGGTACATCTTCATTATTTTCTACTGTATTAATGTTAGGAATTCCGGCTAAATTAGCATTATGTCCTAATATTATATTATGTTCTCCTCCTCCAATATCTAATGAAATTTTATTTTCTGCATATTTATGTAATATAAAAAATATTTTCCAAGTAGGAGGGGCTCATGCTATAGCAGCAATGGCTTTTGGTACAGAATCTATTAATAGAGTAGATAAAATTTTTGGCCCAGGAAATGTTTTTGTTACAGAAGCTAAAAGACAAGTAAGTAATCAAAATAAAATATATAAAAATATCTCTATAGATATGCCAGCAGGTCCATCAGAATTAATGATTTTAGCTGATAAATCAGCAAATTACAATTTTATTGTAGCTGATTTATTATCACAAGCAGAACATGGAATAGATTCACAGGTATTTTTAATTACTATTGAAGAGGAAGTAGCAAAATTAGTTAGAAATAAGCTTTTTAAACAATTAGAAAAATTACCTAAAAAACATATAGCACAAAGATCTCTTAATAAGAGTTATATTATAATAACAAAAAATATAGAAGAATGTATAAAAATAATAAATAAATATGCTCCTGAACATCTTATTATCCAATGTCGTAATTATGAAAAAATTTTACCTAAAATTATTAATGCAGGATCAATTTTTTTAGGTAATTGGACTCCAGAATCAGTTGGAGATTATGCTTCAGGAACTAATCATGTTTTACCTACTTATGGTTATGCTTCAACTTATTCATGTCTAGGAATTTCAGATTTTCAAAAAAGAATGTCTGTACAAAGATTAACTAAACAAGGATTACTAAATATTTCTAATACAGTAGAAATTATGGCAAAAAAAGAAAATTTATTAGGTCATAGTAATTCTGTTACAATAAGAAAAAAATATATTAATGAAAATTATTTAAATAAAGAAAAAAATAAAAAAATAAACACTATTAATAAAATAATTAAAAAAAATATTATTAATTTAATTCCATATAAATCTGCAAGATTATTATATAAAGGAGATAATACTAATAATAATTTAATTGCATTAAATGCTAATGAATCTCCTATAATTTCTTATTTTTCCTTAAATAAAAAAATATTTAATAAATATCCAGAACCACAATCTCAAGAATTAATTATTTTATATAGTAAATATGTAAATTTAAATATTCAAAACATTTTAGTTACAAGAGGAGCAGATGAAGGTATTGATTTAATTATGCGTACATTCTGTAATCAAAAAAAGGATAAAATTTTATTTTGTCCCCCAACGTATGATATGTATCGTGTGACTGCTCAAATATTAGATATAAAATATATAACTATTAATAGTAATAAAAATTGGGAATTAAATTTAGATAAAATTAAAAAAAATCTTAATAATGTTAAAATTATTTATATTTGTAATCCAAATAATCCTACTGGTAATTATATAAATCAAAATAATATAATAGAATTACTAAAATTAACAAAAAATACGGCAATTATTGTTATTGATGAAGCATATATTGAGTTTTGTATAGATCAAACTTTAACTTATTTTATAAATAAATATCATAATTTAATTATACTAAGAACTTTATCAAAAGCATTTGCATTAGCAGGATTACGTTGTGGTTTTATTTTAACAAATAAATATATTGTTAATACTTTACTTAAAGTTATTGCACCATATCCACTATCTGGGCCTTCTATAGATATAGCTATACAAGCTTTAAGTACAAAAAATTTAATTATTATGAAAGATAATGTAAAAACAATAATTAATAATAAAAAATGGTTAATAAAAAATTTAAATAATTGTCGTTGTGTAAAACATGTATTCAATAGTTCAACTAATTTTATTTTAGTAAAATTTCATAATTCTGATTTTATATTTAAAAAATTAAATAAAAAAAAAATAATTGTAAGAAATCAAAATTATCAAAAAAATTTGAATAATTGTTTAAGAATTACAATAGGAACAATATTTGAATGCAAAAAATTATTTTTTGAATTACAACAATTATCTTAATAAAATTTTATAAAAAAGAATTTATTATATGTTAAAAAAAATACTTTTTATAGATAGAGATGGGACTTTAATATCTGAACCTAAAAATAATTATCAAGTTGATGATATCAATAAATTATTTTTTGAAAAATATGTTATTATTGCATTATCAGAGTTAAAAAAACTTTCATATTTATTTGTAATAATTACAAACCAGGATGGTTTAGGTAGTAAATATTTTCCTTATAAATCTTTTAATATTCCTCATAATTTTATGATTAATGTTTTTAAATCTCAAAATATAGAATTTGAAAATATTTTTATTTGTCCTCATTTTTCTTATGAAAATTGTATTTGTAGAAAACCAAATACAACACTATTAAATTTATATATAAATAATAATTTAGATAAAAAAAATAGTTATGTTATAGGAGATCGTTTAACTGATATTGAATTAGCTAAAAATATTGGAATTAATGGTATTTTATATAATAAAAAAACATGTAATTGGTTAAATATTTTAACGAAGTTAACACCAATAAAAAGATATGCTATAATAAAAAGATTAACAAAAGAAACTTCAATACATATTGAATTATTTTTAGATACAAAAGGTAAAAATAATATTAATACTGGAATTAATTTTTTAAATCATATGTTAGAACAAATAGCAATACATGGAGGATTTATTTTAAATATTTATAGTAAAGGAGATTTATATGTTGATGATCATCATACAATAGAAGATATTGCAATATCATTAGGACAAGCTTTTACAAAAGCTATTGGTAACAAAAAGGGAATTAATAGATTTGGTTTTTTATTACCAATGGATGAATCATTAGCTCAATGCTCATTAGACTTATCAGGCAGACCATATTTACAATATCATGTAAAATTTAAATACCAAAAAATTGGTGATTTAAGTACAGAAATGATTAAACATTTTTTTTATTCTTTATCATATTCTATGTCATGTAATATATATTTAAAAGTTACAGGAGAAAATGATCATCATAAAATAGAAAGTTTATTTAAAGCATTTGGATGTTCTTTAAAACAAGCTATAAAAATAGTAAATAATATTATTCCTAGTTCAAAAGGAGTTTTAATTTGAAAATTGTTATTATAGATACATCTTGTGGTAATTTTTGTTCTTTAAAATCTACTATAAAAAAAATAGGATTTAACTCTGAAATTACAAATAATAAGGATTTAATTTTAAATGCTGAAAAAATTTTTTTACCAGGTGTCGGTTCTGCAAATTCTATAATAAAAAAATTAAAAAGTGATAATTTAGTAAAATTAATTCAAAATTGTAAGACAGATATTTTAGGAATATGTTTAGGTATGCAAATTTTAGGGAAATATAGCGAAGAAAATGGTGGAATTTCTACATTAGGTATTTTAAATTATTCTGTCAATTTAATGAATAATAAATATACACCTATTCCTCATATGGGATGGAATAAAGTAAATAATATAGTAACATCACCATTATTTCATAATATTAATCAAAATTCTTATTTTTATTTTTCACACAGTTATAATATTAATATTAATGATTATACAATAGCTACCACTAATTATGAAAAAGTTTTTAGTTCTGTTATTCAAAAAAGAAATTTTTTTGGAGTACAGTTTCATCCAGAAAGATCAGGAATTAATGGTATTCAATTAATTGAAAATTTTTTAAATATATAAAATAAAATATGATTATTCCCGCAATTGATTTAATAAAAGGACAAGTAGTTAGATTACATCAAGGAGATTTTAATTTAAAACGTAAATATTTACATAAACCTTTATTCTATATACAAAAGTATATTAAACAAGGAGCTCGAAAAATTCACATCATAGATTTAGATGGAGCAAAAAATCCAAATAAAAAACAAATAATTTTATTAAAAAATATTTTTAAAAATAAATTACCTCAAATACAATTAGGGGGAGGTATTAGATATAAAAAAGATATAGATTTAATTTTTAATTTAACATCTAAAGTTCAAATTATATTAGGTTCTTCAATTATTCAAGATTTCGAAAATGTCAAAAAATGGTTTAAATTGTATAATCCATATTCTATAATTTTAGCATTAGATATTAAAATTAATAAAAATAATCAGAAAATAGTATTTATTAATGGATGGCAAAATAGAAGTAATATAATTTTTGAAGATATTATTGAAAAATTTTTATATTTAGGATTAAAACATGTTTTATGTACAGATATTTCTAGAGACGGGACATTTTTAGGACCAAATATAAATTTATATACTGAAATAGTAAAAAAATATCCAGAAATATTTTTTCAAGCATCAGGAGGTATTTCTTCATTAAAAGATATTATTAATTTAAAAAATAGTGGAGTAAAACATGTAATTATAGGAAGAGCTTTTTTAGAAAAAAAATTTACTATTCAAGAGGCTAATTTATGTTGGCAAAAAGAATAATTCCTTGTTTAGATGTTTATAAAAATGTAGTAGTTAAAGGAAAAAAATTTAAAAATCATAAAATTGTAGGAGATATTTTATCATTAGCTCATAAGTATGATAAAGAAGGAGCTGATGAATTAGTGTTTTATGATATAACAGCATCTATTGATAAACGTTTAGTGAATAAAAAATGGATATCTCAAATTGCAAAAATAATTAGTATACCTATTTGTGTAGCAGGAGGAATAAAATCTATAGATGACGCTGCAAAAATATTATATTTAGGAGCTGAAAAAATATCTATAAATACTCCTGCATTAAATAATCCTTCTTTAATTACAAAATTATCTAAATATTTTGGAAAACAATGTATTGTTGTAGGAATAGATTCTTGGTATAACAAAAAAGATAAAAAATATTATGTATATAAATATACTGGTAATCAAAAAAATATAAGAATAACTAAATGGGAAACAATTGAATGGATTAAAACAGTACAAGAATTAGGTGCTGGAGAAATAGTATTAAATATGATGAATCAAGATGGATTATGTAAAGGATATGATTTAGTTCAATTAAAAAAAGTAAGAAAAATTTGTAAAATTCCTTTAATAGCTTCAGGTGGAGCAGGTTCTTTAAATAGTTTTTATGAAGTTTTTCATAAAAAAATAAATGTCGATGGAGCTTTAGCTGCATCAATATTTCATAAAAATATTATTAATATTCATACATTAAAAAAATTTTTATATAAAAAAAATATTGAGGTAAGAATATGTTGAAACAAAATAATTTAAATAATTTAAATTGGTTTAAAACAAATGGATTAATTCCTGTTATTATACAACATAAAATTTCAGGACAAATACTTATGCATGCATATATGAATCAAGAATCTCTTAAAATTACATTAGAAACAAAAAAAGTAACATTTTTTTCTAGAACTAAAAATAGAATATGGACAAAAGGAGAAACAACAGGTAATTTCTTATATTTAAAAAAAATAACAACAGACTGTGATAAAGATACATTACTTATTTTAGTTAAACCTATAAATAAAACATGCCATTTAAATGAATATAGTTGTTTTAAAAAAACTATATCAGATTTTACTTTTTTATATTTATTAGAAAATATTTTAAATAAAAAAAAAAATTCTATAGAATCCTCATATACTTATAATTTATATCAAAGTGGATTAAAAAGAATTACACAAAAAGTAGGAGAGGAAGCTATAGAAACCATTATAGCTGCAAATGATAATAATAAAAATGAAACTATACAAGAAACAGCTGATTTAATCTATCATTTAATAGTTTTATTAAAAATAAAAAATATTAGTTTATATGATATCATCAAAATTTTAAAAAAAAGAAATTCATAATTTTAAGAATTTTTGAGGAAATTATAAATTATAAAATTTTTTATTATAAGTTAATATATTATAAGATATATCTACTAATATCTTCATTAATAATTAATGTATCAAGATGTTTACTTACATAATTCTTATCAATAATAATTGATTTATTATCATATTCATTAGCATTATAAGAGATATCAGACATTAAATGCTCAAGAACAGTGTGTAATCTCCTAGCTCCTATATTTTCTGTAGTTTCATTAACTTTCCATGCAGATTCTGCAATTCTTTTAATACCATCTTTAGTAAAGATAATATTTACTTTTTCAGTTGCTAATAATGCTTTATATTGTATTGTTATAGATGTATCGGGTTCTGTAAGAATTCTTTCAAAATCATTACTAGTTAATGCTTTTAATTCTACTCTAATAGGTAATCTTCCTTGTAATTCAGGAATTAAATCAGAAGGTTTAGATATTTGAAATGATCCTGAAGCAATAAATAAAATATGATCTGTTTTAACCATTCCATGTTTTGTTGATACAGTACATCCTTCTACTAATGGTAATAAATCTCTTTGAACTCCTTCTCTAGAAATATCAGAAGATACATTATTACTTCTTCTACAAATTTTATCTATTTCATCTAAAAAAACAATACCATTTTGTTCTACTGCTTCTATAGCTTTTTGTTTAATATCTTCATTATTAATTAATTTACCAGCTTCTTCTTCTATTAATAGTTTAAAAGCATCTCTAATCTTTAATTTACGTTTTTTTTGTTTATTACCTCCTAAATTTTGAAATAATGATTGTAATTGACTAGTCATTTCTTCCATACCTGGAGGTGCCATAATTTCTATACCCATAGGGGTACTGGATACATTAATTTCAATTTCTTGATTATCTAATAATCCATTATTAAGTTTAATTTTTAATTTTTGTCTAATGGATTCAATACTATTATCTTCTTGATTCCAGTTATTTTTATTTGGAATTAAAACATTCAAAATTCTTTCTTCTGCCATTTCTCTGGCTCTATTGCAGTTTTTATTGAATGCTTGTATCTTTATCATTTTTATAGCTACATCAGTTAAATCACGAATTATAGAATCTACTTCTTTACCAACATAACCAATTTCAGTAAATTTAGTTGCTTCTACCTTAATAAAAGGAGAATTAGCTAGTTTTGCTAATCTACGTGCAATTTCTGTTTTTCCAACACCAGTAGGACCTATCATTAATATATTTTTAGGTGTAACTTCTTGTCTTAAATTTTCATTTAATTGCATACGACGCCAACGATTTCTTAATGCTATAGCTACAGCTTTTTTTGCACTTTCTTGTCCAATAATAAATTTATCTAATTCTTTAACAATTTCTTTGGGGGTCATTTCAGACATAATTAGCATTTTCCTCATGCTTATTTACATTGTAATTTTTCAATAGTAAAATTATGATTAGTATAAATACAAATATCTCCTGCTATATTTAAAGATTTTTTTACTATTTCATATGCACTTAAATCCGTATTTTCAAATAAAGCACGAGCTGACGCTTGCGCATATGGGCCACCGGAACCAATAGTAACTATATCATTTTCAGGTTGAATAACATCTCCACTACCTGTAATTATTAAGGAGGTAATTTTATCTGCAATTATTAATAACGCTTCTAGTTTACGTAAAATACGGTCTGTTCTCCAATCTTTAGCTAATTCTACTGCTGACTTAGTTAAATTTCCTTGATATACTTCTAATTTTTGTTCAAATAATTCAAAAAGAGTAAATGCATCTGCAGTTCCACCGGCAAAACCTGCAATTACTGTATCATGATATAATTTCCTAATTTTTTTAACATTTCCTTTCATTATAATATGACCCAGAGTTGCTTGTCCATCACCACCGATAACCACATTACCATTTTTTCTTACACTAACTATTGTTGTCATGAGTTTTATCCCTCACTTCATTATTATTATTTTATATCTCATAACAATATATATATACATAAATAATTTTATATTAAAATTTCTTAGAAATCTTAATAAAATTATTATTAGATTGAGATTTATTCTCATTTTAAATATTTAATATTTTATTATTATAAAATAATATATTATAATCATTAATAGAATAGTTGAATTTTTATTAAAACATTAGAATTATAACATAATTTAAATTTTAAACAATAAATTTATTATTAAATAAGAATTATATGTATAAAAATATTTTAACTATTGATACATCTACAGAATACTGTTCCGTCATTTTAAAAAATAACGGAATTATTTATAAAAAAATTAAATATTGTCCTTGTTCACATATTAAATATATATTATTTTTAATTAATGATCTTCTAAAGGAAACAAATATATCATTATCTAAAATAGATTTATTAGGATATAATTTAGGTCCTGGTAATTTTACAAGCCTAAGAATAGGAATAGCAACAATAGAAAGTATTTCTTATGTTTTTAATATTCCTAAAATAGGATTATCACATTTAATGATTTTAGCAGAAAAATCTTGGAAAATAACAGGAATTAAAAATATTATAACAATTATTAAATGTAATAAAGAATTTCTATATTTTTCTTTATATAGAAAAAATAAGCATGGTTTATGGATTGGAAAAAATAATGAATGCTTATTAAATTATAAAAATTTTATAAAAAAAATTTTATTATTAAAAGGAATATGGGTAATATCTAATATTAATAAATATTTAAAAAATGATATAAAAAAAATATTAAATAAAAATTTAAAAATATATTTTATTGAAAATAATACTTTTTTTTCAGAAGAAATTATTAATATTATTAATAATATTTTATTAAATAAAAAAAGAATAAAAAAAGACTATAAAATTAATTATATTAAAAATATATTTTAAAATAGTTTTTATTTATTATTATTTTTAATATATTCTTTTGCTTTAGGTAAAGTAATATTTAATTCTAGTTTTGATATATTTTTTTTTTTATCATCTAATTCTATATTAATCATATTTGGATTAATTTTAACATATTTAGAAATTACTCTTAATATTTCTTGTTTTAATTGTGTTATATAACAAGGATAAATATACCCTTTTTTTGATTCTTCTGATATAATAATCTGTAGTCTTTTTTTAGCAATATTAGCAGTTTTATTTTTTTTTGATAAAAAAAAATTAATAAAATTCATATTATCTCCAAAACAAACGTTGTAAAAAATTTTTTTTTTCAATTTTTATAAAACGTAAAGGAATTTTTTCTCCTAATAAACGTTTTACGGTATCATTATATGCTAGTGAAGCATTAGAATTATTATTTAAAATAATACTTTTACCTTGATTTGATGCTCTTAAAACTAAAGGATCTTCTGGAATAACTCCTATTATTTTAATACCTAAAATTTCGATAATATCATCAATACTTAACATATCGCCACAATCTACCCTAACAGGATTATAACGTGTTAATAATAAATATTCTTTTATAGGTTCTTCACCATATTTAGCTCTTTTAGATTGTGAAGAAATAATACCTAAAATTCTATCAGAATCTCTAATAGAAGAAATTTCAGGATTAGTAGTAATAATTGCTTCATCTGCAAAATATAATGCAGTTAAAGCTCCAGTTTCAATTCCTGCAGGTGAATCACAAATGATAAAATCAAAATTCATGGTATATAAATTTTTAAAAATTATTTCGACCCCCTTATAAGTTAAGGCATCTTTATTTTTTGTTTGTGAAGCAGGTAAAATGTATAAATTTTTATTTTTTTTATCTTTTATTAATGCCTGATTTAATGTCGCTTCACCTTGTAAAACATTAATAAAATCATAAACAACTCTTCTTTCACATCCCATAATTAGATCAAGATTACGTAATCCAATATCAAAATCAATAACAGCTGTTTTTTTACCATTTCTAGATAATCCTGTAGCTATAGCAGCACTTGAAGTAGTTTTACCTACTCCACCTTTACCTGAAGTAACAACAATTATACGCATTAGAATTTCCTTTAATATGAAATTTAAATAAAAGTTAATTACATAATTTTATTGTTAATACTTTATTTTTTAAATATATTCTTGATGATTTTCCTAAAAATTTATTAGGAATTTGATCTTGAAGTAAATATTCACCAGCAATAGATAACATTTCAGCAAATAATTGATTACAAAAAATTTGACAATTTTTATCTCCATTAGCTCCAGATAAAGCTTTTCCTCTCATAAAACCATAAACATGAATATTACCATCTGCTATTAATTCAGCTCCTGTACTAACATTATTTATAATGATTAAATCACTATTATAAGCATAAATTTGTTGTCCAGATCTAATAGGATTAAAAATAATTTTACTTTTATTAAAATTAATATTTTTATTTGATGATAATGAACTTTTTTCTTTTATTATTTTAATAATGGATTTTGGTACTATATTATTAGTATTATTTTTTTGATTATTAATATCAATATTATTAATTTTTTTATTATTTTTATTATTTGTAAATAAAATAGGTAACCCTGTACTATTTATATTTTTAATTATATTTTTATTATTACAACCACTTACTCCTATAATATTAATTCCTGTAGCAATAATAGCATTATAAACTTTTTTCCAATTTATTTCATTTTTTATATAATAAATATTAATAATAACTGACATATTTTTAAAAAAAATAGGAGAATGATTTATTTTTTTTTTAATTTCATTAAATATAAGTTCAGGTTCACTATTATATAAATAAATTACATAAAATGAAAAATTATTTTTTTTAAATTTAATTACTTTTGTTAACATTTTTATCGCCTTTAATTCACTAAAATTATTTTAAATAAAATAATTTTATTAAAATATTAATATTTTTAAAAACATAAATATAAAAAATATTTTATACTTGTATTTTTTTTTATAAAAGTATAACTTATCTATTTATATAATATTAATATGAAATATATTTAAATAAAAGTTCAAAGAATAAAAATGAATAACTTATCAAAATTAGACTTATTATCTTATAGATTTAGAGGTTTTTATCCTGTTGTAATTGATATAGAAACTTCAGGATTTAATTCTAAATACAATGCTATATTAGAAATAAGTTTAATCACATTAAAAATGCATAATGGTTGGTTAAAAAAAAATGAAACATTACATTTTCATATCTTACCATTTAAAGGTTCAAATATTTCTCCAGAAGCATTAGCTTTTAATGGTATTAATATTAACACCTCCTTAAGAGGAGCTATAGCTGAAAAAGAAGCATTAAAAATTATTTTTAAAAAAATTTCTCAAGATATAAAAATAAATAGATGTAAAAAAGCAGTTATAGTAGCTCATAATGCTAGTTTTGATCATAGTTTTATTATGGAAGCCATTAAAAGAACAAAAATGGAAAGATATAACCCATTTCACTCTTTTGTAATATTTGATACAGCTTCAATGTGTGGCTTAATTTTAGGTCAAACTGTTTTAGCTAAATCTTGTCATGCACTTAATATATCATTTGATAATAATCAAGCACATTCAGCATTATATGATACTAATCGTACTGCTAAATTATTTTGTAAACTAGTAAATAAATGGAAAAAAAAAGGTGGATGGCCTCCTATTTATTCTTAATATTTCATAAAATATATAAATTATTCTTTTTTAAAATCTAAAATATTTTTTAATTCACCGTTATTATGTAACGTATATAAAATATCATAACCCCCTATTAATTTATTTTGCACCCATAATTGGGGAAACGTTGGCCAGTTAGCATATTTCGGTAAATATTTTCTAATATCTGGATTTTTTAAAACATCAATATAAGTAAATTTAATTTTATAAAATAAAATAATTTTAACAGCTCTATCAGAAAAACCACATTGAGGATTTTTTGGATCTCCTTTCATATATAAAATTACACGATTATTATTAATTTGTTTTTTAATTTTATCAAAAATTTGCATGAAATTTTCTACTTTATTTTTAATAATAAAAAAATTAATATAATTATATATATAATAATTTAAAAATTTTTAAAAGTAAAATTTATTTAATAAAATATATTATTAATAAATATTAAAAATGTGAGAGAGAAAATATGTGCAAAAATATTTAATTGAAACAAAAAAATTATTAAATATTGCTATACCAATAATTTTAACACAAACAGCTTATTTTTTAATAAGTATAATAAATATTATCATGTCAAATTCTTTTAATAAAATTGATATTGCTATATTAGCAATAGGAACATCAATTTGGTTACCAATAATATTATTTGGACATGGTATTTTTTTATCTTTAATACCTATTATTACAAAATTATATGTATCTAATAAGCAAAAAAAAATAATAAATTATATTGAACAATCATATTTATTAGCAATAATATTATCATGTATAATGATGTTTATTTTATATAAAATAAATTTTTTAATATCTTTATTATTTCATAATTTATTTTTTATATTAAAAATAAAAAAATTTTTAAACATAATTGTTTTAAGTATACCTGGATATTTACTATTACAAATATTACGTTGTTTGTGTGTATCATTAAATTTAATTATACCTGATATGGTTATTAGTTGGATTGGTGTAATTATATATATACCAATTAATTATATTTGTATTTATGGTTTTTTTTATATACCTCCATTAGGTATTTTAGGCTGTACTATTTCTATAGTATTAATATATTGGATATTATTTTTTATAACTATAACATGGATGTTTAAATCTATTTATTTTAAAAAAATTAGATGTTTCAATTTTTTTAATAAACCTAATTTTAAAATTTTAAAAAAAATATTTAAATTAGGATTACCTATTGGGTTATCTATTTTTTTTGAAATTACATTATTTAGTATTGTATCTTTATTAATTTCGTCTAAAATGAAAGTAGATGATATTGTTAGTCATCAAATAGCTTTAAATTTTAGTTCTTTAATTTTTATTATTCCCTTATCTTTAAGTATAGCTACTACTATATTAGTAGGATTTTATTTAGGTTTAGGTCGTAAAGATAGAGCAAAAACTATTAGTTTAATTTCACAAATTTTAGGAATAGTGATATCCACTATTATTATTTTAATAAGTTTTTTTTTTAAGAAAAAAATTGCTTCATTGTATAATTGTAGTAAAAATATTATAAATTTATCATCAAATTTAATATTACTAGCATCTATTTATCAATTTTTAGATTCTATCCAAATAATTGGTTCAGGTATTTTAAAAGGATATAAAGATACTAAATTTATTTTTTTAATTACATTTATATCATATTGGATCATTAGTTTACCTATTGGTTATATTTTATCCATTACTAATTTAATTACCCATCGTATGGGTCCTCCTGGTTTTTGGATTGGATTTATTATTGGTTTAATTATTGCAGTTATATTAACTATATTACGTATTTTAAAAATACAAAAAAATTGATTATTAAATATATATATTATATAATGTCTTTCAATTTTTTTATATGCGTTCTTAACTCAGTGGTTAGAGTGTCACTATGACATGGTGAAAGTCAGAGGTTCAAATCCTCTAGAACGCATGTAAATTTTATATGTTTAAAAATAAAAATTTTTCTTATTTCCAATAAATTAAACAAAATTTTTTTTTACCTTTACGTAAAAGAGAAAAATGATTAAATTTTTTATAAAATTTTGTAAATATAAATATAGTATTAGATATATTTTCATTATTAATATATATAGAATTTGATTTAATTAAAATAGATGCTTTATTTTTAGAAGATGCAAGTTTACTTAAAACTAATATTGATTTTAAATCAATATTTTTATTTTCTAAATAAATATTTTTAATATTTTTAAGTAATATTAAAAAATCATTTTCTGAAAAATCATTTATATTTTTATAAAAAAGTAAATTAGTTATTTTTTTGGATATAATTAAATTATTTTCTCCATGAACCATTTTTGTCATATATTCTGCAAGAAAATATTGAGGACTATTTTTTTTAATATTATTTTTTTTTCTATTAAAAGTATTAATGATTTTTGATTCATAATTAGTAAACATATTTAAAAAATTAAATATAATTGAATCTGGTATATTTAACCAAAATTGAAAAAATTTATATGGATTAGTTTTTTGAGAATCTAACCAAATAGTTTTTTTTTCAGTTTTTCCAAATTTTGTTCCATCATTTTTAATAATTAAATTAGTAGTTAATCCAAAAACTTTTTTTTTGTTTATTTTTTTTATTAAATCTATTCCTGATACAATATGGCCCCATTGATCTGAACCTCCAATTTGGAGAATTACATTAAATTTTTTATTTAAGTAAGCAAAATCATATGATTGTAATAAATTATAGGAAAATTCAGTATAAGAAATTCCTTCAATATTATTATTTATCATTCTCTTTTTTATGGCATCTTTATTTATCATATGGTTAACATTAAAATATTTTCCAATTTTTTCTAAAAAAAATAAAATATTCATTTTATGAAACCATTCATAATTATTAATTATAATAGCGCTATTTTTACCACAATTAAAATCTAAAAAATTATTTAGTTGTAAACTAATTTTATGAAACCAAATATTAATATGATCTATTGGATTAATTTTTCTTTTTTTTAATTTAAAACTAGGATCTCCAATTAAGCTTGTAGCTCCTCCTAATAAAATTATTGGTTTGTGTCCTAATTCTTGAAAATATTTAAGTACAATTAATTGTATTAAATGACCTATATGTAAACTATCTGCCGTTAAATCGAAACCACAATATAGGTTAATTTTTGTTTCATTTAAAATTTTAGATAAATTATCTTTATTAGTTACTTGATATAAAATATTATGATTTTCTAATTTTTTTATAATATTTATTTTTTTTTTTATCATCCATATTCCTTTTAATATTTTTTTTTAAATATTTTATATTATTAAATAATTTTTCTACAGTTTTTATAATAGTTCTAGTATGTATATCAGTTTCAATATTTACATAATTATAAATATTTTTTTTAGATAATGTAGTTTTAAATAATGTTTTTGGTATTATATTTACACTAAATTTGTTTTTTAATTTTTTATCTATTGTTAAACTAACACCATCTATACATATAGATCCTTTTTTTAGAATATATTTCATTTGTAAAATATTATTAGGTTTTATCCATAAAATTTTAGAAGAAGTATAGTTTTTAATATTAGTAATAATAGCTGTACTAGTAATATGTCCGGAAACTATATGTCCTCCTATAAAATTATTAATTTTTATAGGTTTTTCAAGATTTACATAATCTCTAATTTTTATTTTTTTAAAAGTTGTACTATTAAAGGTTTGTTTAATTATATTAAAAATCATTATGTTATTATATAATTTAATAATTGTTAAACAACATCCATTATTAGAAATAGATTCTCCTATTTTTAAATTTTTTAGAAAATTTTTATTTGTTTTGATATATAAAAAATATAAATTTTTTTTCAAAATAATATTTTGAACTATACCTATAGATTGAATAATACCTGTAAACATTTTTTATAAAGTATATTTATTTATTATAATAATAATATATATTATTTATAAAAAAAAAACTTTGATTAATAAAATTAATTTTAATTAAAAATCTTATCTCTTAATAAAATTTGAAATTTATTTTTTAATGCTAAAATACATTTATTTAAAATATTGTTAATTTCTTGTTCTTGTAATGTATGATATTTATTTTGTATAAATAAACTTAAAGTAATATTTTTGTATCCTATAGGAATATTATTTCCTTGATATATATCAATTAAATCTATTTTTATTATTTCTTTTATTTTTAGTCTTTTTAATAAAGAAGAAATTTCTATAAAACATATATTTTTTTTTATAGAAAAAGATATATCTCTTTTGTTTATTGGAAAATTAATAATTTTATTAAAATTAAAATTATTATTAATAATAATTTTGTCAAAAAAAATTTCAAACAAAAAAGTATCATATTTTATATTAAAAAAATTAATTAATTTAGGATGTAACATACCGATATATCCAATATATATATTATTAAAATATATTGATGAACTTATATATGGATGTAATATTTTCAGTTTGTATTGTGGCCGAAATTCTATTAGATTATTTTTATTAAAAAAATTAAAAATATATTCTATATCACCTTTAATATCATAAAAATTTATTAATTTTTTATTTATATTCCAATAATTAGAATATAAATTTCCATTTATTATTCCAGATAACATTAATTTTTGAGTAATTCCTAGTTTTTCTTTTAAATCTTTTAAAAAACATAATCCATATTCAAAAAAACGTAAATTTTTTTGTTGTCGATTTTGGTTATAGATAATATTATTTATTAAACCATATGATAAAGAATTACGCATAACTGATGTTTCATTTGTAAGAGGATTAATAATCCTAATATTTTTTATGTTTGGATACAATATTGATTGTATTTTAGGATTAATAAAACTGTAATTAATTACTTCATGATATCCTTTATGAATTAAAATATTTTTAATTTTTTTAAAATTAACTTTTGTATATTTTAATTTTATTTTTTTTTTATTTAAAATATTTTTTTTAATTAAATATATTTTTACTTTTTCAGGAATTTTATTATATCCATATACACGTATAATTTCTTCTATTAAATCTTCTTCAATTATTATATCATTACGCCAACTAGGTACTTTAATTAAGTAATTATCATTTGTTTTTTTAAGTATTGAAAAACCTAATTTATTTAAAATATAAATTATTTTTTTTTTCAAAATATTGAAACCTAAAATTTTATATATATGTTTAAATGATAATTTAATTTCTTTTTTTATATAATTAACATTATTAATATTTGTTGTATAAATTTTACTTCTATCTCCACCAAATATTTTTAAAATTAAATTTACTGTTCTTATTATAACTTCTTTTTGAATATACGGGTCTAAAAATCTATTATAAATATTAGTAGTATTATTAAAATAAGGATTTTTACTAAATAAAAATTTAAAGTATTCTTTTTTTATAAATAAACATTCTATAAAAATATCTTTTGTTTTTAAGTTAACAATTATATGTTTATTTTGTATTATTCCTGGTATAGAAATTATTTTATAATTATCTTTTATTAATAAAAGATAATTATCATTTATTAAATTAATTTTTTGATTTTCAAAATCTAAAAAATTACTTTTATTTTTTTCACTATTTTCTATATAAATATCTCCTTGAATTTTATTTAAATCATAAAATTGAATTGGGTATCCTAATTCTAAAACTATATAGTTATAAATATTTAATAATGGATTTTCAGGTATAATTTTAATTCCAGATTGTAATAATTGATTTTTAATAAAAAATGGTATTTCTTTTTTTAAATTAATATTTTTAATTATACAATAATTATATTGATATAATACATCATTAATATTTTTATTAAAATTAATATTAATTTTATATTTTTTTAATTTTTTATTTATATTAATATATGGTTTTTTAAAAGAAAAAAATTTTTTTAAAACGGATAAATCTCTAGTAAATCCTAAGATACTTAAACAATCTGGTCTATTAGTAGGTATGTTAATATATAAAATATTATCTGTTATATTTAAATATTTATTTGCATTTTCTCCGTTAAAACTCTTATCAGATATTTTAATAATATTTTTTTTTAAAAGATTATTTTTATATAAATTAAAAATTTTATTAGAACATAATAAACCTTCTGATTTTAATAAAAAAGAATATTCTGGAATATTAATATATTTTTTATATAAAGATGAATTTTGAGTTGCTAAAATAATTTTAGTTTTATTTTTAAGATTATCTATATCAGAAAATATTTTTAATAATTTTCCATTATTAATTAAAATTTTTAATTTATAAATTTTAGGATTTGTTGTATATAAAGATAATTTAACTATTTCTCCTATGTAAATATTATCAAAATTTATATTTTTTTTAATATATTCAATTTTTTCTACTTCAAAACCTAACATTGTTATTTTTTCTGATAAATAATTGATATCTTTATCATAGTTTAACCATTTATTTAACCATGATTCACTAAATTTTATCATATAAAATTATTAAATTTAAATTGCTTAAGAAAACGTATATCGTTTTCATAAAATAAACGAATATCATTAATATTATAACGTAACATAGCTAATCTTTCTATTCCTAAACCAAAAGCAAATCCACAATATTTAGAAAAATTTGTTTTAATGTTTTTTAATACATTAGGGTGTACCATTCCTGCTCCTAAAATTTCTATCCATTGTTTATTTTTATTTAAAATATCTACTTCTAAAGAAGGTTCAGTAAAAGGAAAATAAGAAGGTCGAAAACGTATTTTATATTTTTTATTAAAGAAAAAATTGAGAAATAAACTTAATATTCCTTTTAGATTAGTAAAAGTTACTTTTTTATCAATAAATAAACCTTCTATTTGATGAAACATAGGTGTATGATTACTATCATAATCATTACGATATACTTTTCCAGAAGTTAATATACGTATAGGAGGTTTTTCTTCTTTCATTATTCTAATTTGTATATTAGATGTTTGAGTACGTAATAAAACATTTTTATCTAACCAAAATGTATCTTGTTCTTTTCTTATCGGATGATTTTTTGAAATGTTTAAAGCATCAAAATTATGATAAACATCTTCTATTTCTGGTCCTGTAACTATCTTAAAACCAATATTTATAAAAAATTCCTCGATTTCATTAATTATCGTTTTAATAGGATGCTCTGAACCAATTTTAATATATTTTCCTGGTAAAGTAATATCAATTTTTTGATTAGATAATTTTTCATCGTTTTTTTCTAATTCTATTTCTTTTTTACGTTTTATTATTATTTTTTTTATTTGTTTTTTTTGTTTATTTAAAATAATACTTTTATAAATTTTTTCTTTTTTATTTAAATTTTTTATTAATAAAAATTGTGTTGTAATATATCCTTTTTTACCTAAATATTTAATTTTTAATTTATTTAAATTATTAATATTTTTTACTGCATCAATTTCCTTTTTTGCAATAATAACTATATCATCAGATAACATACAAATATGCTCGTTAATAAAATAATAATATAAATATTTATATATAAAAAAACGTAAATTTTATTTAATAAATAAAATTTATTAAATTAATTACTTATAAAATTTATTAATTTTTCAAAGGATGAATAATCAAAAGTAGCTATATCGGCTAAAATTTTTCTATTTATATTAATATTATTTTTTTTTAATTTAAAAATTAGATGATTATAAGACATTTTTTTTTGACGTACTGCTGCATTAATTCTCATAATCCATAATTGACGAAACCTTCTTTTTTTTTGTTTCCTGTCTCTATATGAATATTGTCCAGATTTAATTATTGCTTGAAATGCAGATCTGTAAGTTCTAGATCTTGATCCATAATATCCTTTTGCTTGTTTAATTATTTTTTTATGTCTTGCTTTTGCAGTAACTCCACGTTTAATTCTTACCATATAATTTAAATTCCTGTAATTATTATATTTTATATATATTTACCTTATTTTATAAATAAGGTAAACAAATTTTTAATGAATATGAATCTCCTTTTTTAACTATTTTTTTTTGTTTTAAAGATCTTTTTTGTTTTTTACTTTTTTTTGTTAATAAATGTCTTAAATTTGCTTGTTTATGTTTAAAAAAACCATTCCTCGTTTTTTTAAAACGTTTAGCAACACTACGTACTGTTTTTAATTTATTCATATTATGAAAATCCAAATTTTTTATTAATAATTATTTTTTTGGTATTAAAATCATTATAATTTGTCTACCTTCAACTTTAGATGGAAAAGATTCTACTATAGCTAAATTTTGTAAATCATTTTTAATTCTATTTAACATAAAAAATCCAAGTTTTGTATGAACCATTTCTCTTCCTCTAAATCTTAGAGTAACTTTTATTTTATCTCCTTTTTTTAAAAAACGAATTATGTTACGTAATTTAATTTTATAATCTCCTGTATCTGTTCCTGGACGGAATTTAATTTCTTTTAAATGTATTATTTTTTGTTTTTTTTTTTGTTCTTTAGAAGCTTTATTTTTAGTGTATAAAAATTTACCATAATCCATTATACGACAAACAGGAGGTTCAGAATTAGGACTAATTTCAACTAGATCAAAACCGGTGTTTTTTGCTTTGATTAAAGCTTCTTTTATATTAACTATACCAATTTGTTCACCATTTAATCCTATTAATCTTACAATTTTACTCCTAATATTTTTATTTATTTTATTAGGTCGTGATAATTGTATGTTTCTTTTTCCAATTTTAATATTTTACCTCTCTTAATTTTTTTTATTAATATAATAATTACTAATTTCTTTTTTTATTTTACTAATAATATCATGAATTTTCATAAATCCCAAACTTTTACCAAAACAATCTCTTACAGAGATATTATTACTTTTAATTTCTTTATCACCACAAATTAAAATATAAGGAATATGTTGTATAGTATATTTTCTAATTTTAAATGAAATTTTTTGATTTTTTATATTGTATTTAACACGAAAATTATTTTTTCTAAGAATTTCAAATATTTTTAAAACATATTCAGTATGTTTTTCACTAATATTTAAAATTATTATTTGTATTGGAGTTAACCAAATAGGTAAATACCCAGCAAATTCTTCAAGAAGAATACCTATAAATCTTTCTAATGAACCTAAAATTGCACGATGAATGATTACTGGAGTACTATGTTTATTTTTAGTATTAATATAAAATAAATTCAAACATTTTGGTAATGTAAAATCTAATTGTATTGTACCACATTGCCATTCTCTATTTAAACAATCAAAAAAAGAAAATTCTATTTTAGGACCATAAAATGCACCTTCCCCTTTTTGAGATTCAAATTTAATATTTAGTTTTTTTAAAATATAAGATAAATCTCTTTCTGCTTTATCCCAAATTATATTATTACCAATTTTATTAATTGGTCTAGTAGATAATTTTACAAGAAATTTTTTAAAACCAAAAATATGATAAATATCGTACATCATGTTAATACAATTTTCTATTTCTTTTATAACTTGTTTTTTTGTACAAAAAATATGAGCGTCATCTTGTGTAAAATTTCTTAATCTCATTAAACCATGTAAAGAACCAGAAGGTTCATTTCTATGACAAATTCCAAATTCTGCAATTCTTAAGGGTAAATCTCTATATGATTTTAATTTTTGTTGAAAAATTTGAATATGTCCGGGACAATTCATAGGTTTTATACAATAATTTCTATTTTCAGAAAAAGTAGTAAAAATAGCTTCTTTATAAATTTTCCAATGACCTGTTTTTTTCCAAATAGAAAAATCAGTTATTAAAGGAGTTTTTACTTCTAAATAATTATATTTATTTAGTTTTAAACGTAAAAGTTTTTCTAATTCTTTAAAAATAATATAACCATTATTATGCCAAAAAACCATTCCTGGAGATTCATTTTGGAAATGATATAGATTTAATTTTTTTCCTATAATTCTGTGATCTATTTCTAATAATTTTATTTTATTAGATAAATTTATTTTTTTAGAATTATCATTTTGTTCCATTTTTTACTTTTAAAGTAGTAAATATATTTTTTTAATAATAACAAAATTTTTCTTTTAAATATATTAAAAATATTAATTTAAAATTTTTTGCCCACAAATAACTCTATAATGTTGTTGTATATCATAATATTGCATTATATTTTTAAATTGTTTAATTTTAAATATTTTTTTTAAAATATAACCTTGTTCATATCCATGTTCTAATATTAACCAACCATAATTATTTAAATATTTTAAAGCATTCAAAATAATATGGTATAAATCAGCTAATCCATTATTAAATGATACTAATGATTTAATTGGTTCAAATTTCAGTTGTTTTTTAATTAATAAATATTCAAAATAACTTATATAAGGGGGATTACTTACTATAATATCAAATTTATTATTTTTTAAATTACTAAACCAATTACTTATTAAAAAATTAATATTATTAATATGTAATTTTTTAGCATTATATTTTGCTAAATTAATAATTTTTTTAGAAATATCTGTAGCAGTAATATTAATAAAATTATATTTAGAAGCAATCGCTAAAGATATAATTCCACTTCCAGTACCTAAATCTAATATTTTTTTTGTGTTAATATTAATTTTTTTTAAAACAATATTTACTAAGATTTCTGTATCTCTACGAGGTATTAAAACATAAGGAGATACTTGAATTTTTAATGACCAAAATTCACAAAAACCTAATAAATATGCTATTGGTTCTCCTTTAATTCTTCTTTTTAATAAATTTTTTAATATTTTATATTGTTTATAATTTATTTTAGTTTCACTAAAACCATAAATCCATGCTTTAGATTTTTTTAGAACGAAAGATAATATCATAACTGATTCTAATTGATATGCTAAAATTTTATTTTTTTTTAAAATATTAGAAGAATATTCTATGTATTGACTAATAATCATTTGTTATCTTTATAATAAACTATAATTTATTTTTATAATAATATTGATGGATAATTGGTTTTATTAAAATATCCAAATTACCATCCATAATTTCATTTAATTTATAAAGTGTTAAATTAATACGATGATCTGTTACTCTTTTTTGAATAAAATTATATGTTCTATTTCTATCTGAACGATCACCACTACCTAATAATATTTTTTTTTTTATTGCATTATCTTTATTTCTTTTATCTATTTCTAATTTATTTATTCTTGCAGCTAAAACAGATAAAGCTTTTGATTTATTTTTATGTTGTGATCTTTCATCTTGGCATTCTACTACAATTCCAGTAGGAATATGAGTAATTCTTATAGCAGAATCTGTTGTATTAACATGTTGACCTCCTGCTCCTGAAGATCTAAATGTATCAATTTTTAAATCTTGGTTATTTATTTCAGAAATTTCTGTTTTTAATAATTCAGGCATAACAGCAATAATACAAGTAGAAGTATGTATTCTTCCTTGTGATTCTGTTTCAGGAATTCTTTGTACTCTGTGACCTCCTGATTCAAATTTTAATTTTCCGTATACTCCTATTCCTGTAATCTTTAAAATAATTTCCTTAAAACCATTACTATTTTCACTATAATGAATATGTATAATTTCTATCATCCATTTTTTTGATTCTGCATATCTAATATACATTCTTGAAATGTCTTTGACAAAAATAGCTGCTTCATTTCCTCCAGAACCTGCTTTAATTTCTAAAAAACAATTACGATCATCTTCTTTATTTTGAGGAATAAGTAACTTATGTAGTATTTTTTCTACTTTTTTTTGTTTATTTTTAATATTTTCTATATCTTCTAATACCATTAGATATATTTCTTTATCTTTTTCTTTTAATAAAATTTTATTATTAATTAAATTTAATTTTAATTGTTTCCACTTTTTAAATAATTTAATTATATTAGATAATTTTGAATATTCCTTTGATAAATTACGTAAACAATTGTTGTTATTATATGTTTTATAATCACTTAACTTTTTTGATATATAATTATATCTTTTATATAAAATATTAAGTTTTTTAAGAATATAAGAATTCATAATTATGATTTTAATATTTCAAACTTTATAAATAAAATATTTTTTATTATAAACGTAATAATATTAATGTGTATTAATATTATTTTTCTTATTAATAATAATTATAATATTATATTATATTATATAATAATATTTAATATAAATTATTAAATTTTTATTAATATAAAATTTTTCAAATATAAATATTTTAAGAATAATTATAAATATAATTATAAGGAATTTTTATGACTAATATGAAATTATTTGCTGGAAATGCTATTCCTAATTTAGCAATGAAAATTGCTAATCATTTATATATTAATTTAGGAAAAATTTTTGTGGGTAGATTTAGTGATGGAGAAATATCTGTAAAAATAAATGAAAATATAAGAGGAAGTGATATTTTTATTATACAGTCTACCTGTAATCCTACAAATGATAATTTAATTGAATTAATTATAATGATTGATGCATTTAAACGAGCTTCTGCAGGAAGAATAACAGCAGTTATCCCTTATTTTGGTTATGCCAGACAAGATAGAAGAATACGTTCTGCAAGAGTTCCTATTACTGCAAAAGTAATAGCTGATTTTTTATCTAGAGTAGGTGTTGATAGAATATTAACAGTTGATTTACATGCAGAACAAATTCAAGGATTTTTTAATGTTCCTGTTGATAATGTTTTTGCAAGTTCTATCTTTTTAAAAGATATATCAAAAAATATATATAACAATCCTATTATAGTTTCACCTGATATTGGAGGAGTTATACGTGCAAGATCTATAGCAAAACAATTATTTAATGGTACAGATATGGCTATAATAGATAAAAGAAGACCTAATTTTAATAATACTGAAATTATGAATATTATTGGCGATGTTAATCATAGAGATTGTATTTTAATAGATGATATTATTGATACAGCAGGAACATTATGTCAGGCAGCAAAAGCATTAAAAAATCATGGAGCTACAAAAGTTTTTGCTTATGTTACTCATGCTATTTTTTCTGGAGATGCTATTAAAAATATTTCTAATTCTGTAATAGATGAGATTATTGTATGTGATAGTATCCCATTAACAAAAAAAATAAAAAAATTAGATAATGTTAGAGTATTAACTTTATCTTATATGCTTGCAGAAGCAATAAGAAGAATTAGTAACGAAGAATCGATTTCTATAATGTTTAAATAAATTAAAATTAATAAGGTAAACAATTGAATAATATTCAAATGATAGTAGGATTAGGTAACAATTTAAATAATAAATTTCTTAATACTCGTCATAATATAGGTTCTAATTATATTTTAAATTTATCTAATAAATTTAATATAAAATTTAAAAAAATAAAAAAATTAAATGAATATATAGGTTATTTTAATATTTTTAATAAAAAAATAATGTTATTAATACCAAATTCATTTATGAATAATTCAGGTAAATCAATATTTGCTGTATCTAAATTTTATAAAATTTTTTTAAAAAATATTTTAATTATTCATGACGAATTGGATTATTTACCTGGAATTATAAAATTTAAATATGGAGGAAGTAGCGGAGGGCATAATGGAATTAATAGTATTATTAAAATTTTTAATGATACATTATTTTATAGACTAAGAATAGGTATAGGACATCCAGGAGATAAAATGAAAGTAAATAATTTTGTATTAAATTATCCGAATAGTATTGAACAAAAAAATATTAATTTTGCAATAAAAAAGAGTATAAAAGCTTTATTAATATTTATTAAAACAAGTAATTATAATACAGCAATTAATTATTTACATTCTAAAAAATAATAAGGATAACATAATGGGATTAAAATGTGGTATTATAGGTTTACCTAATGTAGGAAAGTCAACATTATTCAATGCATTAACTAAATCTAATGTAAATGCATTAAACTATCCTTTTTGTACAATAAAACCAAATACTAGTATAGTAAGTGTTCCTGATGATAGATTATTTTATTTATCTAAAATTGTAAAATCTAAAAAAACTATACAATCAATAGTAACTTTTGTTGATATTGCTGGTTTAATAAAAGGAGCTTCAAAAGGAGAGGGGTTAGGAAATCAATTTTTACATAATATATCAGAAGTTGATGCTATAATTCATGTGGTACGTTGTTTTAAAAATAAAAATATATTAAATTTATCATATAATCCAATAAAAGATGTTCATATCATAAATAATGAAATAATTCAATTTGATATAAATTTATTATATAAATTACAAAATAATATTTCTCAAAAAAGTAATGAAAAATATTTAAATCAATGGAGATATCTGTTTAATATTTGTTTAAATCATTTAAAAAATGGTAAATTATTAAATTTATTAAAATTAAATATAGAAGAAATAAATTTTTTAAAAAGTTTAAAATTATTAACAATTAAACCAATAATTATTATTGCTAATATAGGTGAATATAATGATATCTATACTAAAAATAATTTTTTTTCAGAAGAAATAAATATTCTTAATCAAAAATATTTAATTTTAAAAATATGTATTAAAAATCTTCATAAAAAACAAAAATTATTACCAATAAATGAAAATGACGATTTAAAAAAAATAATAATTTTTAGTTTTAAGTTATTAAATTTACATACTTTTTACACAGTAGGGATTAAAGAAACAAAATCATGGAGTATTTTAAAAGGTACTACAACATTTATTGCTGCTAAAAAAATTCATAGTGATATTCAAAGAGGTTTTATTAGAGCACAAATAATTCATTATAAAGATTTTATTTTTTACAAATGTAAAAAAAAAGTAAAATTATTTGGTAAAATGAAAATAGAAGGTAAGAATTATATAATACAGGATGGGGATATTATTAATTTTCTTTTTAAAATTTAAAATTTTAGCATTTTAAAATAGAAAATTTTATTTTTTTAACTAAAATTTATATATTTTAAAAATTCTATTTAATTAGTATGATTAATTTTTTAAATTTAATTTTGTCAAATATTAAAATTATAATAATAATTTATATTATAATTAGAATCTTCCTTAAACATAAAGACATAAAGTCTTATGTACTGTGGTATCTTGTTTTATATGTTTTTCCTAAAATAGGGATAATTTTTTATTTTATTTTTGGTGAAATTTATTCAAATACACAGTATAAATCTCAAAAAGCAAAAAAAATATGGCTTTATTATAGTAAATTATTAAAAAAACTACAAAAACATTACAAATTACATCATAAAAATATATATTTGAATCAAAAAATACAAACATTATTTCAATTATGTGAAAATAAACAAAATTTATTTAGTATGACTAATAATTCTATTAAATTAATAGAATCATCATCAAAATTATTTATATCATTAATTAATGATATAAAATTAGCAAAATATAGTATACATATTGTATTTTATATCTGGATTCCAAAAGGATTAGTAAATGAAATTTCAAAATATATGATTTTAGCAGCTAAAAGAGGTGTCAAATGTTATATTATGCTAGATTATATTGGAAGTAAAAGTTTTTTTTATAGTTATTGGTATAAACTTATGATTCATGTTGGTATTTGTATTATTAAATCATTAAAGATTACAATTTTTAATTTTTTTCATTCTCGTATAGATTTAAGACAACATAAAAAAATCATATTAATTGATAATAAAATAGCTTATGTTGGTAGTATGAATATGATAGATTCATCTTATTTCAAAAAAAATATTAAAACAAAAGAATGGATTGATTTAATGATACGTATAACTGGTCCAATTGTTAATACAATTAGTATTATTTATTCATACGATTGGGAAATTGAAACAGGAAAATATATTTTATCCATTAATCAATTAAAAAATAATTTAGTTAAATATAAAAATAAAAATAATATAAACAGAATACAAGTAGTATTTTCTGGGTTACAATTATCTAAAAAAATAATACATAACTCTTTAATTACAGCGATATTTTTATCTAAAAAAAGTTTAATTATTACAACACCTTATTTAATACCAAGTAATAATTTATTATCAGCTATTTGTATAGCCTCTGAAAGAGGAGTAGATGTAAAAATTATTATTCCTAAAGTTAACGATTCAATTTTTATTTATTGGGCAAGTAAATTTTTTTTTTATAAATTATTAAAATCTGGAGTAAAAATTTATCAATTAAAAAAAGGTTTTTTACATACAAAAAGTATTATCATAGATAAAAAAATTAGTTTTATAGGTACCGTAAATTTAGATATAAGAAGTATTTATTTAAATTTTGAAATTAATTTAATTATAGATGATATTATTTTTAATAAATCACTTTTATATTTACAAAATAAATATATTTTAAAATCACAAAAATTAAAATATAATTTATGGATAAAAAGACCATATTGGAAAAAATTAATAGAAAAATTATTTTTTTTATTTAAATTTATTTTATAAAAAAAAATTTTTTTAATTAATTATTTTATAATAGTAATATTGATATTTAAATTTAAAATTAAATTTTATGAAAATTTTTTCATTTAATATTAATGGTATAAGAGCTCATATACATCAATTAAAATTGATTATAAAAATATATAAACCTGATATAATTGGATTACAAGAAATAAAAGTAGATAATAAAAATTTTCCGAGAGAAAAAATATATAGGTTGGGATATAATACTTTTATCTGTGGACAATCAAAATATTACGGAGTAGCTATATTAAGTAAAAATAAACCTTTTCATATCGAAAAAAATTTTTTAAAAAATCTTAATAATCAAAAAAGATTAATAATGATTGATTTAAATAGTTCTATTGGTAATATAAAAATTATAAATTGTTATTGTCCTCAAGGAGATAATCAAAATAATAATATAAAATTTAATTATAAAATTAATTTTTTCAAAAATTTATATTTTTATATTAAAAAAAATTTAAATCCAGAAAATCATATTATAATTATGGGAGATACTAATATTAGTATTTCGAATTTTGATATAGGTATAGGAGAAAAAAATCGTAAAAAATGGCTAAAGCAGGGAAAGTGTTCATTCTTACCAAAAGAAAGATTTTATATTAATAAATTACTTAATTGGGGTTTATTTGATATTTGGAGATTAATGAATCCTTTAATAAATAATAAATTTTCTTGGTTTGATTATAGATCGAAAGGATTTCTTATTAATAACGGTTTAAGAATTGATAATATTTTTATTACTCATTCATTAATAAAATATTATTCTGATTCAAATATAGAATATTCTATTCGTAATTTAATTAAACCTTCAGATCACGCTCCTATTTGGGTAAAATTTAAAAATATTTAATAAATTTTTGTTTAAAAAAAAATAGGTGAAAAATGATTAAGTTATTGAATTTAGTAAAATTTTTTTGTTGTTACTTATGGTCTTTAATTAATTTTACTAGAACGTTAATAATAAATATTATTTTTATATTATTAGTATCTTTATTATGTTATTATATATATAATGTTCGTCATAGAAAAAATGTAGATAATAGAATATTAAAAAAAAATCATCAAGTATTAGAAATTAATTTTGATGAAAATTTTAATAATGAACCTTTTTATAAAAAAAATTTAATATTCAAATTATTTGATAAGTTTACAAATAAAAAAAAACATGATGTTATCAATATAGCTT
This sequence comes from Enterobacteriaceae endosymbiont of Donacia cinerea, assembly GCF_012569925.1. Lineage (NCBI taxonomy): Bacteria > Pseudomonadati > Pseudomonadota > Gammaproteobacteria > Enterobacterales > Enterobacteriaceae > Enterobacteriaceae endosymbiont of Donacia cinerea. The sequence goes on along the minus strand of NZ_CP046204.1, from coordinate 88,120 downwards.
ATGCTATAAACTATGCGAAACAAGATAATAATATTAATGGAATTATATTAAAACTTGACAATTTAAATATTAATGATATACCTTCTTTAAGGTATATAGGTAAGTATTTAAATAGATTTAAAAAAACTGGTAAAAAAATATATGCAATTTCAGATATATATAATAATAATCAATATTATTTAGCTAGTTTTGCTAATAAGATTTTTTTACTACCATATGGTACTGTAAAACTATCTGGTTTAAGTTTCAAAAAAAATTTTTATAAAAAACTTTTACAAAATCTAAAAATAAAAACTTATATATTTAGAGTAGGAAAATATAAATCTGCTGTAGAACCTTTTTTCAGAAACAACATGTCTTTTAATGATAAAGTTGCTATGAATAAATTAATTAATAATTTATGGGATGATTATTTAACTACGGTATCAATTAATAGAAAATTAACTAAAGAAGAAATTTTTCCTACAGATCAAAATTTTTTAATTTCTTTAGAAAAACTTCATGGTGATTTAACTTTATTTGCGTTAAAAAACAAATTAGTAGATAAAATATCTGATAATCATGATTTTGAAAAAGAGATGATTCAAAATTTTGGTTTAGATAAAAATACAAATACATATAATAAAATTAATATTAATGATTATATAAAATTATATATAGATAATGGTATTCAGAAAGATAATGGTAATATTTCAGTTATAACAATAGATGGACTTATAACATATGGTAGTAATGGAAGTCAGATTATTATTAATGCAATACATCAAGTTTATAAAAATCCACAAATTAAAGGATTAATATTAAAAATTAATAGTCCGGGAGGAGATATTATAGCATCACAAGCAATTTATAATGAATTAGCTTTGTTAAAAAAAGTGCATAAACCGATAGTAGTTATAATGGGTAAAGTAGCTGCATCAGGGGCATACTGGATATCTACAATAGCTGATTTTATAATTGCTGATCCAGTTAGTTTAACTGGTTCTATTGGTATTTTTGGTGTTATAAATAATTTTAATAATGTTTTAAATTTTATTGGTATTAATAAAGATGGTGTTAGTATATCAGAAAGATTTAACCTTTCTCTAAATGAGAAATTATCTTCTATAGAAAAAAAAATAATAGAATTAAATATAAAAAATGGTTATAAAAAATTTATTAATTTAGTCTCTAAACAAAGACATTTACCTATTGAACAAGTTAAAAAATTAGCTAATGGTATGGTTTTTTTAGGTAAAGATGCTAAAAAATATGGATTAATTGATGATATAGGTGATTTTGATAGTGCAATAATAAAAATTTCACAATTAACTAAAATAAAAAATATAAATCTACAATGGGAAGATACAAATACTTTTTCTATATTAGATCTTTTAATGAATTCAAATAGATTTATTTTATCTAATTTAATTCAAAATTATATAAATATCATTTTCAATAATGAAGAATCTTTAAATTCTCAAAAAATATATTCTTTGTATATTGCATAAATTTATAAATAAATTAAAAAATTTATTTTAAATTATTTTTTTGTATTAATAAATAGGAGATAAGTAAATGTCTATTAGAGTTGCTATTAATGGATTTGGTCGAATAGGCCGTATTTTTTTTCGTGCTGCTCAAAAAAATACAAAAATTAAAATTATAGCTATTAATGATTTATTAGAAATAAATTATATGGCATATATGATTAAATATGATTCGACACATGGACTTTTTAAGAAAAAAATTAAAATTAATAATAATAATCTTATTATAAATAAAAATATTATACATATTTTTTCTGAACCAGATCCTAGTAAATTAAAATGGGGTGATTTACAAATTGATGTTGTTGTAGAATCTACAGGTATTTTTTTAACAAAAGAATTAGCAAAAAAACATATTATTGCAGGTGCTAAAAAAGTTATTATTACAGCTCCTCCTAAAGATAATTCTATTCCTATGTTTGTTAGTGGAGTAAATTTTAACAATTATAAAGGACAAGATATTATTTCTAATGCTTCATGTACTACTAATTGTTTAGCTCCATTAGCTAAAATTATACATGATCATTATAATATTGAAAATGGTCTTATGACTACTATTCATGCAGTAACTTCAACACAAAAAACTGTAGATAGTCCCTCTAGTAAGGATTGGAGAGGAGGTAGAGGGGCATATCAAAATATTATTCCTTCAAGTACTGGAGCTGCAAAAGCAGTAGGGCTTGTTTTACCTGAATTAAATGATAAATTGACAGGGATATCTTTAAGAGTACCAATTGCTAATGTTTCAGTTGTTGATTTTACGGTAAAAGTTATAAAAAAAACTACATTGTCAGATATTTATGAAGTAATTAAATTTGCTTCTCATAATTATATGAAAGATATTATTGGATATACAGAAGATGATGTTGTATCAAGTGATTTTAATGGATCAACATTAATATCTATTTTTGATAAAAAAGCAAGTATAGCTATTAGTAATAATTTTTTTAAATTAATTTCTTGGTATGATAATGAAACAGGATATTCTTCTAAAATATTAGATTTAATCTTACATATTTTTCAATAAAAATTAAAATATAATCTTGCTATGTATTTTTTTATTAAATACATAGCAATAAAAAATTATGTTCTTTAAAATTTTATTAATGAAAAATATACTTAAAAATTAAAAAAATATTTTCAAACCTTTTCTACCTCCTAATAAATGAAGATGTAAATAAAATATTGTTTGATTTCCATGATTATTACAATTAATAACAATTCTATATCCAGATTTATTGATATGTTTTTTTTTAGCTATTTTTGATGCAACTAATAACATTCTTCCTAAAACTAATTCGTGATTATGATTAACATCGTTAAGTGTTTTTATAAAAATATTAGGTATGATTAAAACATGTATTGGACTTTGTGGTTTTTTGTCATTAAAAGCTGTTACTAAATCATCCTTATAAATAATATCAGCAATAATCTTTTTAGATAAAATTTGTTGAAATATATTTTCTTTATTATTCATAATATTTTACATTTATTTATAATTATTTTCTTTTATAAAATTATCCATTTTTGTTTTTAAATTATCAGATTTAGTTCCAAATATAGCTTGAACTCCATTACCAGCAATAATAACTGCAGAAGCTCCTAATAATTTTAATTCTTTTGAATTAACTTTTTTTATGTTGACAACACTTATACGTAATCTAGTAATACAGGCATCTAAATTAGTAATATTATTTCCTCCACCAAAAGCTTTTACTAATTTTTGAATATAATTTGATGATATATAATTATCTGTATATGTATTATTTTGTATTTTTTCACGTCCTGGAGTTTGTAAATTTAATTTCATAATTATTATTTTAAATATGTAATAATAAAAAATTGCATAAATAAAACCTATTATTGGGAATAACCATATTTTAGAACCATTACCACTCAAAATAATAAAATCAATAAGTCCATGAGAAAAACTTGTCCCATTTCTCATTCCTAGTATAATACAAATAGGAAAAGATAAACCAGATAAAATAATGTGTATTATATATAATAATGGTGCTGTATACATAAAGGAAAATTCTATTGGTTCAGTAATACCTGTAAAAAAAGATGTTAATGCTGCTGATAACATTAAACTACCAATTTTTTTTTTATTTTCTTTTTTTGATGTTTGCCAGATAGCAATAGCTGCTCCAGGTAAGCCATACATTTTAAATAAAAATCCTCCTGCTAATTTTCCTGCAGAGGGATCTCCAGCTATATACCTAGCAATATCACCATGATATATTTGTTTAGTAGCTATATTAATAAATGAACCTATTTCCATTTGAAATGGAACATTCCAAATATGATGTAATCCAAAAGGTAATAAACTTCTTTCTATAATTCCATAAATACCAAATGCAAAAATAGGATTTTGATAAGCAGCCCAATATGAAAAAAATTGTATGAATTTTCCGACAGGAATCCATATAAAAGATAATAATAAACCAATAAAAATAGATGCTAATCCAGAAATAATAGGAACAAAACGTTTACCAGAAAAAAAACCAAGATATTCAACTAATTCTATATTATGAAAACGATTAAACATATATGCTGCAATTGAACCAGATATAATACCACCTAATACTCCTGTATCTGCAAGATGTTTTTGAATTACTATTTCTTGTGTTAAGTGATTATTTAATAAAATAGGTATCATAACTTCAATAGTTTTTGTTAAAATACCATAAGAAACAACAGATGCTAATGCAGATACACCATTATTTTGAGTAAATCCTAAAGAAACCCCAATAGAAAAGATTAATGGCATATTAGCAAAAACAGAACTACCTGTTTTTTCCATAATATTAGAAATAACATTAGGTATCCAATAAAAATTAGCTGATCCGATACCTAATAATATCCCTGCTATTGGTAAAACAGATACTGGTAACATTAAAGATTTACCTATTTTTTGCATATTGGCGAATGTGTTATTAAACATTATAAATATCCTAATTTTTTTCATTATGAAATTTAATAAGTATTATTATTTATTATATTTATATATTTTTTCTAAAGAAAATAATAAATTAATTAATACTAATTTATGATTAATTACATTAATTTTTATTAAAATATTATTAAAAAATAATATTTTTTTTATCATTAATAAAATTTTATCTACTAAAATTAAATTAGATATTTTGTGTATAATATATATTTGATCTAAATTATAAAAAAATTTTTTATCTATATTTAGATGCATTTTAATTACATCTAATAAAATTAGATAAATCCAATTTAAATATAATAAAATATTTTTATCATCTATTATAGATAATAAATTCATAATATCTTCTTCTAAAGAAGAAACTAAAATATTATACAAAATATTTCTTTTTTCCCATATTACGTTATATAATAATTTATATGCATAAATGGGTGCATTATTACATATACGTAGTGCAGTTTTTATAGATTTTTTTTTAAAAAATTTATTATTTTTAATTTTTTTTTTTAACCATAATATTCCTATTTTTTCATTTGGAGGATATATATACCAAAATTGACATCTACTATATATTGTGGGTAATACGTCATTTTTATTTTTACATTGTATAAAAAACCAAGTATTATTAGAAGATTCTTCTAAAATTTTTAAAATAGCATTACTAGATGAAATATTTAATTTATTAGCATTTGGAAACCATATAATTTTACCAATATCTTTATAAGATGATTTATAAATAATATCAGTAATATTTCTAATTAATTCTATACCAATGCTAATTTTTTCTTTATTATTTTGAATAATATGTAAATCAGGATGAATATTTTTTTCTATTAAAATACAATTTTTACATTTAGAACAACTAAAAATTTTTTTTTTATTTATACAAAAAATCCATTTAATTAAAGCAAAAATTAAAGTATTTGTACCTAATCCATTTAAAGAACAAAAAATATAAGCTTTATAATTTTTTTTATTTAAAAACTGATAAATTATTTTTTTATAAAAATAATCTAGCCATGGATACCATGGTGAAATAGGATTTTTTTTCATTTTATGGTGATATTAATTTATATATAATTTTTTTAACTGATAATTTTACATTTTTTAAATTATTATTTGCATTAACTATTTTTATAGTTTTACTTTTATTAGCTATTTTTAAATAATAATTTCTAACTCTAGAAAAAAAATTTATAGATTCTTTTTCAATTCTATCATATGTTTTAAATTTTCTTCTTTGTAAAGAAATTATAGGATTTACATCTAAATAAATAGTTATATTTGGTTTTATATTATTATTAATAAAATTTTGTAAAAATAATATAATTTTTTTATTTATATTTCTCCCCCCTATTTGATAGGCAAATGTAGATAAATCATATCTATCTGATAAAATCCAATTATTATCAATATTTTTTCTTATAACATTATCTAATAATTGTAATCTAGCAGCATATATTAATAATAATTCTGTTTTATAAGAAAAATTTTCTCCTTTAGAGAATTTAATAATATTTCTTAATTTTTCTGCAATTGGAGTCCCTCCTGGTTCATGAGTTCTAATTACATTTTTAATATTAAGATTATTAAATAATTTCATTATATAATGACAAATAGTAGATTTTCCTGAACCATCTATTCCTTCTACTACAATAAATTTTTTTTTATTCATTTTATTTTTTAAGATTATATATCTATTATTAGATCATAATATAATATTTATTTTTATAAATAAAAAAATAAAAATTTTAAATATTAAAAATTATATTTTTTTAAAAATTAATGATGCATGAGTTCCTCCAAAACCAAAAGAATTACATAATACATATTCCATATTACGAACATCTCTTGAAATTTTAGGAATAAAATCTAAATCTAAATTTTTATCAGGATTATCTAAATTAATTGTAGGAGGAACTATTTGATTTTTTAAAGATAAAATAGAATAAATAGATTCAATTGCACCAGCAGCACCTAATAAATGTCCAGTAATTGATTTAGTAGAACTTACACATAATTTATAACAATTATTTTTAAAAATTTTCTTAATAGCATTTACTTCCGCTATATCTCCTAAAATAGTTGATGTACTATGTGCATTTATATATTTAATTTTTTCAGGATCAAGATTAGCATCTTTAAGTGCATTTAACATTGCTAATTGTGCTCCTTCTCCATTAATGGAAGGAGCAGCTATATGATATGAGTCATTACTCATCCCAAAACCTACTAATTCAGCCAAAATATTTGCATTTCTTTTTCTTGCATGATTATATTCTTCTAAAATTATTATACCTGCACCATCTCCAAGTACAAAACCATCTCTATCTTTATCCCATGGTCTACTTGCTTGTTGTGGTTTATTATTTCTTTTAGATAAAGCATTCATTGCACAAAAACCACTTAAACTTAAAGGTGTTATAGCTTTTTCTGAAGCTCCTGTTATCATTACATCAGCATCATTATAAGATATCATCTTAAAAGCAATTCCAATATTATGTATTCCAGAACTACAAGCTGTACTAATTGTTAAACTAGGTCCTGTTATTTTATAATTTATTGCAATATTCCCGGTTAACATATTCATAAGTGTTGATGTCATAAAAAATGGAGTTATTTTTTTAGGGCCTTTTTTATATAAAATATTAGCATTTTTTTCTATTAAATTAATACCTCCTAAACCAGAACCTACAGAAATTCCAAATCTAGGATTGTAAGATTTTTTTAATATTAAACCAGAATTTTTAATAGCTTCTTTACATGCTACTAAACCGTATTGAATAAATAAATCAATATTTTTTTTTTTTTTATCAGAAATATAATTCTGATATTTAAAATTTGTTATTAATCCAGCAATTTTAGTTTTATATTTACTAGTATTAAAAGTATTAATAAAATTAATACCACTATTACCATTAATAAGATTAAACCAATTAGATTCTATTGAATTTCCTATTGGAGTAATCATACCAATACCAGTAATTACTACACGCCTATGTTTAAACATTATATATCTTCTATATAAATTATATTTAATAATTTAATTAATATTATGGAATAGAGTAAAAATATATTTTTACTCTATCCCATAATATCAATTAAATTTTATTTTTTATAATTATTAATATAATTAATAGCTTCTTGAAGAGAAGTAATTTTTTCAGCATCTTCATCTAAAATTTCAATATTAAATTCTTCTTCTAAGGCCATTATAATTTCTATAGTATCAAGAGAATCTGCACCTAAATCTTTTTTAAAAGAAGAATCATGAAAAAATTTTTTTTTTTTAATTCCTAATTGATTAATAATGATTTTTTTAATACGTTTAGTAATAGAATTACTCATAATCTTTATATTTCCTATAAAATTATTTTAGATAATTTATTTTGAAAAAATAAAATAATAAAATTATCCCATATACAAACCACCATTAATATTAAGTATTTCTCCTGTAATATAAGATGCTTTTTCAGAAGCTAAAAAAATTACAGCATCAGCTATTTCTTGAGGATAACCAAAACGTTTAGATGGAATTTGTGCTATGATACTATCATGATTTTTTTTTTGAAGATTTAATGTCATATTAGTTTTAATATAACCAGGAGATATAACATTTACGGTAATACCTTTAGAAGCTACTTCTCTAGCTAAAGATTTACTAAATCCAACAATTCCTGATTTAGATGCTGCATAATTAGCTTGTCCTATATTTCCAGTAATTCCTATAGTAGATCCAATATTAATGATACGACCAAATGATTTTTTTAACATATAATAAATAACTTCTCTACAAATTCTAAAAATAGAAGTTAAATTAATTTGTAATACATCATCCCATTGATAATCTGTCATATTTAATACAAGCCTATCATATATGATCCCAGCATTATTAATAAGTATATCTAATTTTTTAAAGTTATTTATAATATATCTAATTAAATTATTAATCATACATGGTGATTTATTTTTTAAATCAAGAATTAAACCAGTTCCATTTTTACCTAAATAATTATTAATTTTTTTTATTCCATTAATATTAGTTGACGTACCTATTACATAGGCACCATAATTTGCTAATGTGTTAGCAATACTATAACCTATCCCTTTACTTGCTCCAGTAACTAAAGCTATTTTATTTTTAAAATGAATATTTTTTAACATATGTTTGTATTAAATTTTATATTTTTTAGATGTTAAAAGAAATGTTTTTACATTATAAATTGAATTTATATTAATATTTTTTGTAATTTGTTGTGATATTTTTTTCAACATATTTTTAGGAGTAAATTCTATTATATTAAATATATTTTGTTTTTCTATAAAATTTATACATCCCACCCAATTAATTGTAGAATATAATTGTTTTACTAAATTTTTTTTGATTTTTTTAGATGAGTTTTCATGTCTACAATTTGTACTATTAATAAATTTAATATTTGGTTTATTTATAATAATTTTATCTAAAAAAATTTTAAATTTATATGCTATTGGTTTCATTAATAAACAATGAGAAGGTATATTTATATTAATAGGTATTATATATGCACCTAAAGATTTAAATATTTTAATGGCCTTTATTATAGCTAATTTATTTCCACTAACTGTTATATTATTAGGAGAATTATAATTTGATATTGAAATAACATTATTATTTATTGATATTTTTTTACAAATATTTTCTATTTTTTTTTTTTTAATCCAATAATAGTTTTCATATAATATCCATTAATTTTGAAATCATTCAAATGAGATGATATTTCATGCATTAATTTTCCTCTGAATTCTACTATTTTAATAGCATCCATAAAACTAATAATATTACTACATACCATAGCTGTATATTCACCTAAACTATAACCAGTAACTATACTAGGTAATATTTTGTTTTTTTGTATCCATAGTTTATATATAGCTATAGATGTTACTAAAATAGCAGGTTGTGTATAGTATGTTTTATTTAATTTTTTTAAAGGTCCATTTTTAATAAGGTTCCATAGATCATATCCAAGTATTTCTGAAGCAAAATAAAAAGTTTCCCTTATAATTTTATATTTTATATATAAGCAAGATATCATTCCAGTAAATTGAGTTCCCTGTCCAGGAAAAACAGCAGCAAATTTTTTCATATTTTATAATAAATATTTATTTTACATTATTATTATTCTTAATAAGAATACGTTTTCCTCTATAAAATCCATCATCAGTTATATGATGATATAAATATTTTCTTCCTGTTTTTTTATTTATTAATAAAATTTTATTATTAGATAATTTATCATGAGAACGTCTCATTCCTCTTTTAGATCTTGATTTTTTATGTTTTTGAACAGCCATATTATTTATTTATATACCTTTTTATATTATCGAGTAATGTTATATAATATCTAATTAAATAAATTTTTATTATAAATATGTTTGTTTATATTTGCAATATTATTTATTTACATCTTAATTTTAATAAACAATTATTTAATTCATTACTTAATGGAGCAAAAATTCTAATTTTTTTATTATTTTTTGGATGTATAAAAGTAATACTTTTAGCATGTAAAAATAATCTATCTAAATTATAATATTTTTGAAATTGAAAATTAAAATTCTCATCACCATATCTTTGGTCATTAACGATAGGAAAATTTAAATAAGACATATGAACCCTAATTTGATGTGTTCTCCCTGTTATAGGATTAATTTTTATTAACATAATATCTTTATAATTTTTAATTATTTTAAATTTAGTTTCTGCATATTTACCTTTATTATCTATTTTTACTTTAATTTTTTTATTTGAAAAATTTTTTATTAAAAAATTTTTAATATAAATATATTTTTGTTTGAAACAATTACCTTTAACTAAGGCAATATATTCTTTAATTATTTTTTTTTCCATTAATTGTTTTTGTAAAGTTTTTAATATTGATCTTTTTTTAGCTATTAATAAAATACCAGAAGTTTCTTTATCAATTCTATGTACAAGTTCTAAAAATTTTTTTTTTTTAAATAAACATCTAAAATTTTCAATAATACCATAGTTAATTCCACTACCTCCATGTACTGCTATACCAGAAGGTTTATTTATAACTAAAATATATTCATCTTCAAAAATAATTGTTTTTTTTAAAAATTTTATTTTATCTAAAGTTAAGTTATATTTAACTGGTTTTATTTTATTTAGATATATATCAGGAATTTTTATTATATCATGAGATTTAATTTTAAACTTTGGAAGTATTTTTTTTTTATTAACTTTTATTTTTCCTTTTCTTAACATTCTATATATCATACTTTTAGGTACATTTTTAAATTTATTTATTAAAAAATTATCAATTCTTTGTGTATCAATAACAGATGGAACAATTATAATTTTGTACATAATATTATAAAAATATTTATAAAATAAATTAGCAATTATATTAATATAATTAAAAAATATAAAAAAATATAATAATATTTATTATTTTAATATGCTTTAATATAAAATTATTATTTAAAATAAAATTTTATGTTAATATTATTTTAGTTAATAATTTTTTATAAAGTTTTATAAAATATACATAATCATAAAGTATATTCTATTATTATAAAATAATTAGTATTTTAGTTTTTACCTATTCATTAAATATTAAATATAATTTTCTTATTATATAATTTTTTTGTTTTTGTATAAAAATATTAATAAATTTATAAAATAAATACATGAGTAAGTTATTATGAAAAGAATGTTAATAAATGCTACTCAACATGAAGAAATACGTGTTGCTTTAGTAGATGGACAAAAGTTATATGATTTAGATATAGAAAATTCTAATTATATACAAAAAAAATCTAATATATATAAAGGTAAAATTACACGTATTGAACCAAGTTTAGAAGCTGTTTTTGTAGATTATGGAGTAGAGAAACATGGTTTTTTACCAATTAAAGAAATTACAAAAGAATATTTTTCTAATCAAAATTTATATAATAAACTAAATTTAAAAGATTCTTTATTACTTGGTAAAGAAATTATTGTACAAATAAATAAAGAAGAACGAGGGAATAAAGGAGCATCATTAACAACATTTATTAGTTTGGCTGGAAGTTATTTAGTATTAATGCCTAATAATCCTAATTCAAATGGAATATCAAGAAAAATAGAAGGTGATAATAGAAAATATTTAAAAAATATTATATCATTATTATACTTACCTCATAATATGAGTGTAATTATTCGTACAGCTGGTTTAGGTAAAAATATAGAAACATTTAAATTAGATTTAAAATTTAGGTTAAAACATTGGGAAACAATAAAAAATACAGCTAAACATAAACCTGCTCCATTTTTAATATATCAGGAAAGTAATATAATTGTCAGAGCATTACGTGATTATTTATATCAAGATATTAATGAAATTTTAATTGATAATCCTAAAATATTAAAATTAGCAAAAAAACATATTAATATTTTAGGAAGGTCAGATTTAAAACATAAAATTAAGTTATATAAAGGAACTGTTCCTTTATTTAGTCATTATCAAATAGAATCACAAATTGAAACTGCTTTTCAACGAAAAGTTCAATTATCTTCAGGTGGATCAATTATTATTGATACTACAGAAGCATTAACATCAGTTGATGTTAATTCTTCTAAAGCTACTAAAGGTATAGATATTGAAGAAACAGCTTTAAATATTAATTTAGAAGCAGCTGATGAAATTATTAGACAGTTAAGATTACGAGATGTAGGAGGATTAATTGTTATAGATTTTATTGATATGGTACTTTTAAAAAATAAAAAAATTATAGAAAAAAGATTATTAAATAAGATAAGTCAAGATAGAGCTAAAATTCAAATAAATAATATTTCAAAATTTGGATTATTAGAAATGTCTCGTCAAAGATTAAAATCATCTTTAAAAGAATCTAGTTATTATTTATGTCCTAGATGTTTAGGAAATGGTAATTTAAGAAATAGTAAGTCTTTATCTTTATCTATTTTAAGATTAATAGAAGAAGAATCTTTTAAAGAAAATACAAAAGAAGTATATGCTATAGTTCCTGTAACAATAGCATCTTATTTGTTAAATGAAAAAAGAAATGTAGTAAATGCAATTGAAAATAGAAAAATAAGAACTTTTATAATTCCTAATGATAAATTAAATACACCTAATTATTATATTTTAAGAATAAAACATGGAGAAGATAAAAAAAATGTTTATTTTTTTATAAAAAAAATTCTTAAATTAAATTTAAGTTTTAATAGTTATCATTATTTTAAAAATAAGTTTTTAAATAAAATTTTGATAAATAAAGATATTAAATTTAAAACATCAAAAATATATAATCAATCCAGAATAGAAAAAAAAAATTATTCTTTTTTTAAAAAATGTAAATTATTTAATTTTTTAAAGAAAAAAAAAATTTATTTAAAAAAATTTAAAAATTTTTTTATACAAAAAATAATCTTTATAAATAAAATTATTTTAAATATATTTAATAAATATTTATTTTATAATAAAAAAAGTAGTTTAAGTCAAAATATTAATAATTTTTTAAATAAAACAAATTTGAACAAAGAAAAAATTTTAAATTTTTATAAAAAAAAAAATGTTCCAATTTCTAATTTAATAAAAAATAACTTAAAACCAATAAAATTAAATAATCAATTAATATATAAAAATCAAAAAAATAGTCATAATAATTTTAATTATTTTAAATTAAAAAAATTTTTAAAAATACAAGTAAATAAAAATTCTTATTTAAATAAAAAGAAATATATTAAAAATAATATTATTACTGAAGATCAAAAAAATAATATATCTAAATTTTCTATAGAAAATAAAATTGGATTTAATAAATTAAAGAATCATATTAAAACTAATAAAATAATATTAGATAAAGTAAAATTAAATTTTAAAGAAAATTTAATATCTAAAACAAATATAATTATTCCAGATTTAATTGATAAACATCATTTTAAAATTAAAAATAATAATTTTTTAACAAAAAAAAAAATGTATAAAAGTTATATTTTATCAAATGGAAAAAAAATACAAAATAATTTTCCAAATTATTTTAATAATAAATTAATTAATTCATCGTTTAATTCAAAAAATAAGAAAGGCGCAGGGGGACATGCAGCTAAAAGATATGCTACATCTCCAGTAAAAAGACCATAGTTTTTTTATATATTATAAAAAAACTAATATTTTATAAAAAAATATTTATATAAAAAATCGATTTTATTTATAAAAATATTATTTTAATAATTTATAAAGTTTACTCTAGTATTTTACTTACATACAGCGAGTAAACTTTAATATTATATAATTTTCAAAATTTTATTTATTATATCTTTAGCATCACCAAATAACATATAACTATTATCTTTATAAAATAAAGGATTACTAATACCTGAATATCCTTGATTCATACTTCTTTTAAGAATAATAATATTATTAGCTTTCCAAACTTCTAATACAGGCATACCTGATATTGGACTATTAATATCTTCTTGAGCTAATGGATTAACTGTATCATTAGCACCTATTACTAATACAGTATCTGTATTAATAAAATCTTTATTAATTTCATCCATTTCTAATACTATATCGTATGGTATATTAGCTTCTGCTAATAATACATTCATGTGACCAGGTAAACGTCCTGCTACAGGATGAATAGCAAATTTTACTATAATATCTAATAAACGTAATTTTTTTACTATTTCGGAAAGTGGATATTGTGCTTGAGATACAGCTAATCCATATCCAGGAACAATAATAATTCTATTAGAATTTTTTAACATTTCTACTGTATTTTCAATAGATATTTTTTTAAAACTTTGTATATCTTTATCTTTTTGTGTTGTAATAATATTTTTATTAAAAAATTTATTATTTCCACCAAGTAGTACATTAATAAACGATCTATTCATTCCTTTACACATTAAATATGATAGAATAGCACCAGAAGAACCAACTAAAGCTCCAGTTATAATTAATAAATCATTAGTTAACATAAATCCTGAAGATGCAGCTGCCCATCCTGAATAAGAATTTAACATTGAAATTACTACAGGCATGTCTGCTCCACCAATACTCATTATTAAATGGAAACCAAATATTAATGAAATTAAAAATATTAATCCTAATGCTGTAATTTGTAATGTTACATTATGTGTTTTTAAAAAAATTATCATAAAAATAAATGATATTATTAAAGTACAAATATGTATTTGATTTTTATATTTTATATTTAAAGTTTTTGATTTAATAAATCCTGATAATTTACTAAAAGCAACAATAGAACCTATTAAAGTTATTGAACCAATAAAAATACTAATAAAGATTTCTATTAATTGAATATGAATATTTTTATAAAATAAAATTTTATTATAAATTAATAATAAATAATTATTAAATCCGACAAGAATAGCAGTTAATCCCACAAAACTATGTAATATTGCTATTAATTGAGGCATTTTGGTCATGTCAATTTTTTTTGAAATAATAATACCTATAATAGAACCTAAAAAAATTGCTCCTAATACATAACCAATATTATTTATTGGAGATTTTAATATAGTAATAATAATAGCAATAAGCATACCATTAATAGCAAATAAATTACCTCTTTTAGAGGTTTCTTTTTTTGAAAGATTAGCAATACTTAATATGAATAATATTGCAGATATAGTATATATAAATATTAATGACCTATCAAACATTTATAAATTCTCCTTAATTTTTACGAAACATTTGTAACATACGTTGAGTAATAGTTAAACCTCCAAAAATATTAATACTGGATAATAAAGTTCCTAAAAATGAAAATATAATTATAGTATAATAATCACTATTTACTTGTAAGATAGATCCAATAATAATAATACCAGAAATTGCATTAGTAACAGACATTAGTGGTGTGTGTAATTTATGATCAACATTCCATACTACATAATATCCTATTATACAAGATAATAAAAAAATAATAAAATGTGGTATTATTTCATGTGGAACGGATTTTGTTATATAGTAAATACAAAATATTCCTAAAATATACAAAAAATATTTACTTTTAAAAAAACATATATTTTTTTTTGTACTATTTTTTTTATTGCTAAAATTATTAGTTTTTTTTATATTTTTTTTTGTTTTTTTAAATTTAATTTCTGGAGCAGGCCAAATAATTTTACTATTATAAATAATAGTCATATTTCGAATAATTTCGTCTTTTAAATCAATATTAATTTTACCTAAATTATTTTTAGATAATAAATTCATTAAATTAACAATATTTGTACTATATAATTGAGAAGCTTGTGGAGCTAATTTGTTTGTTAAATTAGTAAATCCTAAGATTTTTATATTATTATCTGTAGTAATCATTTTATTAATTTTTGTTAATTCACAATTTCCTCCACTTTCAATTGCAAGGTCAAAAATAATACTACCTGGTTTCATTAATTTAACTATATCTTTAGTAATTAAAATTGGTGCTTTTTTATTTAGAATAACAGCTGTTGTGATTATAATATCTGTTGTTTTTACTATATTATTAAAAAAATTTTGTTCTAATTCTATTTTTTTTTTTGATGAAAGAGTTTTATACTCATTATCATTATCTTCTTGATAATATTTTAATTCTAAAAATTCAGCACCCATACTATGAATTTGTTCTTTTACTTCTTTTCTTTTATCAAAAGCAATTACTTTTGCTCCTAAACTTTTAGCAGTTCCAATTGCTGATAATCCAGCTACTCCTGCTCCAATAACCATTATTTTTGCTGGTAATATTTTACCTGCAGCTGTTATTTGTCCATTTGGAGTTCTTTGTAATAAATTTATAGATTCTATAATACTTCTGTAACCTGCTAAATTATTCATTGAACTTAATGCATCTAAAGATTGAGCTTTAGAAATTCTAGGTACTGCATCCATTGCAATAGTAGTTATATTTTTTTTTGCTAAAATTTCTAATAATAAATGATTTTTATTAGGCCAAATAAAACTAATTAATGTACTATTATTTTTTATTAATTTACTTTCTTCTGTATCAAGAGGATGAATTTTTATTATTATATTTGATTCCCAAATTTTTTCATTTTTTACTATTTTTGCTCCTTCATTTATAAAATCTTGATTTTTAAAATAGGAAAGATTACCTGCATCTTTTTCAACATATACTGTAAATCCTAATTTTATTAATTTTTTAATATTTAAAGGAGTCATTGCTATTCTAGTTTCTTTAAAATATTTTTCTTTTGGTATTCCAATTATCATATATATTTATTCCTTGAATATAAGAAAATATGTTTGTTTAATAAAATTAAATAAAATAAAAAATATTTATTTAAAATTAAAAATTATCATTTATTAATTAATTTTTCAAATTTTTTATTTTATATAAAAACATAAAAATAAATTATTAATAATTTATTTTTATATTAAATCCTGAATCTAAATTTATTATTTCTCCTGTAATACCTAAAGATAAATCAGAAGCTAAAAAAGTAGCTACATTACCTATATGATTTATAGTAATTTTTTCTAATAAAGGACTGTTTTTTTTATATAATTTTATTAATTTATAAATATTTTTTATTTCTGAAGATGCAATAGTTTTTATAGGTGCTGGAGAAATACCATTAATTCTAATATTTTTATTACCAATATTACATGCTATATAACGGATGTTAGCTTCTAATGAAGCTTTTGCTAATCCCATAATATTATAATTTTGTATAACACATCTTGCTCCTAAATAAGTTAATACTATAATTGAAGACTTATGATTTAATATATTAACACATTCTTTTATCATACCTAATAAACTATATGAACTAATATCATGAGAAATTTGAAATACTAAACGCGATGTATTTTGAATGAAATCTTTTTTTAAAGCATTATTAGGAGTAAATGCAACAGAATGTACAAAACCATCAAATTTATTCCATATCTTAGATATTTTAATGAATAAAGATTTAATATCTCTATCTTTAGATAAATCACATTTTATAATTGGATTTTTTGTCATTTTTTTTACTAATTTTTCTATTTTATCTTTATTTTTTTTTTTTTGATATGTAAAAATTAAATTTGCTTTATGTTTATACATAACACGAGCTATACCATATGCAATAGATAATTTATTTAAAATGCCAGTAATTAATATTTTTTTCCCTGATAGTAAACACATAAATTTTTGTCCTTATATAATATAAATTTAATAAAATTATTAATAATAATAAAAAAATTAAATATTTTTTTTAAAAAAATATTTAAAAACTCGATATTTCTCACTTTTTTGATTTGTTTCACTAGACAAATGTATTATTAATTGATGTACTTTTAAATGACACAAATTCGGTGTCTATTTTTATGTAAAGGTAATAATTGATGTCCAAGATTAAAGGTAACGTTAAGTGGTTTAATGAATCTAAAGGTTTTGGTTTCATTACTCCTGAAGATGGTAGCAAAGATGTTTTTGTACATTTTTCTGCCATTCAAAGTAGTGGTTTTAAAACATTAACCGAAGGCCAAAGAGTAGAATTTGAAATTACTAACGGAGCCAAAGGACCTTCTGCTGCTAATGTTGTTGCTCTTTAAATTTTTTTAGTTAGTAAGAAAAGGTTGAATAAAATTTGCCTCTGAAAAAATTTATTTTTTATTAAAATTATTTTAAATATTTATTATTTTAATAAATTAAAAATTTTTAATTATTTTATTTATTCTAAATAATTAAACATAAAATTTTTAAATTTTATCAGAGGCATTATTTTACTACAGAAAAATTTAAAAAGAAAATTTTTCTGCATTATATGAAGAACGTATAAAAGGACCACAGATTACTTTTTTAAAACCAAGTTTTTTTGCTTCTTTTTGAATTTGAGAAAATTCATTTAAACTAATATATTTATGAACAGGTATATGATGTTGACTAGGTTGTAAATATTGTCCTATAGTTAAAATATCAACTTTACTATATTTAAGATCTTTTATAGTATTAAATAATTCTTCTTTTGTTTCTCCTAAACCAACCATTAAACCTGATTTAGTTAAAATATTAGGAAATAAATTTTTAAATTTTTTTAATAATATTAAAGATTTTTGATATTTACCTGAAGGACGTATTTTATAATATAAACGTTTTATTGTTTCTATATTATGATTAAAAACATCAGGTAATGAATAACTAAATATATTTAAAGCTTTTTCCATACAATTTTTAAAATCAGGTACTAAAATTTCTATTTTAATATTAGAATTTTTTTTACGTATTTCTTTTATACACTCAAGAAATTGATTTGCACCTCCATCATGTAAATCATCACGATTAACTGAAGTAATAACAACATATTTTAATTTCATTTTAAAAACAGTATTAGCTAAGTTAGAAGCTTCATTTTTATTATATTTAATTTTTGGTCTACCATGAATTACATCGCAATATGGACAATTTCTTGTACATATATTACCTAAAATCATAAAAGTTAATTGTCCTTTTCCAAAACATTCTATTAAATTAGGACAAGATGCTTCTTCACAAACTGAATATAATCTATTTTTTTTTAAAATAGATTTAATTTTTTTTATTTTATTAATCTTTTTTGTAGAAAATTTAATTTTAATCCAATTAGGTTTTTTTAAAATTTTTTGTTTCATATCATATAAATTGCATAAATTATGTATTTAAAAAATATATTTAATATTATAAAATAAAAATTTTTAAAAAAAAATAAATTTAATTAGTCTTAAGTATTACTTATTAATAATAAAAATTCTTTTATTAATAATTTTTTAATTGTTATTGGTTTTATATATGGAATAAAATCTTTTAATTGAGTCATTTTTAATTTATCAAAACCACATGGATTAATATATTTAAAAGGTAATAAGTTCATATTAATATTAAATGATATTCCATGTGAAGTAAATCCTTTTGAAATTTTTATTCCTATAGATGCAATTTTTTTATTATTAATATATACTCCAGGAGGATGATTAAAAGGACAATCAGGTTTAATATTAAAATATAATAATATATTAATTATAGTTTGTTCTAAAATAGAAATTAATAATTTAATTTTTATTTTTCTTTTTTTTAAATTAATTAAAATATATATAACTTGTTGTCCTGGAGCATGATATGTAATTTTTCCCCCCCTATCAGTATTAAATACTGGTATTTTATGTTTATAAGATAAAATATCTTTTACTTTAGATAATTTTCCTTGTGTAAAAACAGGAGTATGTTCAACTAACCATATTTCATCTAATGTATTATCAGATCTTATATAATTAAAATAATACATTTTTTTATAAGTTATATACCATGATTCTATTCCTAAATCTCTTATAATAAAATTTTTTTTATACATTAATATTTATTGAAATACTATTTTTTATTTAAAAAATAAATAATTATTGATGAATCCATTTACTTAATAATAATCTTATATAATCTAAAAAACAAACAAAAATATTACCCTTTGGTATATTTTCTAATGCAATTAATGGATAATTACCAATTATATGGTTATTAATCATAAAAGTTAAATTACCTAATACTTGATTTCTATAAATTGGAGCAAAAATTTTATTATTTTTAATATGATATAAAATTTTAATTTTTTTTTCTTGATTTTTAAGAACTGTTAAAAAAACATTATTTTTAATACCAATTCTTACATGACTATGTTTACCATATAAAATTGGAATAGAAGCTATTTTTTGATATTTTTTTATTGGATTAATTGTACGAAAAGTTTCGAATCCCCAATTCAATAGTTTTTTACTATTTTTTTTACGATCTTGTTCTGTTTTATCTCCTAAAAGGACAACTATTAATCTCATATTATTTTGTGTTGCAGAAGCAATTATATTATAACCAGCATTTTCAGTATGACCAGTTTTAATTCCATCTACATTTAATGTTTTATCCCATAATAATAAATTACGATTTTTTTGAGAAATATGATTAAAAGTAAAATATTTTTCTTTATATATTGAATATTCATAAGGAAAATCACGTATTAAACATGTTCCCATAATTGCAATATCTTTTGCAGATGTATATTGTCCAATTTCATCTAATCCATGTACATTTTTAAAATGAGTATTTTTTAATCCTATTTTTTTAGCAAAGAAATTCATTAAATTTACAAAATTTTTTTGATTACCAGATATATGTTCTGCCATAGCAACACATGCATCATTTCCTGACTGTAATATAATTCCTTTTATCAAATTTTTTACAGAAATACGATCTCCTATTTTTAAAAACATTAATGATGAACCATTAAATTCTTCATTACCAGCCGCCCAAGCATTTTTTCCAATAATAACTATATCATTTCTATGTAATTTACCTTTTACTAATGCTTTTCCTATTACATAACTAGTCATAATTTTTGCTAAACTAGCTGGTGTTTGAATTTCGTTTGAATTTTTTTCAGTTAAAATCATACCCGTGTTATAATCTATTAAAATATATGATTTAACATCAATATTTGGTTGAGATATAATATTAAATATATTTTCATTTGCATATATAACTGTTGAATATACTAAAAATACAATAATAATTAATTTTAATATATTGTTAATAAATTTATTATTTTTTTTATATATTTTCATTATATTTATACTCATACATAAACATGTATTTTAATTTTGTTAAAATTATTAAAATTTTATTTATTAAAACATTATTTTATATAATTTTTTTTAAAATGTAACTAATTTTTAGTAAAATATAATATTATAAAATAATATAAAGATATAAAAATATCATATGACAAATTTTAAATTTATAAAAATATATAAATTTGCACTAGGAGTAGAATATAATGGTACTAATTATCATGGATGGCAAAAACAAAAACAATATTATAAAAAAACTATACAAGAGTATTTAGAAAATGCTATTTCTAAAGTAGCAAATCATAACATAGTAATTTTTTGTGCAGGTAGAACTGACGTGGGTGTACATAGTTTAGGACAAGTTATTCATTTTGAAACATATAGTTTTAGAAAAAAAAAATCCTGGATCTTAGGTATAAATAGTCTTTTACCTAATGATATAGTTGTAAATTGGATCATATCTGTAAATAAAAAATTTCATGCTAGATTTAGCGCTTTATCTCGTAGATATTTTTATATTATTTATAATAATAAATATAGATCTGCTATATTAAATAATTTAGTTACTTTTTATCATTATAATTTAAATATAAAAAAAATAAAAAATGCAATAAAATATTTATTAGGAGAACATGATTTTTCATCTTTTAGATCTGGAAATAAATTAATTGGTTCTTCATATAGAAGAATCTTAGATTGTAATATTAAAAAATATGGAAATTATATTTTAATAGATATTAAAGCAAATGCTTTTTTATATCATATGGTTAGAAATATTGTAGGAAGTTTATTAGAAATAGGAATTGGTAATAAAAAAGAAGATTGGTTATTAAAATTAATAAAAATGAAAGATAGAACTAAAGCTGCAGCTACAGTTAAACCAAACGGTTTATTTTTAGTAGAAGTTGAATATCCAAAATATTTTCATATTCCAAATATAAATAATAATTTACATTTTTTTTTAAAAAATTTATTTTAGTAAAATTTTCTATTAAAAAAAGATTTTATTTTAAATAAATTGTATAATTTAAATTAAATAAAAAAATTGATGTAAAAAATATGTTTATTATTGATTATTTATTTATATTAGTATTGTTATTTTCTATAATATTTGGTTATTTTAGAGGATTTATAAAAGAAATTTTTATAATATTTAATTGGTTTATATCATTTTATATATCTAAAAAATATTATAATTATTTTATTTTTATAAAAAATCAAAAAATAATTAATCTTTATTTTAAAAAAATTTTTTTATTATTTATTTATTTTATATTAACTTTTTTATCAGGATATATTATTAAAAAATACTTAAATCGAAAAATTATTAATCAATATAATATAAAAAATATTAATAATATATTAGGATTATTTTTTGGAATTTTTAAAGGATGTTTAATAATTTTGCTTTTTTTATATTCATTAAATAATATAGATAGAAGTTTATATAAATATTTTTTAATTGAAAAAAAATCATTATTTTTTATTTATTTTAATAATATTTTACAAAGATATAAATATGTTTTATAAAAACTCTAATACCCAGAGCGGGAATTGAACCCGCATAGCAGTATAAATGCCGAGGGATTTTAAGTCCCTTGTGTCTACCAATTCCACCATCTGGGCAAAATAAAATAAATAAATTATTTTTTTAAAATAGGCGCATCCCGGAATCGAACCGAAATAAAAGGATTTGCAATCCTCTGCATAAACCATTCTGCCAATGCGCCATTCGTATATAATATATTAAATTATTAATTCTGTATATATTATATTTTGTTTTAAAAAAAAAATTATAATTTATCTTATATATAATTTTATAATTTTTTTATATATAATTGAATTTTACTTATTAAATAATATTTTTTTAGGAAAATATATGATAAATAAATTAATACTTGTTATTAATTGTGGTAGTTCTTCTTTAAAATTTTCAGTTATAAATGTTTTAAAAAAAAAAATTTTATTATCTGGTTTATCAGAAAATTTTAAAAATACAGATTCTTATATTAAATGGGATTTTAATAATCAAAAACAAAAAAAATTTTTTTACTCAAAAATTGATCATAAAATCATATTAAATTATTTAATAAAATATATTTTAAAAAAAACTTTATTATATAATAATATAATTGCAGTAGGTCATCGTATAGTTCATGGAGGAGAAAAATTTACAAATCCTGTTATTGTTACGAAAAAAGTTATAGAAGCAATAAATAAGGCATCTATTTTTGCACCTTTACATAATCCTATTCAATTAGTAGGTATTAAAGAAGTTATAAAAATTATACCTCATTTACAAAATAAACAGGTCGCTGTGTTTGATACTTCTTTTCATCAAACAATGCCTGAAACATCGTATTTATATGCTTTACCAATAAAATTTTATGAAAAATATAAAATACGTCGATATGGTGCTCATGGTACTAGTCATAAATATGTTAGTATAATCGCTGCAAAAATATTAAATATTCCATTAAATAAATTGAATTGTATTTCATGTCATTTAGGTAATGGTTCATCTATTACTGCTATAAAAAATGGTAAAAGTATTGATACTTCAATGGGATTAACTCCTCTAGAAGGTTTAGTTATGGGAACTAGATGTGGAAATATTGATCCTGCAATTATCTTTTATATGTTTAGTAAATTAAATATTAAAATAGAAAAGATATATAAAATTTTAACCGAAGAATCAGGTATGTTAGGATTAACAAATATAACTAGTGATTTTAGATATATTGAAGATAATTATTCAAAAAACTTTAAAATAAAAAGAGCTACAGATATATTTATACATTATTTATCTAAGTATATAGCTTCTTATAGTATTTTAATGGAAAATAAAATAAATGCAATTATTTTTACAGGTGGTATTGGAGAAAATAGTATTTTAATTAGAGAAAAAACAATAGAAAAATTAAAAATTCTAAATATTTTTATAAATCATAAATTAAATAATAAAATAAAATTTGGTAAAATGGGGTTAATAAATACTAATAATAGTGTTCCAATATTAGTTATTCCTACAAATGAAGAATTAATGATAGCACAAGATACATTTAATATTTTACTTAATAAGTAGTATTATTAAAAATTATTTATTTTAAAAGGTAAACAATAATGTTAAAAGTAATTATGTCAATACCAGTTAATGTTGATATGTATTTTTTTACTAGTGTAAATATTGGATTATTAAATAATATAAAAAATAAAAAATTAAAATGTAAATTTTTTAAACCTATTTCTCAAATAGAAAACTATAATATTAATTATACTAATAATATTTTAAATAAATATAAATTAAATATTGAGTCTATTAATTCTTTAAAAATTAGTGATTTTAATTTATTAAATAATAACACTGAATATGATAATATTATTGAAAAAATAATAAAAAAATATTTTAAAAATATAAATAATACAGAAATTATCTTTATAGAAGGAATAATTCCATTTTATTTTGAACAAATAATATTTAAATTAAATTGTGATATAGCAAATATATTCAATGCAAAAATTATTTTTGTTACATCTACATTTTCAAAAAATGAAATTTTAGAAAAAACAAAATCTATTATCAATAATTTTTTTAAAGAAAAATTATATAATTTACAAAAAAATAATACATTTTTCTTTATTAAAGAAAAATGTAATAATTATAATCCTTTTTTTTATAAAATAAATATATTTAAAAATATTTTTTTAAAAAATGATACTATAAATCATAATTTATTATCTTTAAAAAAAGATAATATTATTTTTATCCCATGGCTAAAAAATTTTGTGTTTGGAATAGATTTAAAAGTTATATGTAAATATTTAAATTGTCATATATCTAATAATTTTAAATATAAAAATATTAAATATATTATTTTTTTAAATATACAAAAATTTATAAATAAATCTTTTTTTACTGAATCTTTAATTATTTTATCTATAAATGATAATACAAGTTTAAAGAAAATAGATAATATGTTATCTAAAAATATTTTTTTTAAGGCTATATTATTTACAGATTGTATAAGTAAAAATTCTAATTTAATAATACAAAAATTTTCTAAAATTATTAAAAATAATAATATATATATTTTATATACAAAAAATAATTTTTATGAAATTAACTTAAAATTACAAAATATTTATAAGTATAATTTTCCAATTGATGATTTTAAATTAATATCAAATATAATCAATTATATTAATTTGTATATTCCTGATGAAATTTTTGATAAAAAAACTATAAATTATAAATTTTATATTTCACCGTTTTTATTTAGATATAATTTAATTAATAAAGCAAGTAAACTTAATAAAACAATTTTATTACCAGAAGGTACTGATCTACGTACTCTTAAAGCTGCATCAATATGTTCTCAAAAAAATATAGCTAAATGTATATTATTAGGTAAAATAAAAGAAATTATGAATATAGCTAAAATTAATAATATAAATTTAGAAAATATTGATATTATTAACCCTAGTTCTATTAGAAATAATTATATAGAACAATTAATGTATATAAGAAAGAATAAATTATTAAATAAACATAATGCAATAAAATTACTAAAAGATAATATGTTCTTAGCTACTATGATGTTAAAGAATAATGAAGTTGATGGTATAGTTTCTGGAGCTAATACAACAACTGCAAATACTATAAGACCAGCACTACAAATAATTAAAACTTTACCAGAATATTCTATAATTTCATCAATATTTATAATGTTATTACATGAAAATATATTAATATATGGTGATTGTGCAATTAATCCTAATCCCAATTATCAACAATTAGCTGAAATAGCAATACAATCAGCAAATACTAGTAAATTATTTAATTTAAAACCTAAAATAGCAATGATTTCTTATTCTACAGGTAATTCTAGTAAGGGTATTGAAGTTGAAAAAGTTTATAAAGCAACTAAATTAGTACAAAATAAATTACCAAATTTAATAATAGATGGACCATTACAATACGATGCTGCTATTATAAAAGATATTGGTAAATATAAAGCACCAAAATCTTTAGTTGCCGGAAAAGCTAATGTTATTATTTTTCCTGATCTTAATACAGGTAATACTACTTATAAAGCAGTTCAAAGAACATCTAAAATAATTTCTATAGGCCCTATTCTACAAGGTATAAAAAAACCAATTAATGATCTTTCAAGAGGTTCATCAATTAATGATATAATCTATACAATAGCAGTAACAGTTATTCAATCTCAATATACAAAAAAATAAAATAATATTTTATGTATTAATTATTTAAATAATATTTTTTTTTATAGTTTAAATTACTATCAAATTCATAAACTATAGGTATACCGGTAGCAATATTTAAATTAATAATATCATTATCATTAATATTTTCAATATGTTTAATTAAAGCTCTTAGTGAGTTACCGTGTGCAACAATAAGAATTCTTTCTCCATTTATAATCTTAGTTGATATGTTATGTTTCCATATATACATTACTCTTTCTAATGTCTTGCATAAGCTTTCTGATAAAGGTAATTGATAATCTTCTAATTTAGAATACTTTGAATCAAATCTAGACCATCTAATATCGTCATTAGATAATGCTGGTGGTGTAACTGTAAAACTACGACGCCATTCTTGTACTTTTTTTTTACCAAATTTATTAATAATTTCATCTTTGTTCATACCTTGGAGTTTGCCATAATGTCTTTCATTTAATCTCCATGTTTTTTTAATAGGAATCCAGAGTTGATCTAATTCTTTTAAAGTTAACCATAAAGTATGAATTGCTCTTTTTAAAACAGAAGTATATGCGTAATCAAATTTAAAATTTTTTATTTTTAATATTTTACCTGCTTGTATTGCTTCAATTTTTCCTTCTGGAGATAATTCAACATCATGCCAACCAGTAAATAAATTTTTTTTATTCCATGTACTTTGTCCATGACGTAATAATACTAATTTTGTATTAGACATAAATTTTTTCCTTATATAAATATATTTTTTGATATTAAATATCAAAAGAAGAACCACAACTACATGTATTTTTCATATATGGATTTTTAATAATAAATTTAGATTCTTCAATATTTTCTATATAATCAATAATACTTCCAGTTAAATATTGCATACTTATTTTATCTATTACGATATTTATACCTAACAAATTTATAAGAATATCGTTTTTTTTTATTTTTTTATCTAACATAAAATCATATTTAAATCCACTACATCCTCCACCTAAAATAAATATTCTAAAATTTTTATTTTTAGAATATAATTTTTTTATTTTATTTGCGGCTCTCTTTGTTAAAGAGATATTAATATCTTTTGAATTAATATTCATTATTTTAATTTTTAAAATTATTATATAAAAGTTAAATTAATTTCAGTTAATTAAGATGTAAAATCTTATTAAATAATCTAGACTTGTAACGTGATGCTTTATTTTTATGAATTAATTTTTTTTGTACTTGTTTATCAATAATAGATTGCATTATTTTAAAATTTTTTTTTGATAATTTTATATTTTTATTAAAAATAGCATTATTAACTTTTTTAATAAAAGTTTTTAACATTGAACGATACCTGATATTATTTTTTCTTTTTTTTTCTGATTTTAAAATCCTTTTTTTAGCTGACTTTATATTCGCCATATAAAATACCCTTATAATTATTATATGAATAATTTTTATTTTTTTATAAAAATTATATATTTACATAAAATATTATTATATATAATATCTATGTATAAATAAAATTTATATTTGTTAATTTTTATCAAAATAATAATCAATTAAAGATAATTAGTATGAAAAATAAATTTGATTTAAATTTACCAAAAACAAAATTTCCAATGAAAGCATGTTTAACGGAAAATGAGTTAATTATATTAAAAGAATGGGAAAAGGATAATTTATATGAAAAAATATTAAATATAAAAAAAAATAAAAAAATATTTATTTTACATGATGGACCACCATATGCAAATGGAGATATTCATATCGGGCATGCTTTTAATAAAATTTTAAAAGATATTATTATCAAATCTAAAAATATGGATGGATACTATACTTATTTTATTCCTGGTTGGGACTGTCATGGTTTACCTATAGAACAGAAAGTAGAAGAAATTTTAAAGAAACAAAATAAAAAAATTTCCAAAAAAAAATTTAGAATTAAATGTAGAGAATATGCTTTTAAACAAATTGAAAAACAAAAAAAAGATTTTATAAGATTAGGAATATTTGCTGATTGGGTAAACCCTTATTTAACAATGAATTTTCAAACAGAAGCAAATATTGTTCGTACTTTAGGAAAAGTTATTAAAAATAATTATATATATAAAGGTAAAAAACCAGTATATTGGTGTACAAAATGTGTTTCTTCTTTAGCTGAAGCTGAAGTTAATTATGTTAAAGAAAAAACATTAACATGTTATGTTATGTTTAATATAATAAATTCTAATGTTTTTAAAAAAATTTTAAATATAGAAATAAAAAATTATAATATTTCATTTTTAATATGGACTACAACACCGTGGACTATTCCAGCAAATAGAGCTATTGTTGTAAATAGTGAAATATATTATCAATTAATTAAAATTAATAAAAAAATTATTATAATAGCTAAAAATTTAGTTAATATTATTATGTATAAAGCAAAAATTATAAAATGGAAAATTTTATTAGAAATAAAAGGTAAACATTTTAAAAATATATTAATAAAAAATCCAATTAATAATAAAATTTCTTCTGTAATTACAAGTGATTATGTTTCTGAAACATCAGGAACTGGAATTGTTCATATGGCTCCTAATCATGGATTAGATGATTATAAAATATGTCATCAAAATAATATAAAATGTTTAGAAAATATTATAGACAAAAAAGGATTTTTTGTAAATAGTGTACATCCTCAATTAGATAAAATTAGTATTTTTTCTTCTACAAAAATAATTATAAAAATCTTAACAAAAACAAACACATTATTTTTATTAGAAAATTATGTACATAATTATCCATATTGTTGGCGTCATAAAATACAAATTATATATATATCTACATCACAATGGTTTATTAGTATAGATAAAAAAAATCTTAGAAAATTAGCAAAAAAAGTTATAAAAAAAGTAAATTGGATACCTAATTGGGGTTATAAAAGAATGTATTTAATGTTAGATAAAAGACCTGATTGGTGTATTTCTAGACAAAGAACTTGGGGAATTCCAATTCCTTTATTTGTTAATAAAAAAACACAAAAAATACATGTTAATTCTTTAAAATTTATTGAAAAAATAGCTTGTATGATTGAAAAAAAAGGTATACAAGCATGGTGGGATTTAAATATTAATAAATTTTTAGGGGAAGACGCTATTTTATATGAAAAAGTTACAGATGTATTAGATGTATGGTTTGATTCTGGATCTACTCATGATTCGATTATTAAAAAAATCAAAAAATTTAAAAAAAATAAAATTGATGTATATTTAGAAGGTACAGATCAATATAGAGGATGGTTTATTTCCTCATTAATTATTTCAACAATAATTAATAATGATGCTCCATATAAAACAGTAATAAGTCATGGATTTACTGTTGATGAAAATGGTAAAAAGATGTCTAAATCTTTAGGTAATATTATTAAACCTCAAAGTATAGTAAATACTTTAGGTAGTGATATTTTAAGATTATGGGTATCTTCTACTGATTATACTAATGAAATACATATTTCTTCTAATATTCTAAACAGAATTACCGAAATTTATAGAAGAATTAGAAATACAGTTAGATTTTTATTATCTAATTTAGATAATTTTATACCAGAAAAAAATCTAATAAAAATAGAACAAATGTTAATTTTAGATAAATGGATTATCCATAGAACAAAAGTTACACAAAATAAAATTATAAAATATTATAAGGAATATAATATACAAAATGTAGTTCAAGAAATAACACAATTTTGTTCTATAGATTTAGGTTCCATTTATTTTGATATTATAAAAGATAGACAATATACATTTAAAAAATTTAGTATAGAAAGATTAAGTTGTCAAATGTCTTTATATATGATCCTTGAATCTTTAGTAAGATGGATAACACCAATATTATCTTTTACAGCTCATGAAATTTGGAATTATATTCCTGGAATAAGATCTAAATATGTTTTTACAGAAGAGTGGTATTCTAAATTATTTTATTTATCATCGAATAGTATAATGAATAATAAATATTGGGATGAAATTTTTCTTTTTAAAAATAAAATTAATAAAATTATTGAATATGCAAGAAATAAAAAAATTATAGGTAGTTCATTAGAAGCAAATATTACTGTATTTGTGAATACAAATATTTATAAAAAATTAGTAATATTAGGTTCAGAATTACGTTTTTTATTATTAGTATCTAATATTTCTTTTTATGAAGAACGAAAAATGTCTACAAATAAATTAATAAAAAGTTTTAAAATTACTAAATCAAAATATTTTAAATGTAAACGTTGTTGGTATTTTTATAAAAATATAATTAATAATATTTGTGATCGTTGTAGATTAAATACAATAGGTGATGGTGAAAAACGTTTATTTATTTAATAAGTTTTTTAAAATAATTAAAAAAAAAATAAAAATAAAAATATTAAATATATATATTTTATTATTTATATTAATAGATTTTTTCAGTAAAAATCTCATTATTAAAAAAATAAAACTATATAAATTTTATTATATTTGTTCTTATTTAAATTTAATTTATTTACAAAATTATGGTATTATTTTTGGTTTTTTAAAAAATTTTAAAAATATTAATTTATTTTTAATAAAAATTAATATAATTATATTAATAATATTAATTTTTATTAAAAATAATTTTAATCAATTATCTTATAATATTTTATTTAGTGGAATATTAAGTAATTTACTTAATAGAATTCAATATGGCTTTGTGATAGATTTTATAGATATACATATATTAGATTATCATTTTCCTATTTTTAATATTGCAGATATTCTAATTTTTGTTAGTATAATTCTGATTATCAAAGATAATTTTAAAATATCAAAATAATATGTGGGTTCCTTTATATGAAAAAAAATCAAATTCGTTTAGCTATAGCAGGAATTAATGGTCGTATGGGTAAAAATATTTTTAAAATACTAAATACAGAAAAAATAAATAATATTTTATTAAATGGAGTTACAGAAAGTAAAATATCTCTAAAAAAGATAAATAAAATTTTATATAAATCTAATTTTTTAGATATTAAATCTAATATAATAGATATTATAGATAAATTTGATGTTTTAATAGATTTTACAAATCCGAAAACAACACTAAAAAATATAAATATTTGTGAAAAATATAAAAAAAAAATTGTTATTGGAACTACAGGTTTTACTCAAGAACAAAAATTAATAATTAGAAAAATATCAAAAAATATAGCTATTATTTTATCTTCTAATTTTAGTCAAGGTATAAATATTTTATTAAAAATAATAGAAAATATAATTAATATTTTATGTAAAAATAAAAAAATAAATAATTTAGATATAGATATAATAGAAAAACATCATAAAAAAAAAATAGATTTACCATCAGGAACAGCTTTATCATTAAAAAATACTATTATTAAAGCTTATAAAAAATTTAATATTTTAAAAAAAATTACATGTCACTCTATTAGAGCAGCTGATTTATATGGAGAACATAGTGTCTTATTTTCTTTTATCGGAGAACAAATAGAATTAATTCATAAAGCATCTAATAGGATGCCTTTTGCAAAAGGTGCCATTCAAGCAGCTATTTGGATTAATAATAAAAAATCTGGTATATATAATATGCACGATGTATTAGAAATATAATATTAAAATTAATAAAATTAATTATTTTAAAAAATTTGTATTATTTTATAAATAAAAAATCTATATGATATATCTTCATATTTTTATACGGATGATATTGAATATCAATAATGTTTACTTTATAAGTTTTTTCTTTTTCATCTATTAGTTTAATTATATGAAGTTTTTTTTTTAAAATTTTTTTAAAATTAATATTAACTATATCATTATCATTTATAATAATAGGTATTTCTTTTTTTTTTTTACCATAAATTATGGCTGGAAATTGGTTATTTAGTCTTAAACGTCTACTAAATTTTTTACCTGTCTGTATTCTTTTTAAAAATTTTATAATATTCATATTATATCTCTTTTTAATTAATTAATATAATTTTTTAGCAATATCTAATAAATCTTTTTTAAAAATTTTTTTCATATTTAAAATAGCATCAATAATATCATGATGAATCATTTTATTTTTTTGAATACCTATACATCTTCCCCCATATCCTTTGTATAATAATTCTACTGCAAAAGATCCCATTTGAGAACCTAAAATACGATCATATGCAACAGGAGAACCTCCTCTTTGGATATAACCTAAAACTGTAGTTCTAGTTTCACGTTTAATTTTAGTTTGGATAAATTTCGCTAGTTTATTAATATCACAAATAAATTCGGTAATCAATACTATTGCATGTTTTTTACCTTTTTCTATACCTAATTTTATTTCTTTTACTAAATCTTCTTGATTATAATTAATTTCAGGTAAAACTATAAATTCACAACCTCCAGCAATAGCTGCAGATAAAGTTAAATCTCCACAATGTCTACCCATAATTTCAACAATAGATATTCTTTGATGAGAAGTAGATGTATCTCTTAATTTATCAATAGCTTCAACAATAGTTTCTAAAGCAGTAGAATAACCTATACTATAATCAGTACCTGCTACATCATTATCAATTGTTCCTGGAATTCCTATACATGGAAAACCCATTTCTGTTAATAATTTAGCACCAATATACGTACCATCTCCTCCTATTACAACTAATGCATTAATACCATGTTTTTTCATATTATTTATAGCAACAGAACGTACTTTTTGATTTTTAAATTGAGGAAAACGAGCAGATCCTAAAAAAGTACCTCCTTTATTAATAATATCAGATACACTAAATCTATTTAATTTAATAATATTATTATTATATAATCCTAAATAACCATTATATATGCCAAAAATTTCTATATTATAACTTATTGCTGTTCTCACAACACCTCTAATAGCAGCATTCATTCCTGGAGCATCTCCACCACTTGTAAGTACACCAATTTTTTGAATCATATGATACCTCATTAAAATATATAATATTTTATTAATAAAATTAATTTTTAAAAAAACCTTTATATTTTTTAGAAACTATAGAATATGGATCTTGATGTATAATTATATCTGAATAAGGAAATTTTTTATTTAGAGCATTTTCTATCTTTTTCGCAATTGAATGTGATTCTAATAAAGGTAAATTATCTTCTAATACTAAATGAAGTTGTATAAAACGTGTAGGACCAGATTGTCTTGTTTTTAATTGATGTGCTCCTTTTACTTTAGGCCAAGAAGTAATTAAATCTATTATAATTTTTTTTTCATGTTCTGGTAATGATCTATCTAACAAAGATTGTATTGCTTTATATCCTACTTTAAAAGCGTTATAAAAAATAAATATACTTATAATTAATGCTATAAAAGAATCTGCTTGTTTTATATGAAAATAATTTAAAATTAAAGCTAATAAAATTGCACTATTAATCAAAATATCTGATTCATAATGCATCATATCAGCATGAGTAGCTTGACTATTTGTTTTAGCTATTACTTTTCTTTGAAAAAGAACTAATATTAAAGTTAAAAAAAATGAAATTATTATAACTAATATTCCTATTATTGGATAATATATTTTTGTAGGATTAGATATATATTTTAAACTATTTAAAAATAAAAATATTGCTGTAATACAAATAAATATACTTTGTGTTAAAGCAGATAGTGATTCAGCTTTGCCATGACCAAATGTATGTTCTAAATCAGCAGGCTGTAAAGAATAATATATAATTAATAAATTAATTGATGAAGACGTAATATCAACAAAAGAATCTACGCAAGCAGCTAACATACTTATAGATTTTGTTTGCCACCAAGCTAATAATTTTAGTATTAATAATGTTAAAGATAATAAAATTGCTAAATTTGTAGCTTTTTTTATTAATTTATTATATTCATTTTTGTTTTCTTTAAAATAAATTTGTTGAGATATATTATTCATATTTATATTTAATCCATATTTAAATTTTTATAATGTAGTATAAAAATTTTTTATATTTTAAAATAATAAATTATTTTAACATTAATTTTTATTCTATTAAAAATATGTTAAATTTTAATTTATATTTTTATTAAAAATTATATAAAATAATTATATTTAAGTCATAAATTTAAAAAAAATTTGAAAAAATGAAAAAATTTAATGAAAAAACATTTCAAGGAATGATTTTTATTTTACAAAATTATTGGGCACAACAAGGTTGTAGTATTATTCAACCAATTGATACTGAAGTTGGAGCAGCAACATCACATCCAATGACATGTTTATACGCAATAGGTGAAAAACCTATTAAATTAGCTTATGTACAATTATCAAGAAGACCATCCGATGGACGATATGGTAATAATCCTAATAGATTACAACAATATTATCAATTTCAAGTAATAATGAAACCTCCTCCTTATAATATCCAGATTTTATATTTAAAATCTTTAGAAATATTAAAATTGAATTTAAAAAAAAATGATATTCGTTTTATAGATGATAATTGGGAAAATCCTACGTTAGGTGCATATGGAATCGGGTGGGAAATATGGTTAAACGGTATGGAAATAACTCAATTTACATATTTTCAACAAATGGGGGGTATAATATGTAATCCAATAACAGGAGAAATTACTTATGGTTTAGAAAGATTAGCAATGCATATACAAGATGTAAAAAATATATTTGACTTAATTTGGAATAAAGATAAAAGTACTTACGTTACTTATGGTGATATTTTTTACAAAAATGAAATAGAACAATCTATTTATAATTTTCAATATACAAATATTAATTTTCTTATGTATTGTTTTAAAAATTATGAAACTGAAATAAATTATTTATTAGAATTAGAAAAACCATTAATTTTCCCTGCATATGAAAAACTTTTAAAAGCCTCCCATTGCTTTAATTTATTAGAAGCACGTAGATTTTTATCACATACTGAAAGACAAAGGTATGTTCTAAAATTACGTAATATGACAAAATTAATCATTACAAAATATTATGATAATATAAAATAGAAATTATTAATTAGGTAATATAACATTATGTGTAATAATATATTATTATTAGAAATTGGTATAGAAGAAATACCTTCTAATTATTTATTAAAATTATCTAAAATAATTTTAATAAATTTTAAAAATGAGTTAAAAAAAAATTTTTTTAAATATAAAACAATAAAATGTTTTTTTACTGCTAGACGTATTGCATTACAAATATATTTTATAAATATTATACAAAATGATTATTTTTATACTATTAAAGGACCTTTTATACCTAATAAAAAAGATATTTTTTCAAATAAAATAGTTAAATTTTGGATAAAAAAGTATAATATTAAAAATATAAAAAATATTTTCTATAAAAATAAATATCTTTTTTATAAAAAAATAATAAAAGGTGCACATATTGAAGATTTAATATCAAATATGATAATAAATTCCTTAAAAAATATTATTTCTATTCCTAATTTTATGTACTGGGATAAAAATTTTTTTAAATTTATTAGACCTATAAGAAACATAGTATTAGTTTTAGGTAAAAAAAATATTAAAAAAAATTTGTTTAATCTTCAATCTAATAATATTATTCAAGGACATCGTTTTATGTGTTCAAAAAAAATAATTTTAAAAAATGCAGAAGAATATAATAAATTATTATTTAAACAAGGAAAAATTATTGTTAATTATACTGAAAGAAAAAATTTCATTTTTAATGAAATACAAAAAATAACAAATAATTTAAATCTTATATCTAAAATAAATAAAAAATTTTTAGAAGAATTATCTTCTATGGTTGAATGGCCTGTATTATTAATAGGTAAATTTAGTAAAAAATTTTTAACATTACCATCAGAAATATTAGAATATATTATGATTAATTATCAAAAATATATCCCTTTATATGATAAAAAAAAACATTTATCATTTTATTTTATTATTTTAATAAATATTCAAACAAAAAATAATAAAAAAATTATTTATAATAATGAACAAGTAATTAAATCAAGATTTAAAGATATTCAATTTTTTTTTCAAAATGATTTAAAAATAAAATTTGAAAAATATTTAGATAAATTAAAAAATATTATTTTTCAAAAAAAATTAGGTAATCTATTTGAAAAAACTATACGTATAAAAAATATATCTCAATTTATAGGAAAAAATATTAAAAAAATTAATATTGTAGATTGTATTAGAGCTAGTAAATTATCTAAATGTGATTTAGCAACACAAATGGTTTATGAATTTCCTGATTTACAGGGAATTATTGGCATGTATTATGCAAAATATAATAAAGAAAATAAAAATGTAATACAAGCTATTAAAGAACAATATCAATATAAAAAAAATAACTTAATACCTAAACATATAGTTTCTTGTGTTTTATTTATTGCAGATAAAATAGATACAGTAGTAGGAATTTTTAGTATATCGTTAATACCTACTGGAGATAAAGATCCTTTTGCTTTAAAATATATAACATTAATCATTATACGTATTATTATAGAAAAAAAAATAAAAATTAATTTAACTAAATTAATTATTTTTAGTTTATCTTTATACAAAGATAATTTAATTAATAAAAAAAAAATATTAAATCAAATTTTATTTTTTATAAAAAATAGATGTAAGAATTGGTATATATCTTTAGGTTATAAAAAAAATATTATCTCTTCTATTTTAGATAATGAAATTAATAATTTATTAATTTTAGATTATAAAATAAAAGCTTTAGATTTATTTTTTAAAAATGAGATACAACAAAGTTATTTTTTAATTTCTACTTATAAAAGAATAAGTAAAATTTTACTTAAAAATATAAAATACATAGATGATGTTAATGAAATAAATACTTCTTTATTAAAAGATAAAGAAGAAATTACATTATTTAAACATATTCTTAAATTATCAAAAATATTTATTTTAAAGATTAAAAATAACGAATATTATAATATATTATTGATATTATCAGAATTATATTATCCTGTGAATAATTTTTTTGAAAAGGTCATAATTAATCATAAAGATAAAAAAATTAAAAAAAATAGAATTTTGATCCTAAATCATATAAAAAAATATTTTTTTAAAATAGCTAATTTTAGTTGTTTATATTAATTTTAATTTTTTTAATGTATCTTCTATAATTTTTTGATTATATTTTGTAAGTTGTGTCATAGGAAGTCTCATTTTATCATTATCTATGAGTCCTAATCTTTTTGCTACCCATTTAACTGGTATTGGATTAGATTCAATAAATAATTGATTATGTAATAAGATTAAATCTTTATTAATTTGTTTTGCTTTATTTATTTTTTTTTCTTTTATATAATTACAAAATTTACTCATTTTTAATGCAGCAATGTTAGCTGTAACAGATATAATACCATCACCACCTAATAACATAAATTCAAAAGAAGTTTTATCATCACCACTAATTAAAAAAAATTTTTTTTTAATTAAATTTTTAATTTTATTTACACGAGATAAATCTCCAGTTGCTTCTTTTATTCCTATAATATTATTAATTTTTGACAATCTATAAATTGTTTCTGGTAATAAATCGCATCCTGTTCTTGAAGGAACATTATATAGTATTTGCGGTAATTCAGTATTATTTGCAATTTCTTTAAAATGTTGATATAAACCTTCTTGTGTAGGACGATTATAATAAGGAGTAACATTTAAACAACCTACAATTCCTGAATTTTCAAGAATAGATATTATTGAAATACTTTTAGATGTAGAATTAAATCCTGTTCCAGCTATAATAGGTATTTTATTTTCTGAAAAATCTAATGCATACATTATAATATCTATGTGTTCATTATATGTTAACGTAGCAGATTCTCCTGTTGTACCCATAATAACAATTGCTTTTGTGCCATTATTAATATGATACTTAATTAATTTTTGTAAACTTTTTTTACAAATATTACCTTTAATATCCATTGGAGTTATAAGTGCTACAATACTTCCAGTAAACATTAGACTATAATCCATATTAATTAATGTTAATGATTGAATAATCATAACAAATTTAAAGTAAATAAACAAATTATTATAATTTTATTAATTTAAATTTTAATAAAATAATAAAAATTATTATTTTTTTATATTAAATTTTTGTAAAAAATCATTTATTTTTTTTTTTACATCTAAAATAGATGATGTATTATTAATTTTTTTATAAATAATTTTTTTATTTATATAATCTTTATTATAATATTTAATTAATGGTTTTGTTTGTCTTAAATATTCTTTTAAACGATTTTTAATCGTAATAATATTATCATCTGTTCTAGTTATTAATGTTTCTCCTGTTATATCATCTTTATCTTTTATCTTTGGAGGATTAAAAATTATATGGTAGGTTCTACCTGAAGGTAGATGTATTTTCCTACCTATAATTCTTTTAATAATTTGTTTTTTTGGTATATGAAACTCTAAAATTATATCTATTTTTATATTTTCTTTTTTTAGAATATTAGCTTGTACAATATTTCTAGGATATCCATCTAATAAAAAACCTTTTTTACAGTCTAAATTGTATAATCTATTTTTAATAATTTTAATCGTTATATTATCAGGAATCATTATACCTTTTTTAATAAAGTTTGTTATTTTATTAGTTAAAAGAGAATTCTTATTATTTAGAATATAATTTCTTAATATGTTTCCTATAGAAATATTAGGTAAATGATATTTTTCAGATATAAATCTTGCATAAGTTCCTTTTCCTACTCCTGGAGGTCCTAATAATATTATACGCATTTAATAATATTCTCATTTTTAAAAAAACTTAAAATATGTCTTTTCAAAGATATTAATTTCTTTAGAATGTTTCATTGTTAAATCTATTTGATCTAAATCATTTGTAATAAAATTAATTATATCTTGACTAATTTTAAAATTAAAAAATTGATTATTTATTATAATTTTTTTATGAAATAAATCTATATAACATAAAATACCAGGAAATTTTTCTACTATAAAAAATAATTGATCAATTATTTTTTTATTTAAAATAATTAGTAATAATTTATTATTAATAGCATTATTATAAAATATATCTGCATAACTAGAAGCGATAATAGTATGAAAACCAAAATCTAATAATGCCCATACAGCATGTTCTCTCGAAGAACCACAACCAAAATTTTCTCTAGTTAATAAAATTTTTGAATTTTTAAATTCTTTTTTATTTAAAATAAATTTATGATTAAGTACTTTATTTTTATCATCTAAATATCTCCAATCATTAAATAAATTTTTTCCAAATCCTGTTTTATTATTCTTTTGTAAAAATTGTTTTGGAATAATAACATCCGTATCAATATTTGATATATTTAGAGGAACTATGATATCATTATATTGTAATTTTTTTTTCATATATATCTCAATTTATATTAATAAAACAACCATATAGAGCTGTTATTGCAGCTATAAGGGGACTTACTAAATGAGTTCTACTATTACGACCTTGACGACCTTCAAAATTTCTATTACTAGTAGAAGCACATCTTTCTCCTGGTTGAAGTTTATCATCATTCATAGCTAAACACATAGAACATCCTGAATATCTCCATTCAAAACCTGCGTTTTTAAAAATTTTATCTAATCCTTCTTTTTCTGCTTGTTCTTTAACAACATTAGATCCTGGAACAACTATCGCTGTAACGTGAGGAGAAATTTTTTTTCCTAAAACAACTTTTGCTGCTATTCTTAAATCTTCAATTCTAGAATTTGTACAAGAACCAATAAATACTTTATTAATTTTTATATTAATTAATTTTATACCTTCATTTAAAGCCATATATTTTAAAGCTTTTATTGCTAATTTTTTTTTATTATGATTTTTATAGGAATTTATTAATGGAATATTTTCATTTATACCTATGATTTGTTCAGGATTAGTACCCCAAGAAATTTGAGGAGTTAACTTTGTAATATCAATATTTATAATTTTATCAAATTTAGCATTACAATCACTATATAATGTTTTCCAATATTCTAAAGCTTTTTTCCATAAGTATTTTTTAGGAGCGAATTTTTTATTTTTTAAATAAGATAAAGTTATATTATCAGGTGCAATTAATCCTGATTTAGCACCCATTTCAATAGACATATTACAAATTGTCATTCTTGATTCCATACTTAATTTTTTTATAACATTACCATTAAATTCAATAATATATCCATTACCCCCACTAATACCAACTTTTCTAATTATTGATAAGATTATATCTTTTGCTGTAATATTTTTGGATATATTACCATTAATATTTATTAACATGTTTTTAGCACGTTCTTGTTTTAAAGTTTGAGTTGCTAATACATGTTCTACTTCTGAAGTACCTATTCCAAAAGCTAATGAACCAAATGCTCCATGAGTAGAAGTATGTGAATCTCCACATACAATAATCATTCCTGGCAATGTAAGACCTTGTTCTGGACCTATAACATGAACTATCCCATTTTTAGGATTATAAATATCGTATAATTTAATATTAAAATCATTACAATTTTTTATAAGTGTTTCCATTTGTTTTTTAGCTATATAACTAGATGCATTTATATCTTTTATTTTAGTAGATACATTATGATCCATAGTTGCAAAAGTTTTATTTGATCTATAAACTTTTCTATTTTTATTTCTTAATTCTTGAAAAGCTTGAGGTGAAGTTACCTCATGAATAAAATGTCTATCAATATATAATAAATTAATATTATTTTTTATATTACAAATAATATGCCTATCATATATTTTTTCATATAATGTTTTTCCCATAAATTATACCTATATATATCTAT
Organism: Enterobacteriaceae endosymbiont of Donacia cinerea; assembly: GCF_012569925.1. NCBI lineage: Bacteria > Pseudomonadati > Pseudomonadota > Gammaproteobacteria > Enterobacterales > Enterobacteriaceae > Enterobacteriaceae endosymbiont of Donacia cinerea. The sequence continues at coordinate 46,991 of NZ_CP046204.1, read as the reverse complement.
ATAATAAATTCCATAATTAATGTTCCCATATCATCAGTTGTAACTATTTTTTCATCTTTACTATTTGTAAATAAATCTTTAGTTCTATAACCTAAATCTAGTGTTTTTTGAATAGCATTTTTTATTTTTTGAGCTATATTTTTTTCTTGTAAAGAATATTCAATTAACATTGCTAATGATAATATTTGAGCAATAGGATTAGCTATATTTTTTCCTGCAATGTTAGGAGCAGAACCTCCTGAAGGTTCATATAAACCAAAATAATTATGATTAAAACTAGCTGAAGGTAAATTGCCTACTGATCCCGTAATCATAGCACATTGATCAGATATTATATCTCCAAATAAATTTGAACATAATATAATATCAAATTGAGAAGGATTTTTCATTAATTGCATTACAGCATTATCAATATACATATGTTCTAATTTTACTGATTTATATTGTTTAGATACTTCTGTTAAAACTTCACGCCATAATTTGGATGTGTTTAAAACATTTGCTTTGTCAATAGAACATATTTTTTTTTTTCTTTTTAATGCTAAATTAAAAGCAATATGTGCAATTCTTTCTATTTCAAATCTTGAATAAATTTCAGTATCAAATGCATATTCATTTATTCCTTTTCCTTTTCTACCATTAGGTAGACCAAAATATATACCTCCTGTTAATTCTCTAATACAAATAATATCAAAGCCTTTATTTAAAATTTTTTCTTTTAATGGACTTAAAATACTTAATTGTTTATAAAAAAAAGAAGGACGTATATTTGCAAATAAATTAAAATGTTTTCTTAATTTTAATAATGATCCTTTTTCTGGTCTTTTATCTAAAGGTAAATAATCCCATTCAGGACCTCCTACAGATCCAAATAATATGGCATTAGAATTTTCACAACCATATAATGTTTTTTTAGGTAACGGATTTCCATATGTATTAATAGCTATTCCACCAACAATATAAGTATCAATAAATATTTTTTTATTTATATATTTTTTAATTTTTTCTAATATTTTTATTGCTTGTTTCATTACTTCTGGACCAATACCATCTCCAGGTAAAATAGCTATTTTAAATTTAGCTGACATTATTATTCCTCAAAATTGTTAACTTTATTAATTTTTAATATATTTTGTTGAACTTTATCAGATTTCCAAATACTATTAAGACAATTAATAATTGAAATAACTGAAGCCTTAATAATATCTTTAGATAAACCAATTCCATAAAAAAATTTTTTTTTATATTTTATTTTAATATCAACTTGTCCTATTGATTCTTCAGTATGATTTTTAGCTTTTAATATATATTGAATAAGTTTTATATCATAATTTGTTATTCTAATTATTGTTTTATATATTGCATCTACTGGACCTAATCCGGTTGCAGCTTCTAATTTTATTATTTTTCCACATTTTAATTTTATTATTGCAATAGAAATATTAGAATTAGATTGTACATTAAAATATATTAATGAATAATATTCTGTATTATTTTCTATTTCATTATTAAAAGCTAATGATTCTAAATCATAATTAAAAATTTGTCCTTTTTGGTCAGCTAATTTAATAAATTTTTTATATAGTGTATTAATGTTATATGTATTTTTTTTATATCCCATTAAATTCATATGATATTTAACTGCAGCTCTTCCTGACTTAGAAGTAAGATTAATTTTTGTTTTATTTAAACCTATATTTTTAGGGTTTAATATTTCATAAGTTTTTTTATTTTTTATCATTCCATCTTGGTGAATTCCAGAAGAATGAGAAAAAGCATTACTTCCTACAATAGCTTTATGAATAGCTAATGGAATATTACAAATTTTACTTACTATTTTACTTGTATAATATATTTTTTGGTAATTTATATTAGTATAAAAATTCATATTTTTTTTTCTTGTATATAGAGCCATAATTACTTCTTCTAAAGCACAATTTCCGGCTCTTTCTCCTATTCCATTTATAGTTCCTTCAATTTGTCTTGCTCCTGCATTTATTGCAGTAATAGCATTACCAACTGCCATACCTAAATCATTATGTGTATGAACTGAAAGAATACATTTATCTATATTATCTACTTTTTTTTTTAAATAAGAAATTATATTATAATATTCTTGAGGAAATGTATAACCTACTGTATCTGGAATATTAATAGTTGTAGCTCCTGCATCAATTGCTGTTTTTACAACTAAACATAAATCGTTAATAGGTGTCCTACTTCCATCTTCACAAGAAAATTCAATATCATCAGTATATTGACGTGCATATTTTATCATAAATGATATTTTTTCTATTACTTTATTTAAAGTGGTTTTTAATTTTGTAATAATATGTATAGGAGAAGTTGCCAAAAAAAGGTGAATTCTAAAATTATTAGATTTTTTTAATGATTTATATACCATATCTATATCTTTTTCTTTACATCTAGCTAAACCACATAATTTACTATTTTTTATAATATATGATATTTTTTTAGAAGTTTGATAATCGTTAGGAGAAGAAATAGGAAATCCAATCTCAATAATATCAATGCCCATAGATTCTAATGCTAATGCTATTTCTATTTTTTCTTTAGTATTTAAATTAGATTTTAGTGATTGTTCACCATCACGTAATGTAGTATCAAAAAGAATAATTTTTTTTTTCATATTAATATCATCTCTTAAAAGAAAATTTATTAAAAATATATTTTTTTATATTAAAATTAATTTAATAATTAAAAAAATTATATTTTATATATATATTATATATAATTATAATAATTTATATTTATTAAATATTTAAATAAAAAATTATTTTTTATGAGTTTTTATTTAATTAAAATAATTATATTAAAATAATTTAATTATTATTAAAATTTTAAATTATTAAAATATTAAATTTTTTTTAAGGTTATTATGGATGTAATAGATAAATTTTATATGATGCGTGCAATAAAATTAGCTAAACTAGGAATTTTTACTACAACTCCTAATCCAAATGTAGGATGTATTATTGTTAATAATAAAAAAATTATTGGACAAGGATATCATTTTAAAACAGGAAAATCTCATGCAGAAATTAATGCATTAAAAATGGCAGGTCAATATGCTAAAGGATCAACAGTTTATGTAACATTAGAACCTTGTAATTATAAAAATTTAACACCATCTTGTTGTCAAGCATTAGTTAATGCTAAGATAAAAAGATTAGTAGTTGCTTCAAAAGATCCTAATCCAAAAGTAAATGGTAAAGGATTAAAATTTTTAAAAAGTAAAGGTATTCAAATAACTAATAATGTTTTATCAAAAAAAGCTAAATCCATAAATTATGGATTTTTTAAAAGAATGAATACTGGTTTCCCTTGGATACAACTTAAATTAGCATCATCTTTAGATGGTAAAATTGCATTATTAAATGGGAATAGTAAATGGATATCTTCAAAAGTTTCTAGAAAAGATGTTCAAAATTTACGAGCAAAAAGCACAGCTATTCTAAGTACAAGTAGAACTATTTTACAAGATAATTCTACTTTATTAGTAAAATGGAATAAATTATTTTATCAAATAAAAAAAAAATATCCTAAAAAATTATTAAGACAACCAATTAGAATTATTTTAGATAGATTAAATAAAATTAAACCTACTAATAAAATTATTTTATCTCCTGGAAAAATAATTTTAGTAAAATCACAATATACTTTTGAAAATTGGCCTCATTATGTAGAGCAAATTATTATTCCTGAAATAAATAATTATTTTAATTTAAAATATTTATTTAAAATATTAGGTAATAGAGGAATTAATTCACTTCTTATAGAAGCAGGAAGTATTTTATCAGGATCTTTAATTAATGATAAATTAATAGATGAATTAATTATATATTTATCTCCTAAATTATTAGGAAATATGTCGTTAAATTTATGTAATATACATAAATTTACAAATATTATTAATGTACCTAATTTTTATTTTACAAATATAAAAAAATTAGGACCAGATCTAAAATTAATATTAAAACCTATTAAATAATTTTATAAAAAAGAAGGATATAAAAAATATACTATGAAAATTATTGATGAAAATATTATAGCACCTAATGCTTTTATAGCTATTGTTATATCAAGATATAATACATTTATAAATAAAAATTTATTATATGCTACTATTGATACTTTACAAAGAATAGGTATGGTACAAGATAAAAATATAACTATATGTTGGGTACCAGGAAGTTATGAAATAGCTTCAGTTATTAATTTATTAATACAAAAAAATATTTATGATGGTATAATAGCAATTGGAACTATTATAAAAGGAAAAACATCTCATTTTAAATATTTATCGAAAGAAGTTTGTTCTCAAATATCTAATTTATCAGTAAGAAATAATATCCCGATCTCTTTTAGTATTTTAATAACGGATAATATTGAACAAGCTATTGAAAGATCAGGTGTTAAGTTAGGTAATAGAGGTACTGAAGCAGCTTTAACTTTATTAGAAATGATTAATATATTTAAATCCATAAAATTATTACATATAAAAAGGTAAGTTAAGTGAAGTTTACTGAAAGATATCAATCTAGAAAATATGCTTTACAAGCTATTTACTCTTGGCAATTATCTAAAAATAATTTTCATGAAATCCAATACTATTTTTTAAACGAATCAATACAAAATATTAAAAACATTGATATTGATTATTTTAATGATTTAATAAATGGAGTAATAATTAATAGTTTTTATTTAGATAATGTAATGAAACCATTTTTATCTCGTAAATTATTTGAGTTAGGACAAATTGAAAAAGCAATTTTACGTCTTTCTTTATACGAATTAATTAATCGTTTAGATGTTCCATATAAAGTTGTAATAAATGAAAGTATTTGTCTTGCAAAAAAATTTGGTGGAGTTGAAAATAGTTATAAATTTATTAACGGTGTGTTAGATAAAATAGCAAACAAACTAAGAAATTAAATAATTAAAATTTTTTATTTTAATAATTATTTATATAGTAATTATAAATATTTTCAATATATCAATTTTTTATTAAATTTTTTTATTTATAATTCATTTTCTATTTTTAGAGATACTGTTTCTCCTAAAATAATTTGTACTAATTTTAAATTAAATTGTATAGCATATTTTACACTTTGTCCTGTTAATAATTTGTATTTATTATCCCAATAAACTGGACTTTTTGTCCATTGTTGATTTGGTATTAAATATTTTAATCCTAAATATCCAGTCATTTTTGCATTAGGAAATAAATTATTAGCACTAATAACCATAGCAGGTGAAGCACATATTGCACCTATTATACGATTAGAAAATTTAAATTTTTTTAGATATTTTAATAAAAAATAATTTTTTTGAAAATATTTAGATGCTTCTAATCCACCAGGAAGAATAATTGCTATTATATTTTCGATGTTAATATTTTCTATATTATTTAAAAAAATATCACTTACAATTTTTGTACCATGAGCACATAATATTTCTCGTTTATTATTTACACTAACTAATATAACATTTATATTACTTCTAGTTAAAATATCTATTGAAGATACTGTTTCTATATCTTCAATACCATCTGTAACACAGATAAAAACTGAATAACATTTTATCATTATTAAATTATCCTTATTAATCTAAAAAATTAAAATTTTAAAATAATCTTATTAAAGAAAGTATATTATTTATATATAGGAAATAATTTACATAATTTAATAACATTATTTTTTATATTTTTACAATATTTATTTTTTTTATTTAAAATATTTATAATATACTTAGATAATAAATATATTTCTTTTTCTTTAAAACCTCTTTTTGTAATAGCTGGTGTTCCTATTCTTATTCCAGAAGTAATAGAAGGAGGATTTATATCATCAGGAATACTATTTTTATTCACAATAATATTATATTTTTCTAATAATAATTCAGCTTCTATTCCTGTTATATTTTTATTTGTTAAATCTATAATAAATAGATGATTTTCAGTATAATTAGATACTATTTTAAAATGATATTGTTTTAAAATTTTGACCATTAATTTAGCATTTTTTAGTATTTGTTGTTGATATAAAATAAAATTAGGATTTAATGCTTCTTTAAATGCAGCGGCTTTAGCCGCAATTACATGCATTAAAGGACCACCTTGACTTCCAGGAAAAACAGATTTATCAAATTTTTGAAATAAATATTTATTTTTTTTTAATGATAATATTATTCCTCCTCTAGGTCCAGATAATGTTTTATGAGTTGTACTGGTTACTACGTGAGCGTAAGGTAATGGATTAGGATATAATCCTGCAATAATTAATCCTGCAATATGTGAAATATCAACAACAAAATATGCATTTATCATATCAGCAATATATCTCATTTTAGCCCAATTACATATTCTTGAATATGACGAAAAACCTCCAATAATTATTTTTGGTTTATATTTTTTTGCTAATTTTAATAAATTATTATAATCAATTATCCCTTTTTTATTTATTTTGTATGATATATTTTTATAAAATTTTCCTGAAAAGTTTACTTTAGAACCGTGTGTTAAATGACCTCCATGTGAATTTTCTAATCCCATTAAAATATCTCCAGGTTTTAATAAAGCCATATAAACAGCAAAATTAGCTTGTGATCCTGAATGTGGTTGTACATTTACATAATCTGCATGAAATAATTTTTTAGCTCTTTGTATAGCAATATTTTCAATTTGATCAATATATTTACAACCCCCATAATACCTATATTTAGGATATCCTTCAGCATATTTATTAGTTAATTTAGATCCTTGAAAAAACATTACATTATAGGATGTATAGTTTTCAGAAGCTATTAAATTAATACTTTCTTCTTGTCTTTTTGATTCTTTATTTAAAATATTTAATAATTCCGTATCATAGTTTAATATTTTTTTGTTTTTTTTCAAATTGATTACCTTTTAAAAAAAAATTCTTTTTTCTTTTAAAGAAAAAAAATTTTTTTATAATATTTGTACATTCTTTGATTAAAATTCCAGAATTTATTTTTATTTTATAGTTTATATTATAAATACCTAATAAATCTATAAAAGATCCTATATTACTATATTTTTTATTATAAGAACTAAATACTAAACGAGAAATTCTGCTAATAATTATAGCTCCAGAACACATTAAACATGGTTCTAATGTTACGTACATAGTTGTATTTAATAATCTATAGTTTTTTAAATATTTTCCAGCTTTTCTTAAGGCTATTATTTCAGCATGTGCTGTAGGATCATGATTTTTAATTGAATTATTCATACCATAAGAAATTATTTTATTATTTTTTACAATAATTGCTCCAACTGGTATTTCTCCAGTATTTTTTGCTAATTTAGCAAAACGTAAAGCATATTTCATCCAATAAATATCATTTTTCATTAAAATATATTTTTAATTTTAATTATTTTAAATAAAATTTAATTTTATTATATAAAAAATATGTAAAAGAATATATTTTTTATTTTTAAAAATAATTGTTATTAGTATAATATTAATACATTTCAAATTTTATAAAATTTGAAAAAATAATTAAACTTAATCTTAATAAAAGAGAATTTATAGTGATAAAAAAAATTACAGCAATTTATGGTATGCATGATTATTTATTTCCAAAAACTTTATTATGGAAAAATATTGAAAATATTATTCAAAATATTTTAAATAATTATGGTTATCAAGAAATTAAATTACCTATTTTAGAAAAAAGTGAATTATTTAATAAAACTATTGGTGAAAATACAGATATTATAGAAAAAGAAATGTATACTTTATTAGATAAAAATAAAAATTCTTTAACTTTACGTCCAGAAGGAACGACGGGTTTTATTAGAGCTATAATTGAACATAATATTTTTTATATTAATAAGCGTTTTTGGTATAATGGACCTATGTTTCGTTATGAAAGACCCCAAAAAGGGAGATATAGACAATTTAATCAAATTGGTATTGAAATACTTGGTTTAAAATCTCCTTATATTGATGCTGAAATTATTATTCTTACAAATAATATATGGAAAAAATTAAATATTACAGAAAATATTTTTTTAGAAATTAATACTATTGGATCTCTAATAGATAGAGAAAAATATATAAAAAAATTAATATTTTTTTTAGAAAAAAATTTACATCTTTTAGATTTAAAAGATAGAAAAAAAATATATACAAATCCTTTAAGAATTTTAGATAATAATCATAAAAATATTCAAAAATTATTAATTAATGCCCCTAAATTAAAAAATTTTCTTAATGAAAATAGTATATATAAATTTAAAAAATTATGTAAAATTTTAAATTTTATGAATATAAAATTTACTATAAATGATTATTTAGTTAGAGGATTAGATTACTATAATGATATAGTATTTGAATGGAAAACTAATAATATAGGAACAACAAATTCTAAAACTATATGTGGAGGAGGAAGATATGATAAATTAATTAATAATATGAGTAATAATAAAATTAATAGTGGAATTGGCTGTGCTATAGGTATAGAACGTTTAATTTTATTAGTTGAAAATATGAAATCTATTAAGTTAGAGATCAAATATCTTGTTGATATTTTTTTAATACCAATGGAAAATAATCATATTTTAAAAAAAATTTTAGTTATTGGAGAATTAATTAGAAAAAATTTTCCTAAACTTAGAATAGTAACTAGTTATCTTTTTAAAAATTTAAAAAAACAGATTATTAAAGCAAATAAATATAAATCACATTTTATAATTATTATAGGTCAAAAAGAAATAGATAATTCTTTACTTATTATTAAAGATTTATGTTTAAAAAAACAAATCATTATACCAGAAAATAAATTAATATTACATTTAGAAAAAATATTTTAATAAATTATTTTTTAAAAAATTTTTATCTAGTAAAATTTTACAATTATTAAAATAAATTTTAATTATAAAAGAGTAAAATATGAAAATAAAATTACCAAAAATTGTAATGTTAATATTTATTCTTTGTTCTATTTGTTTAACTTCTTGTACATATGAAAAAAATAATAGTACATTATCTAAATTTAATAAAATAAAGTTTAAATTAATTTGGCAAAATAAAATAGGAAAAAATAATATTTCTTTTAAAAAATTAAAACCTTTTTATAGTAAAGGATTTTTATACTTAGCTAATAAAAATGGATTTATTTATTGTATAAATATAAAAACAGGAAAAATTATTTGGTCTATTAATTTAATAAATAAATCTTGTTTTTTTTCATCTTGTAAATATGAATATCTTACTGCTGGACCCATAATTTCAAATAATTATTTGTATGTTGGTAATAAACAAGGAAAAATTTTTGCAATAAATATAAAAAATAAATCTGTAGTGTGGGAACAAAATATATTTAATGAAATATTATCTAATTTTATTATTAGAAAAAATATACTACTAGTCCATAGTATGGATGATATTTTACAGGGATTAGATAAAAATAATGGTAAAATTTTATGGACAGCACATTTAGGTCATTCAAATATATTATCTATAAGAGGTTTATCTGATCCCGTACTTTTTTTTGATAATGTAATTATAGGAAGTGATAATGGTTTAATTAGTTCTCGTGTAGTTACTAACGGATTTTTAGTTTGGGAGCAAAGTTTATTAAGAATGAATAGTAATAAAAATTTCATTAATATAAATGATATTGATATACAACCAATTATATATAAAGGAATTGTGTATGTATCATCTTATAATGGTAATTTTATGGCGATAAATTTAAGTACAGGTGATATTATTTGGGAAAAAATATATTTTACTCATAAAAATTTTATTATAAATAATAATGTTATTTATTTAATAGACCCATTAAACAGAATTTTTGCCTTAAATGCAAAAAATGGTAAATTAATATGGATAATAGATGAATTTAAAAATAATAAAATTGATAATTTATTTATATATAATAAAAAAATTTTTTTTACAAATAATAAAGGATTTCTTTATTGGATAGATCCTAAAGAAGGAATTTTCCTTGGAAATAAAAAAATTGATAAATATAAAATAAATTATATTTTAGTAATAAAAAATAAATTAGTTGTACAAAATATATATAATAAAATATATTTATTTAAAATTTTAACAATATCTTAAATAAAAGAGATAAAAATGACACATCAATATCCTAATATTGTTATATTAGGTAATAATAATGTAGGTAAATCTTCTTTATATAATATTTTAATTAAAAAAAATGATTCGTTAGTTAATAAAATACCAAATTTTACAATAGATACTAAATATGGTAATGCTAAGATTAAAAATTTAGAATTTATCTGTATAGATACAGTTAGTTATAATAACTTTAATAAAAAAAATCCTTTAATAAAAGAACAAATTTTATTTTTAATTAAAAAATCAAATCTTATTTTATTAATAATAAAAGGAGATAAATTAAATACTATAGATTATAAAATTATTGAGAATATTAGAAAATATGGTAAAAAAGTAATTATAATATTAAATTTTAAAAAAAAAAAATTTTTAGATACTGAATTTTATTCTTTAGGTGTAAACTTTTATCAAATAAATATTTTAGATAATAATGATATTTTAAAATTAAAAAAAATATTATTTTCTTATATTAAGAAGATATTTATAAATAAAAAAGATACAAATAAATTTTATATAAAAAATAAAAATAATATTAAATTAGCTATTATAGGAATGCCTAATGTAGGTAAATCCACTTTAATAAATAAATTTGTTAATGAAAAAAGAGTAATTATTAGTGATATTCCTGGAACAACAAGAGAAAGTATTTCTGTATCATTAAATAAATTTAATAAAAATATTACTATAATTGATACAGCAGGTATAAAGAAAAAAAATAAAATTAAAAATCAAATAGAAAAAATATCTATTTTAGAATCTTATAAAATTATTAAAAAATCTAATATTGTTTTATATGTAATTAATGGAGAAAAAAAGATTTTTTGTAATCAAGATATAACAATAATAAATTATATCATTTCTAAAAAAAAATTAATTATTTTAGTAATAAATAAAATAGATCTTATAAAATTAAAAGATATTAATTTTATAAAAAAACTTATAAAAATAAAATTTAAATTTTTTCCTATAGTTTCTATTTCTGCTAAATTTACTGTAAACTTAACAAATATTTTTAAAATAATATATAAAATATATAATATATCTACTAAAATATATAATACTTCTAAACTTATGAAAATTTTAAATTTAGCAACCAAATTAGTTTTACCACCAATACATAATGGTAGACGTATAAAATTAAAATATATACATCAATTAAATAATAATCCTTTAATATTTAAAATATATGGTAATCAGTTAACAAAATTAAATAATAATTACAAACGTTATTTATTAAATTTTTTTTATAAAAAATTACAATGTATTGGCAATGTTATAAATTTAAAATTTCAAGAAAATAAAAATCCATATAATTAATTTATTAAAATTAATATTTATTATTTTAATATATTTTATTCAAAGAAATAAATTTGCATTTATTAATATATAAATATGAAAAAAAAAATTCCGTATTTTAGATTTGAAGTAGCTCCTATGTTTAAAAAAACTAATAAATATTGTAGGTATTTTTACCGTAAATTAACTAAAAAATCACTTTTATATACTGAAATGATTCATTCTAATTTAATTAAAAATAATAAAATAATTTTATTAGAAAATAATAATGTGAATAATCTTGTATTACAATTAGCTGGTAATGAACCGAAATTATTATCTTTGTGTGCTAAAAAAGCAGAAAAAATAGGATATAAAGAAATTAATTTAAATTTAGGATGCCCCTCTTTAAGATCTCAAAAAGGTAATTTTGGAGCATGTTTAATGTTTCAACCTAAAATTGTATCAGATTGTATTAAATCTATGAGTGATAGTGTTACGATTCCTATTACAATAAAAATGCGTATTGGAATTAATAATAATGATAATTATGATTTTTTATATAAATTTATTGATTTATTGATAAAAAGTGGTTGTAGAAGATTTATAATTCATGCAAGAAAAGCATTACTTTATAAAAAAATTAGTACAAGAAAAAATTTAATAATCCCTAAATTAAATTATAAAATTATTTATAAGATAAAAAAAAATTTTCCGAATATAAAAATATCAATTAATGGTGGTGTTAAAACTTTATTAGATATTAAAGAACATTTAAAATATGTTGATGGAGTTATGATTGGTAGAGAAATTTTTAAAAATCCAATGATATTAATAAATATCGATAAACATATTTATAATAATAAATCTGTTATTATTAAAAACCCTTTAATAATAGTAAAATCTATGTTTTCCTATATAGAAAAAGAATTAAATAAAGGTGTTCCTTTAATGACTATTATTACTCCCTTATTAAATATTTTTTATGGTATTAATGGATTTCATAATTTTAAAAATTTTATTTTTAATAAAAAAAATTTTTTAAAAAATAATAATCTAGATATGTTAAAAAAAGCTTTATTTTATATAAAATATTAATAATATATTCTATTTTATTTTTTAAATAAGTTAAAAATTATATTTATAAATGGTAATAAATAATTTAATGAAACAATTTAAAAAAGATTTACAAATTGAAAATATAAAAACTCCTCCTCATTCTTTAGAAGCAGAACAATCAATATTAGGAGGATTAATGTTAGATAATAATCGATGGGATTATATTATAGAAAAAATAATAGTAGACGATTTTTTTATTTTATCACATAAAATAATTTTTAATGAAATGAATATTTTAATAGAATTAGGAAAACCTATAGATTTAATAACATTATCTGAATCTTTACAAAGTAAAAAAAAACTAAATCAAGTAGGAGGATTTGCATATTTGGCTGAATTATCAAAAAATATTCCTAGTATATCGAATATATATGCTTATGCGGATATTGTTCATGAACGTGCTATAATTAGAGAAATGATATCTGTTGCTAATGAAATAGCAGAAGCTGGATATTATCCAAATGGTAGAAATAGTGAAGATTTATTAAATTTAGCAGAATCCCGTGTATTTAAAATTGCAGAAAAAAGGTTTCATAAAAATACTAAACCTAAAAATTTAGAAGAAATTTTAGAAGTTACTATTTCTAAAATTGAATCATTTTATAATGCTCCTAAAAAAGGGATCACAGGAATAGATACTGGTTATCATGAACTAAATAAAAAAACATCAGGATTACAAAATTCTGATTTAATTATAATTGCCGCACGTCCTGCTATGGGAAAAACTACGCTTGCAATGAATATTTGTGAATATACAGCAATATCTCAAGATAAACCTGTATTAATATTTAGTTTAGAAATGCCTTGTGAACAAATTATGATTCGTATGCTAGCATCTCTTTCACGTGTAAACCAAAGTAAAATTAGAACAGGACAATTAAATGATAATGATTGGAAAAAAATATCTAATACTATGGGTATTTTATTAAAAAAAAAAAATATATATATTGATGATTCTTCTGAATTAACTCCAACAGAAATTAGATTACGTTCTAGAAGAATATTTCGAGAACATAATGGTTTAAGTTTGATAATGGTAGATTATTTACAATTAATGAAAGTACCTTCTCTATCTTTTAATAGAACTTTAGAAATATCTGAAATTTCTCGTTCTTTAAAATCATTAGCTAAAGAATTACATGTTCCTGTTGTTGCTTTATCTCAATTAAATAGATCTTTAGAACAAAGATCTGATAAAAGACCAATGAATTCTGATTTAAGAGAATCTGGTTCAATAGAACAAGATGCAGATCTTATTATGTTTATTTATAGGGATGAAGTATACAATGAAAATACTAATTTACATGGTATAGCTGAAATTATTATAGGTAAACAAAGAAATGGACCTATTGGAACTATAAAATTAATTTTTAATAATCAAATTACACGTTTTGATAATTATTCAAATTATTATGATAATGAAAATATTTAAAATTTTTTCTAAAATAATTTAATTAATTTTTTATAAAAAAATATTACATAAAAAAATAATTAATATAAAATTATTTATATAATTTAATTAAGAAAAAAGAAATGTTAAAAATTTTTAATACATTAAGTAAAAAAAAAGAAGTATTTTATCCTATTAATAAAAAAAAAGTAAAAATTTATGTATGTGGTGTAACTCCATATGATATATGTCATATTGGTCATGGAAGAACTTTTATTGTATTTGATATTATTATCAGATATTTAAAATTTTTAAATTATGAAGTTTATTATATAAGAAATATTACTGATATTGATGATAAAATTATAAATTTAGCAAATCATGAAAATAAGAATATATATTCTATTACAAAAAATATAATTGATAAAATATCAAAAGATTTTAATAATTTAAATATATTATTTCCTAATTTTGAACCTAAAGTTACTGATCATATACAAGATATTATATCTGTAATAAAAAAGTTACTAATAAATAATACTGCATATATTGCTAAGAATGGTGATATTATGTTTTCTATTAAAAAATATCCAAAATATGGATTTTTATCTAAACAAAATATAAATTTATTAAAATCAAATATAAGAGTTAAGAATATTAATTTTAAACAAAATTATAAAGATTTTATTTTATGGAAATTAACTAATAAATTAAATATAGGATGGGACTCTCCTTGGGGTTATGGCCGTCCGGGATGGCATATAGAATGTTCAGCTTTGAGTCGTAAATATTTAGGAAAGTGTTTTGATATACATGGTGGTGGTAATGATTTAATATTTCCTCATCATGAAAATGAAATTGCTCAATCTTCTTGTATTGATCCAAAATTTTTTGTTAATTATTGGATACATACAGGGATGATTATAATTAATAATAAAAAAATGTCTAAATCTTTAAAAAATACTTTTAAAATAAAAGACTTATTATTAAAATATAATGAAGAAGTTATTAGATATTTTTTAACTGCTACTCACTATCGTAGTCCTATTATATTTAATGAAACTAAATTAAAACAAGCACAAATAGCTATAAAAAAATTATATACTTCTTTATTTTATAAAAAAAAATTTTTTAATATAAAAAATATTAAAAATAATTTTTTTTTATTAGAACAACAATTTTATAATGCTATGAATGATGATTTTAATACTCCTAAAGCATATAGTATATTATTTAAAATATCTAAAAAAATTAATATTTTTTATAAAAATAAAAAATATTTAATTGCTAATTATTATATTTTAAAATTAAAAAAATTAGGTAATATTTTAGGGATTTTATTTTATAATCCTAAAAAATATTTACAAAATAATACATATTTATATAATTATTATAGTGAAGATGAAATAAAAAAATTAATTAAAAAACGTAATATTGCTCGTCAAAATAAATTATGGAATAAAGCTGATTATATTAGAAATAAGTTAAAAAATAAAAATATTCTTTTAGAAGATACAGATATTGGAACAATATGGAAAAGAAAAATATAAAATTTTATATAATTAGATTAATAAATATTTTATATAAAGTTTATAAACTTTTTTGTTATAAAAAAAAAATTATAAAACTACGTAAAATAATTACAAATTATAATTATAGATATTATATATTGAATAATTCTGATATTCTTGATTATCAATATGATAAATTATTAATTAAATTAGTAAAATTAGAAAATTTATATCCTTATTTAAAAAATAAATATTCTCCTACTCAATTAGTAGGTTCTAAATATAAATCATTTATATTTTTTAAAAAGAAAAATCATAAAATACCAATGTTATCATTAAATAATGTTTTTAGTGAATATGATTTATTTAAAAATTTTTTTTCTCCTATTAAGAAAATAATACATAAATCTAATTTTTGCTGTGAATTAAAATTTGATGGTATAGCAATTAATTTATTATATAAAAATGGTTATTTAGTTAGTGCAATAACAAGAGGAGATGGTTTTTTTGGAGAAAATATTACACAAAATATATTGCAAATTAAAAATATACCTCATATTTTAAAAGGAAAAAATTTACCTAAAAATTTAGAAATAAGAGGTGAAATATTTATAACAAAAAAAAATTTTAAGATATTGAATCAAAAACAATTAAATAAAACTAAATTATTTAGTAATACAAGAAGTGCTACATTAGGAATATTAAAATTAAACAAAAATATTAATACAAAAATTTTAAATTTATTAAATTTTTTTAGTTATGGAATTGGTTTTATAGATAAAAATTTTTTTTTAAGTCAACAAGAAATATTAAAAAAATTAAAGCATTATGGAATTCCTATATGTAATCATACTAAAATTTATTCTTCTTATTATAAAATTATTAATTTTTATAAATATTATAAAAAAAATAGGCATCTTTTACCTTATAATATAGATGGTATTGTTATTAAAATAAATAATATAAAACAACAAAATATTTTTGGACATACTAATCGTGCACCTAAATGGGCTATTGCTTATAAATTTCCTTCACAAGAAAAATTAACATTATTAAAAAAAGTAACTTTTCAAATTGGACGTACAGGAATTCTTACTCCAATTGCTAATTTTCATACAGTAAATATTAATGGAGTAAATATTAGTTTTGCAACATTATATAATATTAATGAAATAAAAAGATTAGATTTAAAAATTGGAGATAATATTGTAATACAAAGATGTGGTGATGTAATACCTAAAATTACTAATGTAATAATTAATAAACATTCTATAAAAAAAAGAAAAAATATTTTAATACCTAAAATATGTCCGAGTTGTAATTCTATTTTAAAGAAAAAAAAAAATAATATTTTATATTGTACATCAGAATTATTTTGTAAATCTCAATTAAAAGCGTATTTAAAACATTTTATTTCAAAAAATGCTATAAATATAAGTTTTATTGGAGAAAAGTTAATTGATAAATTAGTAGATAAAAATTTAATAAAAAGTTCTGTAGATTTATTAAATTTAAATATTTTTACTTTATCTAAAGTAGATTATTTAGGTAATAAATCTATTAAAAAAATTTTAAAATTTTTAAAAAAAAAACAAAAAATTACATTTAGTAGGTTTTTATTTTCTTTAGGAATTCCCGAAGTAGGAATAGTAACGTCTAATATTATATCATTTTTTTTTAAAACATTAGAAGATTTTTTAAATACTAATATAACTAAATTACAAAATATTACTAACATAGGAAAAAAAACTTCATTAAATATATTAAATTATATTAAAAAAAAACATAATATAAATATTATTCAAAATTTATTAAAAAAAATAGATATTATTTATTCTAAAAAAATTTCAGAAAAAAATTTTTTTTATCAAAAAAAAATAGTTATTACTGGTAAATTAAAATTTATAACAAGACATAATCTTGTAAATCAACTAATGATATTAGGAGCTATAATAAATACTAATATTAGTAAAAAAACAAATATATTAATTTTAGGTATAAATCCAAGTTCTAAATTATTAAAAGCAAGTAAATTTAATATTAAAATTATTAATGAGAATAAAGTAATTTCTTTACTTAATAAAATAAGTAATTTTGAAAAATATTAAAATTTGTTTATTTATTAAATAAATGATATTGTTATTAAAAAAGTACACATATTTTAATTTAAAAAATTTTAATAATAAAATTATATGAAATATACTAAAGATATTATAGAAAATTATTTTTCAGAATATAAAAAAAATAATAATTTATTAAAAAATAAAGAAGTTATTAATAATATTAATAAAGTAATTAAATTTTTGGATAAAGGTATAATTAGAGTATCTGAGAATATTAAAGGAAATTGGAAAGTTTATGAATGGATAAAAAAAGCAATATTATTATATTTTCGTATTAATCAAAATTTTATATTAAAAAGTAAATATAATAGTTTTTACGATAAAATACCTTTAAAATTTGGTGATAATTTTAAAAAGAATGATTTTGAAAAAATGAAATGTCGTATTATACCTCCTACTGTAGTAAGATATGGATCTTTTATTTCTAAAAACACAATACTAATGCCTTCTTTTATTAATATAGGAGCTTTTATAGGTAAAAAAACTATGATAGATACTTGGTCTACAATAGGTTCTTGTGCTCAAATAGGAAATAATGTTCATATTTCAGGAGGCGTCGGAATAGGTGGTGTTTTAGAACCAATACAATCTAGACCCACTATTATAGAAGATAATTGTTTTATAGGAGCAAGATCGGAAATAGTAGAAGGGGTAATTGTAAAAAAAGGATCAGTAATTTCAATGGGAGTATATATAGGACAAAGTACTAAAATTTATAATAGAGAGACAGGTTTAATTCATTATGGAATAATTCCTAGCTATTCAGTTGTAGTACCAGGTAGTTTACCATCAAAAGATGGTAAATATAGTTTATATTGTGTAATAATAGTTAAAAAAGTAGATAAAAAAACTTTAAGTAAAACTGAAATTAATGATATTTTACGTGAACAAGAAACAAAACTTTAAGTAAAATAAAAATACTATATAACGAAATTAGTTAATTAATTAACTTATTATTTTAAATAAATATGCTTCTTTTTATATTAAAAGATTTCAACTTTAAAAAATATAATAGTAAAAATAAATTTTTTATTTGCATCCGGGAGGATTTGAACCCCCGACCACTCGGTTCGTAGCCGAGTGCTCTATCCTCTGAGCTACGGATGCCTATAATATCTTTCGGTGAGAGAGAGATTCGAACCCTCGATGCAGAAAACCACATACACCCTTAGCAGGGGTGCGCCTTAAGCCACTCGGCCATCTCACCAATTATATTAAACTTAGATATAATATTATATCTTTTATAAAAACTTTGTCAAATTAATTATTTTTGTAAAAAAATAAATTTATTTTAACGAATTTGTTTTTTGATTTTTCTCTGCTTGTATACGTTGATATATTTCTTCACGATGAACAGCAATTTCTCTAGGAGCATTAACACCTATTCGAACTTGATTCCCTTTTATTCCTAATACTGTTACTATAACTTCATCACCTATCATAAGTGTTTCGCCTACTCGGCGAGTAAGAATAAGCATCCTTTTCTCCTTAAAAAAATAAAATATAATAAAATATTTATTATATTAATATTTATTTAAAATAATAATTTCAAATTTTTATTTTAAAATAAATTTAATTAATTTAAACTTAAATTAATTTATTTATTTTGTTTAAAATAAATAATCTTATTTTAGATAAGAAAAAATAATATTTATCTTCATTAAGATTAATATTTCCTTGTGCCATATTAACACATCCATTTATTTTACAAACATTTTTATCTAAATTTTTTTTAATTATTTCCAGAACATTTATTTTTTTAGAAAGATCTTTTGTTATTTTTATTATAAAAAATATTTTGTTTTCCCATTTTGTGGATAATAAAATTATTACTTTTTTAAATTTTTTTAATAATTTTTTTATAAAATAATTAAATAATTTTGGATTAAAATTATATATTTTACTTATTATTAAGTTAATATTATTTAATAAAATATTATTTTTTAATAAAAATTTTTCTTCTTTTAAAATAATATATTTTTCTAATTCTTTAATTTTACATTTTAATATATTAATCTTTTTTTTATTTAATAAAATATTTTTTATTAAATTTTTTTCATCTGTTTTAAATATATTAGAAATAGATTTAATATTTTGATTTTGTTTTTGTATATATTCTAATGCTAAATTATGAGTAATAGCGTGTATACGTTTTATACCACTTGCGATATTTAAAAATTTTGTAATTATAAAAAAACCAATTTCTTGAGTATTTGAAATATGTGTTCCACAGCAAAATTCTTTTGAAATATTTTTAATATCTATAATCTTTACAGTATGATTATATTTATTTTCAAATAAAGAAATAATATTATTATCTTTTATTTTTTTTTTTTTTAAAAAATATGTTTTTATGGGTATATTTTGAAATATATAATTATTAATTTTTTTTTCAATATCAAAAATATCTTCTAATTCTAAAGAATTATCATATGAAAAATCAAATCTTAAATACTTATTAGTAATTAAAGATCCTTTTTGTTGGACATAATTTCCGAATTTTTTACGTAAAATAGCATGTAATAAATGTGTTGCAGAATGATTTCTACTAATTATCATACGATTAGGTATATTTATTTTAGAATATAAATAATCATTAATTTTTAATGATCCTAAAATCATTTTTCCAATATGAATAATTAAATTTCCTTGTATTTTTGTATTATAAACTTGAAAAATATTATTTTTATCTTTTTCTAAAAATCCTATATCACCTATTTGTCCTCCAGATTCTCCATAAAAAGAAGTAATATCTAATATTATTTCTCCTTGATCTCCTGTTACTATTTTATGTACTAATTTTTCATTCAAATATATATCAATTATTTTACTATAAACAATAAATTTTTCATATCCATCAAATTTTGATATTTTATTTTTATGATAAAAAAAATTTTTTTTTTCAAAAAAATTTTTTTTTCTTGAATTTTGTTTTTGAATATCCATATATTTTATAAATTCTTCTTTATTAATATTAATTTTTTTATCTATACATATATTTTCTATTAAATCAGGAGATAGTCCAAACGTATCATATAAATAAAATATTTTTTTTCCTGATAAAAATTTTTTTTTTGATTTTCTAATTTCTTTATCTAATAATAATATTCCTGATTCTATAATTTTATTATAGTTTTCTTCTTCATGTTTAATTATAGTAACAATATTATTATATTGTTTATATAAAATATTTTTTTCTTTATTATTAATATATTTAATATATATTTTTACTAATTTATAAAAAAATGTTTTTTTTTTACCTAAAATTCTACCGTGATTTATAGCTCTTCTTATAATTTTTCTTAATATATATCCTCTTTTTTCATTACTAGGTAAAATACCTTCTGATATTAAATGTATAGAAGATCTAATATGATCAGCTATAACTTTTAACGAATTATGTTTTAAATCTTTATTTTTAATAAAATGATTTATATTTGTAATCATTTTTTTAAAAAAACATAGTTGATAATTTGAATTAACTCCTTCTAAAATAGAACTAATACGTTCTAATCCCATACCAGTATCAACTGATTTTATTAATAAGGGTATTAGTTCCCCGTTTAAATTTTTATTAAATTGTATAAATACAATATTCCATATTTCAATAAAACGATCACCTAATGAGTTATTTTTAATATTTCCTTTTAAATTATTACCTAAATCATAAAAAATTTCAGTAGAAGGGCCACAAGGTCCTGTATCTGACATTTGCCAAAAATTATCAGAATTATATATTTTATTATTTTTATCTTTTATTAAAAAGATATTTTTTTTTGGAATACCAATATTTTTAT
This sequence comes from Enterobacteriaceae endosymbiont of Donacia cinerea, assembly GCF_012569925.1. Classification (NCBI taxonomy): domain Bacteria; kingdom Pseudomonadati; phylum Pseudomonadota; class Gammaproteobacteria; order Enterobacterales; family Enterobacteriaceae; species Enterobacteriaceae endosymbiont of Donacia cinerea. The sequence continues at coordinate 25,634 of NZ_CP046204.1, read as the reverse complement.
TCCAAATATTATATGTTTCTATATCTGTATAATATACAGTTATATATATTTTTTCTTTTTTTAAATTAAACCATTTTGAATCAGTTAATAATTCCCATGCATAAGAAATTGCTTCTTTTTTAAAATAATCTCCAAAACTAAAATTTCCTAGCATTTCAAAAAATGTATGATGTCTATTTGTAAAACCAACATTTTCTAAATCATTATGTTTTCCTCCTACTCTTATACATTTTTGAACTGTAGTAATTCTTGGATAAGGAGATTTTTTATATCCTAAGAAATATTCTTTAAATTGATTCATACCTGCATTTGTAAATAATAATGATGTATCATCATGAGGTATTAATGAACTTCCTTCTATTATTTTATGTTTTTTTTTATGAAAAAATTCTAAAAACATTTTACGAACTTCTTCTATTTTATTTCCCATATTATAAATTATCCTTAATTACTATTAAAATAGTATATAAATTAATTATAAAAATAAAATATTTAATTATATTATTTTTTTTTAAAAAAAATCTTTCGTATTTTTTTTTCTATTTCTGTAGCTTGTTCTTTATTTTTTTTTAAAAAATTGATAGCATTAATTTTTCCTTGTCCAATTTTTTCATTATGAAAACTATACCATGATCCACATTTTTCAATTATTTTTTCTTTTACTCCTAAATCTAATAATTCTCCATAAATATTAATTCCTTTACCGTAAATAATTTGAAATTCTGCTTTTTTAAAAGGTACTGCAACTTTATTTTTAACTACTTTTACTCTAGTTTCATTACCAATGATATCATCTCCTTTTTTAACATTACCAATTTTTCGAATATCTAATCTTATAGAAGCATAAAATTTTAACGCATTACCTCCAGTTGTTACTTCAGGATTACCGAATAAAATTCCAATTTTCATACGAATTTGATTAATAAAAATTAAAAGTGTATTTGATTGTTTTAAATTACTTGCTAATTTACGCATAGCTTGACTCATCATCCTTGCTGCTAATCCTATATGAGAATCTCCTATTTCTCCCTCTATTTCAGCTTTAGGAGTTAAAGCTGCTACAGAATCTACAATGATAACATCAATTACTCCTGATTTAGCTAATGAATCACATAATTCTAGTGCTTGTTCTCCAGTATCAGGTTGAGAACATAATAATTTATTAATATCCACATTTAACTTTTTAGCATATATAGGATCTAAAGCATGTTCTGCATCAATAAAAGCACAAACTTTTCCTAATTTTTGGGCTTCAGCTATAATCTGTAATGTTAAAGTAGTTTTACCAGAAGATTCTGGACCGTATATTTCTACTATTCTACCAATTGGTAATCCACCAATACCTAATGCTATATCTAAAGATATAGATCCTGTTGATATTGATTCTATATCCATAGTTCTATTATCACCTAATCTCATAATAGAACCTTTACCAAATTGGTTCTCTATTTGAACAATAGCATCTTCAAGAGCTATTGTTCTTTTTTTATTTAAATCCATAACGTTCACCTACCTTATATTTTTTAAAATAATAAATTTAATTATAAATTTTTATAAAAAAAAAATTTTTTTTATTATAATAAAATTATTCATATAAATTTATTCTTAATAATATATTAAAATGTTAAAAAAAAATAATTTTTATAAAAATGCAAATTATATTTTAGATATACAAGGATTACAGTGTCCAACAACTATTATGATGATCAGAAAAACAACACTTAGGATAAAAAAAAATGAAACTTTATTAATTATTACTGATAATTTATTAGTTAATACAGATATAAAAAATTTTTGTTACTTTATGAATTATAACATAATTTATAAAAAAATATATAATATACCACCATATTTATTTTTAATAAAAAAATTATAATTTTTTATTTAATAAAATTCTTTTATATAAAAGATATGTAACAATCCCAAATTTTTTTTCTCGATATTTTATCCAATTTTTTGGTAAAAAAATTTTCTTACTTTTAGTTTTATATTCAATAAAAATTTTAGCATTATTTTTTAACCAGTTATTTTTTTCTAATAAAATACAAGTTTTTTGTAACAAAATATTTTTTTCACAAAAAGGGGGATCTATAAAAACTAAATTATATTGTATATTTGATTTTTTTGATAAAAAATTTATAGTATTTTGATAAATTAAAGAAATATTTTGTATTTTTAATAAAAAAATATTTTTTTTTAATTGTTGGAATATTTTTTTATTATTTTCAATTAATGTAGCAAATAAAATATTTCGAGAAAGAGCTTCCAAACTTAAAATTCCAGTACCAGCATAACAATCTAAAGAAATGAACATATGTAAATGATTTTTCATAAGCCAATTGAATAAATTTTCACGAATAAAACACATTGTGGGTTTTAATATTTTGTTATTTATGACTTTTATTTTTTTACCTTTCCATTTACCAGATATAATATTAATTTTATTAAAACATTTTTTTTTTTTCATAAATTACATAAAATAACTTAGTAATAGTAATTACTTTAAAATTATTTTTGATATATTATTTAAATAATTATTTAATTATATCAAGTAATTTTATTACTAGGTAATTTAAAATTTTATAAAAAAATGATAAATAAAAAAAGTATAATTCAAAAAAATGAAAAAAAAATGAGTTTTTTTAATTATTTAAAAAAAAAGTTAATTAAAACAAGTAAAAATATTAGTAAAAAAATTATTAAAATTTTTAAAAAAACAAATACTATTGATAAAAATTTATTTAATAAATTACAAGAAAAATTAATTATTTCTGATATAAGTATACATACTGCAAAAAAAATTATTAATTTAACAAAAAAATATGTACAATTAAATAAATTAGAAGATCCTTCTCAATTATATAAATATCTAAAGATAGAAATGTTAAATATTTTACTTCCAGTAGAAATTCCTCTTTTAATTAATAAAAATGTAAAAAAACCATTTATAATATTAATAATAGGTGTTAATGGAGTAGGTAAAACAACTACAATTGGAAAATTAGCATATTATTTTCATAAAAAAAACAAATCTGTTCTTTTAGCTTCTGGAGACACATTTAGAGCTGGGGCACACGAACAATTATTTACTTGGAGTAAAAAAAGTAATAGTTTTTTTATATATAATTCTAAAAAAAAAGAAAGTTCAGCAGTTATTTTTGATGCAATTTTTCAAGCTAAAAAAAAACAAATAGATATTTTAATTGCTGATACATCAGGTAGATTACATAATAATATTCTTCTTATGGAAGAACTAAAAAAAATTGTACGTGTAATAAAAAAAAATAATAATATGGTTGTAGATGAAATTATGTTAGTTTTAGATGCAAATATTGGACAAAATTCTATTAATCAATTAAAAACATTTCATAAGAATATTGGAGTTAGCGGTATTACTTTAACTAAAATAGACGGAACAGCAAAAGGGGGGATTATTTTTTCTTTAGCAAATGAATTTAATATACCAATAAGATTTATAGGTTGTGGAGAAAAAATAACAGACTTACGTTTATTTAACGCAAAAGATTTTATTAATGCAATTTTTACAGATTATTAATTAATTTTTATTAAGATTAATTTAAAATATTAATAATATTTTATTTTTGGAGGAATTAATGTATAAAAATATATTTACCTCTAATTTAAGATCTTCTATTATTGTACCTATAGGTACATTAGATTCTTATATATATATTACAAATAATTATCCAATATTAACTTCTGATGAAGAACAAGAATTATCAAAAAAATTATATTTTAAAGGAGATTTAGAAGCTGCTAAAAAATTAATTTTATCACATCTAAGATTTGTTATACATGTAGCTAAATATTATTCAGGATATGGATTACAACAAGCAGATCTTATTCAAGAAGGTAATATAGGTTTAATGAAAGCTGTACGTAGATTTAACCCAGAAATCGGTGTTCGATTAGTATCTTTTGCTATTCATTGGATAAAAGCAGAAATACATGAATACGTTTTACGTAATTGGAGAATAGTAAAAGTTGCTACTACTAAAGCACAAAGAAAACTATTTTTTAATTTACGTAAAGCCAAACAAAGATTAGGATGGTTTAATCAAGATGAAATTAAAATGGTAGCAAAAGAATTAGGAGTATCTATAAAAGATGTTTGTGAAATGGAATCACGTATGTCAGCTCAAGATATGAGTGATAATAATAATATGAAAGATAATTTTAAAAATAAAAAAGACAATTCTAACATCTTTCTTAAAGATCATAACTCTAATTTTGCAAATATAATTGAAAAAGATAATTGGAGTAAATTTATTTCAAATAAACTATATAAAGCTATGCTAAAATTAGATTATCGTAGTCGTAATATCATTAATTTAAGGTGGTTAAACAAAAATAAAAAAAAAACTACATTACAAGAATTAGCAAATTATTATGGTATATCTGCAGAACGTATAAGACAATTAGAAAAAAATGCAATGAAAAAGTTACGTTTTATTATTGGAAATTTATTTTTAATGTGATTTATATTTTTTTAATGTTTTTTATGTAATAATTAATTAATGATTTTAAAATTATATAAGATTTAATTAGAAAAAAGGATTTAAAAATGGCTAGTAGAGGTATTAATAAAGTAATTATTATTGGTTTTTTAGGTAAAGATCCTGAAATACGTTATATGCCTAATGGTAATCCTGTTGTAAATATTATAGTAGCAACTTCAAATACTTGGAAAGATAAAAATACTGGAGAAAATAAAGAAAAAACTGAATGGCATCGTATTGTTATTTTTGGAAAATTAGCAGAAATTTCGAATGAATATTTAAAAAAAGGATCTCAAGTATATATTGAAGGTTATTTACAAACTCGAAAATGGCAAAACCAAAATGGTCAAGATAATTATATAACTGAAATAATTGTCAGCGTAGGAGGCATTATGCAAATGTTAAATAATTTACGTCAACATGATAATAATTTATTAAATAAAGAAAAAAATTCTAAAGAAATTAAAAATAATTGGAAAAAAAAAATTAATGTATCTAATAATATAGAAAAAAATAATAATGATGAATTGTCTGTTAATAAAAATGAAAATCTTCTTGATTTTGAAGATGATATACCATTTTAATAATCAAAAAAAATTCTTAATTAAAAGAATGGTTAATAATTAATATTATGCTTTATAATAATTTTTTACTTTTGCAACTTAAAAAAAAATTTAAAAAAAATTTACCACCTATTAAGGGTTGCGTAAAAATTTTAAATCAAAAAACAGGAATTTTAGAAACAGATAAAAATTATATATATAATATACCTTATATTTATTTAAAATATATCATGGAAGGAGATTATATTTTAGCTAACATAAAAAATGATAATAATCAATTACAAGTTATTCCAATTAGATTATTAAAATCTAATATTAATTTTTTTGAAGGAATAATTAAAAAAAAAAATAATATTATTTATATAATTCCGGAAAAAAAAATTTTATATAAAAATATAATAAAATGTAATATAAAAAAAAATATAAAAAATATCATTAAAAATGGAGACAAAGTAATTGCAAAAATTATCCAACATCCTCTAAATATAAATAGAGAAAATAATATTTTTGTAGCTGAAATAACTGAATTTTTAAATAAAGATAATAAATATTTAATTCCATGGTGGACTATTTTATTAAAATATAATCTTTCAATTAATTCTCCTAAAAGTAGTTTATGTAAGAAAATAAAACTTTTAGATGATAATTTATATAGAAAAGATTTAACTAAACTATGTTTTATTACAATAGATAATAAAGATACCAAAGATATAGATGATGCATTATATATAGAAAAAATATCTGAAAAAAAATTATTAGTTTATGTAGCTATTGCAGATCCTACGGCTTATATTGAAAAAGATAATGAAATAGATCAAATTGCCTCAAAAAGAATGTTTACTAATTATTTACCAGGATTAACAATTCCTTTATTACCAAAAATTTTATCAGAAAATTTTTGTTCTTTAAATCCTAATCAAAAAAGACCAGTTTTAATTTGTAAAATGATAATTCATAAAAATGGTTCTTTATCTAAAAAAATAATTTTTTTTACAGGTTGGATAAAATCTAATGCAAAATTAAATTATCATGATGTTTCTAATTGGTTAGAAAAAACAGGTAATTGGGAACCAGATAATAATAAAATAAAACAACAGATTATTTTTCTATATAAGTTTTACTTATATCGTAAAAAATGGAATTGTCAAAATATTGTAGATTTTAATAATACTGATTATAAATTTATTTTTGGAGATAAAGGACAAATAGTAGATATAATAATAGAGAAAAAAAGAATAGCACATAAGATAATTGAAACTGCTATGATTACAGCAAATATATGTGCATCTGAAATATTATATAAAAAATTAGGTTTTGGAGTATATAATGTATACTATGGTTTTAATATAAATAAAATAAATAAAATAATTGAACTATTAAATGAGTGTAATATCAAGTATAATAAATCATTTTTAACAACTTTAAAAGGTTATAAAGAAATATATAATAAATTATATGATTTAAAGGCATCTTTTATTTTAAATAGAATAAAAAAATATCAATTAATTACATTATTCAATACAAAACCCGGTCCTCATTTTTCTTTAGGATTAAAAAGATATGCTACTTGGACATCTCCTATACGTAAATTTGGAGATATGGTCAATCATAGATTAATTAAAGCAATTATAAATAAAAAATATAGTATAGCAAAACCTTTAAATGATATATTTATTAATATGAATAAAAAACGTTATTTACATAAAAAAGCAAAAAATGATTTATCTAATTTTTTATATTTACAATATTTTAAAAATATATCAATTCGTAGTAAAATTTTTATTTCTGAAATAATTGATATATTTTATTATGGAATCAAAATAAGATTTGTTAAAAATGGAGCTTATGCGTTTGTTCCTAAAAAGTTTTTGTATTCTAATATAGATTATATTAATATTAATCAGGAAAAAGGTGTTATTTATATTAAAAATAAGTTATTTTATAAAGTTACTGATAAAATAAAGGTAATTATAAAAGAAGTGAATATTAGTGGTATTATTGCTAAAATAATTTAATTTTTTATATTAGGTAAGTATGACAGTTAAAGGACATATAATATTTACAATAGCTAGTAGTATTTTAATACAACATTTTATATTTTCTAATATTATGTATCATGATGATTGGTGGCGTATTATTCCTGTTTCCATTATTACATGTTTATTGCCTGATATTGATAATCCTAAATCTATTTTAGGACGTAGAATTAAAATTTTATCATATTTAATTAATAAAATATTTGGACATAGAGGATTTACACATAGTTTACTATCAGTTTTAATTTTAAGTTTTATAATTTTTTCTATTCATTTAAAATTAAATTGCATTTTTGATGTTAAATTAGGTTTAATTATAGGTTATTGTAGTCATATTATTGCAGATATATTAACTCCATATGGAGTTCCATTATTATGGCCTTATAAAAAAAAATTTAAATTACCACTTATTACTAAAAATTTTCTTAAGGAAGATATTTTTTGTTATTTATATTTAATATTTTCTTTATATTTATTGTATCCTATTTGTAATAATATTATAACGAAAATTTTCTATTAATATTTTAAAAAATATTAATTAAATTTTTAATTTTGTTTAATTATATAAAGATAATAAAATATTATGTCATTAAAAAAAAAAATACTAGTTACTTGTGCTTTACCTTATTCTAATGGTAGTATTCATTTAGGACATATGTTAGAACATATACAAGCGGATATTTGGGTTAGATACCATCGTATGTACGGAAATAAAGTATATTTTATTTGTGCTGATGATGCACACGGTACTCCTGTCATGCTAAAATCTCTGCAATTAAAAATAAGTCCAGAAGATATGATTAATAAAATATATTATGAACATATTACAGATTTAAAGAAATTTAATATTAGTTACGATAATTATTATACTACACATAGCCATGAAAATTTTTTTTTTTCAAAATTAATTTTTAATCGTTTAAAAAAAAGAAAATTTATCAAAAAAAAAATTATTCAGCAATTATATGATTTCGTTTATAATATGTTTTTACCTGATAGATTTGTAAAAGGAAAATGTCCCAATTGTAATTCTATAAATCAATATGGTGATCATTGTGAAAATTGTGGAACAACTTATTCATCTATTGATTTAATTACTCCAATTTCTATTTTATCTCAAACAACTCCTATATTATGTAATTCTGAACATTTTTTTTTCGATTTACCTCAATTTTTTAATTTTTTAAAAAATTGGATTAATTCTGGTGTTTTAGATCAAAAAATAAGAAATAAGGTACAAGAATGGTTTATTTTAGGTTTAAAAGAATGGGATATTACTAGAGATAGTCCATATTTTGGTTTTAAAATACCTAAAACTATTAATAAATATTTTTATGTATGGTTAGATGCTCCAATAGGTTATATAAGTACTTTTAAAAATTTATGTGATAATAAAAAAATAAATTTTTATGAATGGTGGAAAAAAAATTCTAATACAGAATTATATCATTTTATTGGAAAAGATATTATTTATTTTCATAGTTTATTTTGGCCAGCAATGCTAGAAGGAAGTAATTTCAGAAAACCTACTAAATTATTTGTTCATGGTCATGTAACATTAAATGGATATAAAATGTCTAAATCCAAGGATAATTTTATTACTGCAAAAAAATGGTTAGATATTTTAGATTCTGATAGTTTACGTTATTATTATGCTTCTAAATTATCATCTGATATCAATGATATTGATTTTAATTTTTCTGATTTTGTTTATAAAATAAATGGAGATATTGTAAATAAGATTGTGAATTTAGCTTCAAGAAATTCGTATTTTATTAATAATTATTTTAATGATAATTTATCTAAAAATATTGATATGTCTTTTTATTTAAAATTTGTTAAAAAATCTGAAATTATTCATAAATATTTTATAGAATGTAAATTTAGTCATGTTATTAAACAAATAATAGTCTTATCTGATATAGCTAATTATTATATTGATAAATATAAACCATGGATTTTAATTAAAGATAACTTAAAAAAAAATAAAGTTCAAAATATTTGTTCTATGGGTATTAATATGTTTCGTGTAATAATGATATATATTAAGCCGATTATGCCTATTTTATCTAAAAAAACAGAGTTATTTTTAAAAAAAAAATTATGTATTGATAATATCATGTTTCCTTTAATTAATAGAAAAATTAATAAATTTAAACCATTATTTTTTAGAATAAATATAAAAGATTTATATAAAATAATAGATAAATAATTATAAAATTTATTATTTTTTTTATATTTTAATTTTTAAAATTTTAAAAAAATTATTTTAAAATTCTGGGTACTCTTTTAGAAACAGAACACATTAACTCATAACCGATGGTATTAGAAGATTTAGCAACGTCATCTATTTTAATATTTTCTCCCCATAATTCTACTGAACTTCCTACTTTAGCTGTTTTAATATTTGTTAAATCTACTGCAATCATATCCATAGATATGTTTCCTAATATTAATGTTTTCATACCTTTTACTAAAACATATGTCTTATTATTTATATTTCTGGGATAACCATCTGCATATCCACATGCAATGATACCTATTATATGTTTTTTATTTGTACAACATTGACCATTATTATATCCTATGATTTCTCCAGAAGATATTTTTTGTATAGATATTATTTTACTTTTTAAAGTCATAACAGGTTTTATATTTTTTTTAGAAATATCTTTCCAATTACCAGTTGGCGAGGCTCCATATAAAATAATTCCAGTTCTAATCCAGTCATAATGACTATATGAATGCCATAATATAGCTGCAGAATTAGCAAATGAACATGAAAAATTATAATAATTACGAATATTTTTTTTAATATTATTTATTTGTTTTTTTATAAAGTTAGAATTTTTTGATGCATCAGCAAAATGAGTCATTAAAGTAATTTTATAAACATTAATTTGATTTTTAATAATATTAATTATTTTTATAATATTTTTTACTGAGAATCCTAATCTATTCATTCCACTATTAATTTTAATATATATATTAAGTGGATATTTTGATTTATATTTAATTAAATTATTAAGTTGCCATTTACTATGTAGAGTTATAGTTAAGAAATATTTGTAAATTAAATATAATTCTTCTTTATTAAAAAAACCTTCTAATAAAAGAATAGGTTTATTATAGCCATTTTCTCTTAAAAATATAGCTTCATCTAGTGTTAAAACAGCAAAACCATCAGTATCATTTTTAATAAAAGGAAAAATATTTTTAATACCATGACCGTAAGCATCTGCTTTTAATACTGCCCAAATTTTAGATTTATGTGCAATATTTTTAATTACTTTTAAATTATTTTTTAATGCATTAGTATTAATAATAGCACAAATTGGTCTTATCATAATATTGATTCTTCCTTTAAAAAATAAAATTTTTATTAAAATATAAAATTATGTTTCATTTTTATGATTTAGTATAAATTAATATTTAACTTCAAAGAAGTTTATTATATAATTAATTCTAGAGAACTGTAATATTTCTTAGAAAGGATCTTAATAATGATTACCAGCAAATTTGGTATTGGTCAACAAGTAAGACATAAATTATTAGGTTTTTTAGGAGTTATAGTTGATGTTGATCCTGAATATTCTTTAAGTGATCCTAAAATTGATGAAGTTGCAGAAAGTATAACATTACGTAGTAAACCATGGTACCATGTAGTAATGGAAGATGATAATGGACAACCAATACATACTTATTTAGCAGAAGCACAATTATCAGGAGAACCATTAGAAAATGAACATCCAGAAAATTCATCATTAGATGAATTAGCATATGCAATAAAAAAACAATTAATAACACCTAAATTAAGGAATTAATATAAATAAATAAAATAAATTATTAATTAGTGTATGTTAAAAAACGAATTTTATGTTTTATTATATATTAAATTTAATGAAATTTATTGCATTTTTAATATGAAATAGAATTTTTTCTTTACCCATTAAATAAATTACATAATTAATAGGAGGAGTGTTTTCTAATCCAGTGATAGCTAAACGTAATGTCATAGCTAATTTTTTAAAAGATATATTTAATTTGTATATTATTATTTTTAAAACATCATCTATGTTTTTTAAAGACCATATGTTAATATTAACTAATTTTTTTTTAAATATTTCTAAAATTATTTTATCTTTTATATTTAAATAATTTTTAATTAAAATAATTTCTTTATAATTTGGATTATTATAAAAAATAAAACATAAATTTTTTATTTCATTGATTGAATTACATCTTTTGTAAAATATTTTATATAGATTTTCTAATTTTGGCCCATTATTAATATTGATATTATTTTTAATACAAATTTTTTTTATATAATTAATCATATCATTTTGTGATAATTTATTTAAATAATGTTTATTAAACCAGTTTAATTTTTTTATATCAAAAATACTAGACGACTTATTTAAGTTTTTTAAATTAAATAATTTTTTCATTTCTTCTAATGAAAAAATTTCTTTATTTCCATAAGACCATCCTAAACGTAAAATATAATTTAATAAAGCAAATGATAAATAACCATTTTCCTTATATTTTAAAATATTTAAATTATTATTTCTTTTTGAAATTTTTTTTCCTAATTTATCTGTAATTATAGAAACATGAGTATAGATAGGAATATTTGCTCCAATAGCATTAATAATATGTATTTGTTTAGGAGTATTATTTATATGATCTTCTCCTCTAATTATATGAGTAATTTTCATATCCCAATCATCTATTACTACACAAAAATTATAAGTAGGCATTCCATCTGTTCTTTGAATTATAAAATCATCTAATTCATTATTATTAAATTTTATTTTACCCCTAATTGTATCTGTAAATATAATATATTTATTTTTTGGGATACGTAATCTTATTACATAAGGTAATTTTTTATCATTTTTTAATTTATTATTACGACAATGACCATTATATTTAATTTTTTCTCCATTTATAATTTGTTTTTGTTTATTTGTTTCTAATTCTTGTTTAGAACAATAACATTTATAGGCTTTTTTATTATGTAACATGTTGTTAATAACATTATTATATCTATTTATTCTTTCACTTTGTAAATAAGGCCCTTCATCCCAATCAATATTTAACCATTGTAAAGTATCAATAATATTTTTAATAAAAATTTTTTTTGATCTTTTAAAATCAGTATTTTCAATTCGTAATATAAATTTACCTTGATTTTTTCTGGCAAACAACCATGAATATAAAGCAGTACGAATATTTCCTATATGTAGATAACCAGTCGGACTGGGTGCAAATCTAGTTATTATTTTCATAATTTTTAAAATTTTTTTGTATAGATTAAATAATATTATATAATAATATAAATTATTTTATTTTTATTTTAAACATTTTTAATAAAAAACATTGACATTATAGTATTAAAAAATATAGCATATAAGAATTATATTTTGGGTGATTAGCTCAGTTGGTAGAGTACCTCCCTTACAAGGAGGAAGTCGGCGGTTCGAATCCGTCATCACCCATAAAATTTATAAATTTTATATTTTGGGTCGTTAGCTCAGTTGGTAGAGCAGTTGACTTTTAATCAATTGGTCGCAGGTTCAAATCCTGCACGACCCAATAAATTTTATTTTTTATAAAAATAATAAAATTAAAGTAAAAATTAATTTTGTTAATTAGTTTGTAATTTATTGTGTATTAATAAAGATTATTTAATAATATTTAATTTTTTATATACTTCTATTATTATTATAATGAAATTAAGTAGTTAATTATGAATTAGAAAAATAATAATTATAACTTTATATATATAAAATTATAGAATTCATGATTTAAAAAAATATAAAATTTATTATTATTAAATAATAAATTTATGAATTCTAGTATAAAATAAATAATAAACAAAAATACTAAGTATTTATTGTTTGCTTAATGTTATAAGCTAATATATTAAAATTTTAAATTTAAAATTTTTAAATTTTTATTAAAAACTTTAAATATATTTTATTAATAAATTATGTATTCTACCATTTATGCGCCCTACAGGATTTGAACCTGTGACAAATAGCTTAGAAGGCTATTGCTCTATCCTACTGAGCTAAGGGCGCAGAATTATTATGTGTAAGTAATAATATCACTATTATAATATAGATTCAAATTAATTAAATAAATTTTATTTATTATTTTATTTTAACATGAGTATATAAAATGAATGCTAAAATTATTGATGGAAATATTATTGCTGAGAAAATATATAATAAAATTAATAAAAAAATGAAAATTCTTTTATTAAATAAAAAAAGAAAACCAGGTTTAGGAATTATTTTAATAGGCAATAATCCAGCTTCCGAAATTTATGTTAAGAATAAATTACAAATTTGTAAAAAATTAGGATTTTTTTGTTTTAAATATAATTTATCTAAAAATACTAGTGAAAATAAAATAATTAATATTATTAATTTTTTAAATAAGAAAGAATTTATTGATGGTATTTTAGTTCAATTACCTTTACCAAAAAAAATTAATAAAATTAAAATTTTAGAAAAAATACATCCATTAAAAGATGTAGATGGTTTTCATCCTCATAATATAGGACGTTTATGTCAAGGAGTTCCTTTATTACGTCCTTGTACTTCCTTAGGAATATTAAAAATATTAAAACATTATAATATTAATACATGTGGTCTAAATACAGTAATTGTTGGTGATTCTAATATAGTTGGGCGTCCAATGGCTATGGAATTATTATTAAATAAATGTACTATTACTATTACTCATCGTTTTACAAAAAATTTAAAACATTATATAAAATATGCTGATTTATTAATTGTAGCTGTTGGAAAACCTAATTTTATACCAGGAAATTGGATTAAAACAGGTTCTGTTGTAATTGATGTCGGGATTAATAGAATTAGTAATACTAAAATAGTAGGTGATGTTGATTTTCAATTAGCTAAGAAAAGAGCTTCGTATATTACACCTGTACCTGGAGGAGTTGGACCTATAACTGTAGCTACTTTAATGAAAAATGTTTTATATGCTTATGAAAAGCATAATTTTTTTAAAAAAAACTATGCTTAATATTTATAAAGTTAATTATTAAGCCGGATTCTGTCTAGAACAGTCATTTATCTAGAATAATAATCACTTATTATTTCAAGCAGCTTACCCAGATTCATAGTACGGGTAATACGAACCTTATTTAGCCTTGCTCCTGGTGGAGTTTACATTGACATATATTATTACTAATATACCGGTATGCTTTTACCATACCTTTTCACCCTTACCATATTTTAGAATATGGCGGTATTTTTTCTGTTGCACTATTCGTAAGTTTAAACTTCCCAGTAATTATCTGGCACCATACCCTACGGAGTCCGGACTTTCCTCTTTTATTAATTAATAAAAGCGACTGTTTTAATTAACTTTAGAATTATATAGTATACTATACTAATAATAATTAATATTTTTTTTTTATATAAAATTTATATAATATATTTTTTTTAATAGAAAAAATATCAGAAGTTATTTTTATTGCTTTTTTTGTTGATAGTTCTTTTTTTAAATTAAAAAATGTTTTAATTATTTTAGGAGATATTTCATAAACATTAGATTTAGATTGTTTATGTCCACTAATAACTAATATTAATTCTCCTTTTAATCGATTTAAATCTAATTTAATCCATTTAATTAAATTAGATACATTATCTCCATAAGTTTTTTCCCATTTTTTTGTTAGTTCTTTAACAAGAACTATATATCTTTTTTTTCCAAAAATTTTTTTTATATCATATAAACATTGTAATAATCTATGCGTAGATTCATAAATAATTAATGTTCTATCTTCTAGTTTTAATTTATTTAATCTTTGAATTCTTTTATTTTTTTTATGCGATAAAAATCCTTCATAACAAAATCTATTTGTTGGTAAACCTGATATAATTAATGCTAGAATCGCAGAACATGGACCTGGAATAGGTATAATATTAATATATTCTTGACGACATAATTGAATCATTCTATATCCAGGATCGTTAATTAATGGTGTTCCTGAATCTGCAACTAATGCAATATTATTGCCCTGTTTTATTTTTTCTAAAAAAATTTTTGAATTTTTTCTTTCATTATATTCATAATATGAATATAATTTTTTTTTTATTTTAAAATATTTTAATAATATTCCTGCTTTTCTAGTATCTTCAGCTAAAATATAATCTACTTTATTTAAAATCATTAAAGCTCTTCTACTTATATCATCATAATTACCTATAGGTGTTGCAATAATATATAAATTACCTGATTTAAAATTTTTCTTTTTCATATTTTTAATAATTCATTATTTAAAATATTTACTTTAATTATTTTATAAAATATATTAATATACAAGTTGTAATATAGCTTTATTAATCTAAAATGGAGGAATGGCCGAGAGGTTGAAGGCACCGGTCTTGAAAACCGGAAATAGGAAACTATTCGAGAGTTCGAATCTCTCTTCCTCCTATTTTTAATATTTTAACTACTAAAAAATATTTAATTTTAAATTAGTTATATAAATATGTATCTATACAGAAAAAAAAATGATTCATGGAATGAAAAATTAGCAATAAAAATTTCTTCTTTAGAAAATATTATTTTAACTACTAATCACTGGAAAGTGATATATACATTACGTTTTTTATATATAAAATATAATATACACCCCAATTTACGTATATTAATTAATACACTTAAAAAAAAACATAAAGACGTATATTGGGATAGTACTATTCTTTTTAACTTATTTCCTAATGGAACTATAAAACAAGCTTCTAATATTGCTGGTTTACCAAAGAGTAATGTTTGTTTATAAAATAATTTTTTATATTTTTAAAAAAAATATTTTTGACATTTATGATAAATTTTTTCTATATAAAAATATATAATTAACCAAATACAGCTATTTAAAATACTTTGTAAAAGTAATTCTAAATAATTATAATTAATATTATTTATATAATAAATAATACCATTTATAATAAATGTAACATATATTATAAAAAAAAATTTGTTTATTATATGCAAATTTATAATTAATTGATAATTATATGATATTAAATATGTGAGTATGCATAATAATAAACTATGTACTCCTAATATATAATTTAGAAAAAAATCTATTACTAATCCTATAAAAAAACTAGTAATTATATTAATAATATAAGGATATTTTATAATCCAGTAGATTAAAGTTAATATTAACCATGATATATGTAGTATAATATGATTATTTTGAATAAATAACATTTGTAAAAATAAAGATATTATAAAAGTTATATAAATAAACAATTTTAAAAAATAATTTTTCATATTTTTATTCTTAATTTATTAATAATATTAAGTATTTTATTTTTTCTATTTGTAAAAACGGTTTTACATATATTGTATTAAAATTTTTTTTTTTATCAAAAAATATATCAGTTATTTTACCTACTGGATAACCAATAGGATATTGTTCATCTAATCCAGAAGTAACTAATATATCTCCTTTATGAAGATTGATATCTGTAGATATATATTCAGATTTTAAATTATTTGTACATCCATTTCCATTAATTATAAATGTAATATTACTATTTTTTATTTGTACTGGTAAAAAAATTTTTTTATTACAAATTAACAAAACTTGACTACTTCTATTTTTACTTGATATGACTTGTCCAACAACACCTTGATTATTAAGAACTATTGTTCCTGGTTTTATATTATCTTTTAATCCTTTATTAATAAATATTACATCTTTATTTATAGGAAAATAAATAGGTATTATTTCTGCTAAGATATTTTTTTTTTCTTTTAAAATAGGTAATTGTAAAAAATTTCTTAAATTATCGTTATCATATTTAATTTTTTGTAAACTATATAATTTAATTTTTTGTTGTAAAATTTTATTATTTAAATTTTTATTTTTTTTTTGTAAAATATTATTTTTTATAAAATAATTAAATGTATTCTTATATATAGAAAATGGTTTATTTAAAATAAAATAAACTGGACTAATTTTACTATTAATATAGTAACGTAATTCTATAAAATAATTTGAATATATATCTGCAATTACAATTATTATAGAAATAACAATTGTAATAATCATTCTTGATTTAAAAATAGGTTTTTTATTAAAAATTAATTTCATAAATATATCATCTTAAAATTAGAATCTTATTCTTCACTAAATAAATCACCTCCATGTATATCAATCATATCTAAAGCTTTTCCTCCACCTCTTGCTACACAAGTTAATGGATCTTCTGCGATAGAAACCGGTATTCCTGTTTCTTCTATTAATAATTTATCAAAATTTTTTAATAATGCTCCTCCACCTGTTAAAATCATACCTCTTTCAGCTATATCAGATGCTAATTCAGGAGGACACTGCTCTAATGCAATCATTACAGCACTGACTATCCCTGTTAAAGGTTCTTGGAGAGCTTCTAAAATTTCATTTGAATTTAATGTAAATCCTCTTGGAACTCCTTCAGCTAAATTTCTTCCTCTTACTTCCATTTCTAATAATTCTTCTTCATTATTATAAGCTGAACCAATTCTATGTTTAATTTTTTCGGCAGTAGCTTCTCCAATTAAAGAACCATAGTTACGTCTCACATGATTGATAATTGCTTCATCAAATCTATCTCCTCCTATTCTTACAGAAGAAGAGTATACTACTCCATTAAGTGATATAACTGCAACTTCGGTAGTCCCTCCTCCTATATCAATAACCATTGAACCTGTTGCTTCTGAAACAGGTAATCCGGCACCAATTGCTGCTGCCATTGGTTCTTCTATTAAAAAAACTTCTCTAGCTCCTGCTCCTTGAGCTGATTCACGTATTGCTCTTCTTTCAACTTGAGTAGCACCTACAGGTACACATACTAAAACTCTAGGACTAGGTCTCATAAAACTATTACTATGTACTTGTTTTATAAAATGTTGTAACATTTTTTCAGTTATAAAAAAATCAGCTATAACACCATCTTTCATAGGTCTAATTGCAGAAATATTTCCTGGTGTTCTTCCTAACATTTTTTTAGCATTATATCCTACAGCTGCTACACTTTTAGGAAAACCTGCTTTATCTTGTCTAATTGCTACTACAGAAGGTTCATTTAAAACAATTCCCTGTCCTTTAACATAAATTAAAGTATTTGCTGTTCCTAAATCTATAGATAAATCATTAGAAAACATTCCCCGAAATTTTTTAAACATGATAAAAAAACCTGATTTTATATTTTATGGTTATTTTAATTAAATGTAATTTATTATATGATTCAATAATAAATAATAACATTATATTTAAAATAAATATATTATTAATTATAAATAAATAATATTTTTCAAAAAATAAAATTTTTTATATATTTAAAGTAAAATTACTATATACTAATTTTAAATATATTAAATTAGTTTAATACATAATTATGCATAAAAAAATCATAAAAAAATATCATATTTTGGTATTAAATGGACCTAATTTAAATCTTTTAGGGATTAGAGAACCTAAAAAATATGGTAATAAATCTTTAAAAGAAATTATTAATATTTTATTCAAAAAAGCTGAAAAAAAAAATTTTAAACTAAACCATTTTCAATCTAATGCAGAACATAAATTAATTGATTATTTAATAAAATATAAAGATAAATTTAATTATATTATTTTTAATCCTGGTGCTTTTACCCATACAAGTATTGCTTTACGTGATACTTTATTAGGAATTAATATTCCTTTTATAGAAGTACATATTACTAATATATATAAAAGAGAAATTTTTAGAAATAAATCTTTTTTTTCTGATATTTCTGAAGGAATAATTTTAGGATTAGGGACATATGGCTATGTTTTAGCATTAAAAATTATTTTTAGAAGATTATTAAATTAAAACTTTATTTAATAAAATTCTTTAAAATTTTGTATTTTTTTTAAAAAAAATGCAAGGATCAATTTCTCCATAATTATCTATAATTTTGACTTCTGGTTCTAACCAAATTCCGAATTTTTTCCCAACTGAATTATAAATTTTAATTGCTAAATTAAGTATATCTCTTCCTGATGAAGTATTAAATCTGTTTAAAAGAATTAAACATTGCTTAGAATGAACCATTACTCCTTTTCTTATATATCCTTTAAATTTACATTTATTTATTAACCATCCTGCTGATAATTTAAAAAAATTATTTTCTAAAGAGAAAGGCATATTTGAAAATATTTTTAATAATTTTTTCCCCAAATTGGGAGAAACTATTGGATTTTTAAAAAAACTTCCTGCATTTCCATAAATTTTATGATAAGGAATTTTTTTTTTTCTAATATGACAAATATAATTAAAAATTTTTTTAGGGGTAATATGAATATTATGTTTTAATTTTTTTAAATCATTATAATTTAAATTTGGAACCCATTTTTTAGATAAAAATAAACCTATAGAAATTATTATATAATTTTTATAATTATGTTTAAAGATACTATCTCTATATTTAAAATTACAATTTTTTTTATTAATTCTTTTAATATTTTTATTAATAGGATTAATTATGTCTACATATTCACAAAAATCTTGTATGCTAGAACCGTATGCACCAATATTTTGAATAGGAGCTGACCCTACACATCCAGGTATTAATGCTAAGTTTTCTAAACCATAAATTTTATTTTTAATTGTAAATTTTACTAATTTGTGCCAATTTTCACCAGAATTTATATGTAAATGCCAATATTTTTTAGATTCACTTATATAAATACCCTTTATTCTATTAACAATAACCAAACCATAAAAATTTTTTAAAAATAAAATATTACTTCCTTCTCCTAAAATTAGGCAAGGTCGGTTTTTTTGTTTATATTTTTTCCATAATTCACATAATTCTATTAAGTTTTTAACTTTTATAACTTTATTAGCATTAACATTTATATTAAAAGTATTTAATTTTTTTAGTGAATATTTACAAAAAATCATTTTTTTATTATATATCATTTATCCTGGTATTTACCTACTCTTACATGAGGAAAACCTCACACTACCATTGGCACTACAACGTTTCACTTCTGAGTTCGGAATGGATTCAGGTGGTACCATTGCGTTATTTATACCAGGAATATTTTATTAAATTATAAATAATTAATTAACAATTAAATCTAAACGATTCTGGTGTTGTAAGGTTAAGACTCACGGGTGTTTATTAGTACTGGTTAGCTTAACATATTACTATGCTTACACATCCAGCCTATCAACGTCATAGTCTTTAACGTCCCTTAAGGAATTTTTGTAAATAATTAACAAAAATTCAGGGAAGATTAATCTTAAGATAAGTTTCGCGCTTATATGCTTTCAGCGCTTATCTTTTCCGTATTTAGCTACCGGGCAATGCTATTGGCATAACAACCCGAACACCAGAGATACGTTCACTCCGGTCCTCTCGTACTAGGAGCAAATTCTTTCAATCTTCCAACGCCCACGGCAGATAGGGACCGAACTGTCTCACGACGTTCTAAACCCAGCTCGCGTACCACTTTAAATGGCGAACAGCCATACCCTTGGGACCTACTACAGCCCCAGGATGTGATGAGCCGACATCGAGGTGCCAAACACCGCCGTCGATATGAACTCTTGGGCGGTATTAGCCTGTTATCCCCGGAGTACCTTTTATCCGTTGAGCGATGGCCTTATCATACAGGACCACCGGATCACTAAGACCTGCTTTCGCATCTGTTTGAATTGTCATTCTCACAGTTAAGCCAGCTTTTGCCTTTGTACTAACCTCACGATTTCCGACCGTGATTAGCTGACCTTAGTACTCCTCCGTTACTCTTTAGGAGGAGACCGCCCCAGTCAAACTACCCACCAGACACTGTCTCTGACCCGGATAACGGGCCAAGGTTAGAATAATAAATATTAAAGGGTGGTATTTCAAGATTGACTCCATATTAACTAGCGTTAATATTTCATTGTCTCCCACCTATCCTACACATTAATATTTATTATTCAATATCAAGCTATAGTAAAGGTTCACGGGGTCTTTCCGTCTTGCCGCGGGTATACTGCATCTTCACAGCAATTTCAATTTCACTGAGTCTCAGGTGGAGACAGTCTGACCATCATTACGCCATTCGTGCAGGTCGGAACTTACCCGACAAGGAATTTCGCTACCTTAGGACCGTTATAGTTACGGCCGCCGTTTACCGGGGCTTCGATCAAGAGCTTCTTATTTAAAAATAATAACCCCATCAATTAACCTTCCGGCACCGGGCAGGCGTCACACCGTATACGTCCACTTACGTGTTTGCACAGTGCTGTGTTTTTAATAAACAGTTGCAGTCAGCTATTATCTTAGACTGATTTCAGCTTTGAAAGTAAATTTCTCTACTTACAATCAGCGTGCCTTCTCCCGAAGTTACGGCACTATTTTGCCTAGTTCCTTCACCTGAGTTCTCTCAAGCGCCTTAGTATTCTCTACCTGACTACCTGTGTCGGTTTGGAGTACGATTCAATATTATTTAAAGCTTAGAGGATTTTCTTGTAAGCAGGGTATCAATTACTTCAATACAATAAAGTATCTCGTCATTACGCCTTAATGTTTATAATTATTCGGATTTTCCTAAATAATTCATCTAAACGCTTAAACCAAGACTACCATCACTTGGCTAACCTAACCTTCTTCGTCCCCCCTTCGCAATAATAATGAGTACAGGAATATTAACCTGTTGTCCATCGATTACGCTTTTCAGCCTCATCTTAGGTTTCGACTTACCCTACCTCGATTACCGTTGGATAGGAACCCTTAGTCTTTCGGCGAATAGGTTTTTCACCTATTTTATCGTTACTCATGTCAGCATTCGCACTTCTGATCTTTCCAACAAACTTCACAATTTATCTTCAACAATTTACAGAACGCTCCCCTAC
Organism: Enterobacteriaceae endosymbiont of Donacia cinerea; assembly: GCF_012569925.1. Lineage (NCBI taxonomy): Bacteria > Pseudomonadati > Pseudomonadota > Gammaproteobacteria > Enterobacterales > Enterobacteriaceae > Enterobacteriaceae endosymbiont of Donacia cinerea. The sequence continues at coordinate 3,603 of NZ_CP046204.1, read as the reverse complement.
CCAATAAATAAATTCTTTATTGTCGCAGCTTCGGTGTATAATTTAGCCCCGTTATATCTTCCGCGCAGGACGACTAGACCAGTGAGCTATTACGCTTTCTTTAAATGATGGCTGCTTCTAAGCCAACATCCTGGCTGTTTATGCCTTCCCACTTCGTTTCCCACTTAATTATAACTTAGGGACCTTAGCTAGCGATCTGGGTTGTTTCCCTCTCCACAACGGACGTTAGCACCCGCTGTGTGTCTCCCGTGATAACATTATTCGGTATTTGAAGTTTGCATCGGATTGGTAAATCTGGAAGATTCCCTAACCGAAACAGAGCTCTACCCCCGAATATGAATTACACGAGGCGCTACCTAAATAGCTTTCGGGGAGAACCAGCTATCTCCCGGTTTGATTGGCCTTTCACCCCTAACCACAAGTCATCCGCTAATTTTTCAACATTAGTCGGTTCGGTCCTCCAGTAAGCATTACCAAACCTTCAACCTGCCCATGGTTAGATCACCGGGTTTCGGGTCTATATCTTGCAACTAAAACGCCCTTTTAAGACTCGGTTTCCCTACGGCTTCCTTATACAGTTAACCTTGCTACAAAATATAACTCGCTGACCCATTATACAAAAGGTACGCAGTCACATTTTTTTCAAAATGCTCCTACTGCTTGTACGTATATGATTTCAGGTTCTATTTCACTCCCCTAACCGGGGTTCTTTTCACCTTTCCCTCACGGTACTAGTTCACTATCGGTCAGTCAGTAGTATTTAGCCTTAGAGGATGATCCCCCTATATTCAAACAAAATTTCACGTGTTTCGTTCTACTCTTCGAGAATATAATTATTATATTTTAGTATACGGGACTATCACCCTATATTGTATAACTTTCCAGTTATTTCTATTAATATAACAAATATGTATATCTCTGGGCTTTTTCCTTTTCGCTCGCCACTACTAAGGAAATCTCTATTGATTTCTTTTCCTCAGGATACTTAGATGTTTCAGTTCTCCTGGTTTGCTTCGTTATTCTATGTATTCAAATAACGATAATATATAATTATATATATTAGGTTTCCCCATTCGGATATCACCGACTAATAATGCTTTAAATCAACTTATCGATGCTTTTCGCAGATTAACACGTCCTTCATCGCCTCTGACTGCCAAGGCATCCGTCATATACGCTTATTTACTTAACCTTACAACCCACAATCGTTTAAATAAATTTAATATTAATTAAATAATTAAAATATTATTTTTTATTAAATTATTATTTTACCTAATTTTGAAAGAACAT